>DAOTXK010000257.1:0-12416 GCA_034435395.1 Anaerolineae bacterium | reverse complement strand
GGGCGAGGGCGATGCTGACCAGGGTGAGGGCCAGGGTCAGGTATCTCATTCCTCAAGCATGCGCAAAAACGGCCGGTTTGTCAATGCGGGGCATTGTGCCGTCACTGCGGTCCGACGGTCGCGGGTTATGGAGGGCCTGCCAGCGCGGCGGACCCCCGTCCGCCGCTACGATGGGGTTGGGCTGCGCGGCGGGCGGAGCAGCCCCCGCCAGAAGCCGCTCCCCCAGGCCAGGTGCAGCGTGACGAAGGCGGGCGGCAGGCGCGGCAGCAGGTCCCAGCCCCGGCGGGCCGCCGTCCGGAGGCTCGCCAGCAGCGTCGCCAGGGCGTACAGGCCCAGCAGCAGCCCCAGCGCCGCCCATCCCCGCCCGTCGAGGAGGCCCCCCACCGCCAGGACGGCCACCGCCAGGACCAGCAGCGGCGCGGCCAGGTGGCGCGGGCGGACGGACCGTGGGTGCAGCCGGATCATGCGGGCCTTCCACGCCCCATAGCGGAAGTGCTGCCGCCACAGGCTGCCCAGCGTCTGCCGCCCGTAGTAGACGGAGCGCACGTCCGGCGCGAGGAACACCCGCCCTCCCGCCTTGCGGATGCGGTAGTTCAGCTCGTAGTCTTCGTTGATGGCCAGTCGCTCGTTGAACAGGCCGACGCGCTCAAATACATCCCGCCGCCACGCGCCCATGTAAACCGTGTCGGCGTCCTGGGCGCGCTCGTCATAGTGGAAGCGGGCGGGCAGCCCAAACGGCGAGGACATGGCGGCGGCGATGGCCCGGCCCATCGGCGTCAGGCCCACCGGGCGCATCAGCCCGCCCACGTTGTCCGCGCCGGTGGCCTGCAACTGCTCCACGCAGCGCCGCACGTAATCCGGGGCGATGACCGTGTGGCCGTCCACCCGCACGATGACCGCCCCCCGCGACCGGCGCACGGCGGTGTTCAGCGCGGAGGCGATCAGGCCGCCCTGGCTCCGCAGCACCCTGGCCCGCGCCGCGCCGGGCAGGGCGGCGATGGCCTCCGGCGTGCCGTCGGTGGAGCCGTCGTCCACCACCAGGATTTCCAGGCGGTCGGCGGGGTAATCCTGCGCCAGGACCGCGCCCAGGCTGTGGGCGATGAAGTCGGCCTCGTTCCGCACGGGCATGACCACCGATACCAGCGGCAGGTTGGCATTGTCGTCTGGGGTCTGGTTCATGGCCCGCCTGGCACGTCGCCCGTGCCCCTCTCATCCACCATAGAACGCCCAACAACCCTCATGCGTCCGGCGGCCCGATCAGGCTGGCGTATAGATCGAGCAGCGTCCGTGCCTCATTGTCCCAGCGATACCGTTCCTGCGCCAGCGCCCGCCCTGCCGCGCCCAGCCGCGCCCGCAGATCGGCGTCTTCCACCAAACGGCGCAGCGCCCCGGCGATGGCGTCCACGTCCTCCGGGTCGACGGCCACGCTCCCCACCGGCGCGAAGGCCTCCCAGGCGGGATAATGGGCGCGCAATACGGGCAGCCCTGCCGCCATGTACTCAAACACCTTACGCGGCCACAGCAGCGTATTAAGCGGGGTGGGCAGGGCCAGCTCCAGGCCGAGGTGGGAGGCGGCCAGCAGGTCGGGAATCCCCTCATAGGGCACCGGCGGCTCGACGGAGACGCGGTTCCCTCCGGCGGCCCGCAGTTCCTCGGCGAAGGCCGGGAACGGGCACGGCCCCACGATCCGCACCCGCAGCGGGCACGCCAGCGGCAGTCGGCTGGCCGCCTGAGCGGCGTTGAGCAGGCCGCGCGGGCGCTCCACCACGCCGGTGTAGATGGCCGTGATCGTCCCGTCGGAGGCCGGGCGGGCGGGATCGGCGGGCCGGAAGCGCTCCAGGTCCGGCAGGTTGCGCACGATGACGGTTCGCCCTGGCGGGAAGCGCCCGGCGATGGCTTCCCCCACGGTGATGACGCGATCGCACAGCCGCCCGGCCAGCCGCTCCCAGCCGTCGTAGAGCCAGGCCAGGGGACCGCGCAGCGGGCGGGGGATATACGGCTTTTCCAGGAGGTGATAGGGCGTGTGTTCGTGCACGTCCAGCACCACCCGCCGCCCGGCCAGCTTGAGCAGGACGCCGACCGGGGTCAACTCCGGGTCGGGCAGGTGGTAGGCGTCGGCGTCGAGGCGGAGCGCGGCCTGCCAGGCGATCCCCAGGCCCCGCGCCCGCGCCCGGAGCGAAAACTGGCGCGGCGGCAGAGGCCGCAGCCGCACGCCGTCGATCATCGCGTCCGGCGCGCCCTGGGCCAGCAGCGTGACCCGGTAGCCCGCCCTGGCCAGCGTCCGCGCCTCGCGGTGGAAGACGCGGCTGTCGAACGGGTCATGCACGGTGGTGATGATGCCGATGTGAGGCATGGCCTTCCGCCTGGGTCATCCCGTGGAAGGAATTATAGCAGGCGGCGGGTCCTGGCGCGGATACGCCGCAGAGTGACGGTCACTACTAATGACGAGGTTCGTGGAAGGCAGTTCGCCGGGGCCGGGTTGGCGGAACCTCACCCCCGCACAAAATGCGGCATCTCGTCCGGCAGCTCCAACACCAGCTCCACCAGCCCGCCGTACACGCCGTCCCGGTACCAGGGCTGCTGGTAGACCAGCTTTTTGACGCCGTGTTTTTCGATGGTATAAACGTTGGCCTGCCGCGTCGCCAGCAGCGTCCGCAGCCTGGACCGCGCCGGTTCGGGGTGGCAGTCCAGGACGTTGGACCCGATCAGCGCTCGCCCGCCGTCTGCCGCGTGGTTGGCCGCCGCCCGGTCGTTCATCTCCAGGATCAAACCCGCCGGATCGCACACCGTGATCGCGGCGGGGAACTGCCGCACCCAGGCGTTATCCGTCATAGTCGCCGCCCTCCTTGTGGGGAACACCGTGCCCGCGCCGTTATCTGGTGACGTTCAACCTGCTGGTTAAGATTCGAGCCGCCCTGACCGATCTCGAATAGCTGGTTTATTCGCCCCCATATTTTTCGGTGTAGTACCTCTCCCGCTCTTCGCGAAGCCCTGCCAGCAGTTCCTCCAGTGAGACGCCTGCCTCCTGGCGCAGTTGCTCGATCTCGGCGGCCAGCTTGGGCACAGCCGTGGTTCTGGGGATCAGAAGAATAGCGCCGTCAAGATCGATGACGGTGAAAACCGATCCTTCCTCAAAGTCATATTTTTGCCGGAGTTTGACCGGCAGCGTGATCGCGCCGCGCTGGCGCATCAAAACGGTGATGGCCATGTCTCGCCTGTTCTGAGATCGGATTTTCTGAAAATCAGATCATATTGTAGCACATTGTAGGACCATTGGGTGCACAGATGTGACCCAACATCATAAACGGAGCATGAGAAACCGTCGATAGGCGGCCTATTCGTGGTGAGGCACGGATGCCGACGCCGATCAAAAACGGCGCGATTCATCGCGCCGCTACGGGCCGGCGACCTCGTCTTGGGGAACGTTGCGATTCATCGCGCCGCTGCGGGCGCGCGGACGGCCTCCCGCGCCCGCGTGAGCGCCTGGATTGTTTTGTTAACGATCATCGGGCCGCCGTTGCCTCTCGACCGGCGCCTACTGCGACCAGTCGGTGGGGGTGCGGTCCCAGCGGTGGGCGCGTAGCTGGGCGATCAGCCCGGCGGGCAGGCCCTTCCCATCGCTGACCGCGATGTTGGCCTCCACGTGGCGCAGCCGACGCATGCCGGGGATCACCGTGCTGACGGTCGGGTGGGAGAGGATGAAGCGCAGGGCCATCTCCGACATGGTCATGCCAGGGGGGATCAGTGGGCGCAGCGCTTCGGCGCGGTCCACCGACTGGCGGAGGTTCTCCGCCACGAAATAACTGTTGCGCCAGTCGCCTTCCGGCCACCGGGTGTCCCTGGTGAGCGTGCCGGTCAGGGTGCCCTCGTCGAACGGCACGCGGGCGATGATGGCGATGTCCAGTTCCTCGGCCAGCGGGAACAGCGCGTCCTCCGGGGCCTGGTCGAAGATGTTGTAGATCACCTGCACGGCGTCGATCATCCCTGTGCGCAGGGTGTTCAGGCAGTTTTCCGGCTCCCAGCGGTTGACACTGACGCCCCACGCCCGGACCAGCCCCTGCCGCTTGAGGTCGTCGGCGGCCCGCTGCCAGCGCTCGTCCGTGGCCCAGTCGTCCTCCCACACATGGAACTGCATCAGGTCGATGCGGTCCAGCCCCAGGTTCTCCAGACTCTTGTGGACGTAGGCCGTGATGTGCTCCGGCGGGAAACAGTCGGCCAGGGGATACCCGCGCCGGGAAGGCCACTTCCGATTTTTGGGCGGAATCTTGGTGGCCACATAGAGCGTCCGGTCCGGATGCGCGCGCACCAGCTCCCCCAGGAGCCGCTCGCTGTGGCCGTCGCCGTAGGCATAGGCGGTGTCGAAGAAGGTGCAGCCCAGCTCCACGGCGCGAGTCAACGACTGCCGCGACTCGGCGTCGGCGGAGCCGGTCCACCCGGCCAGGCCCCACATGCCATAGCCGACCTCGCTGACCGGCCAGCCGGTGCGTCCGAACCTGCGGTATTCCATGAGCGATATCCTTCCTGGTCTGCCACCAGACCCGTGAGACAGCCAAAGCCTGTTATTCCGCCCCAGTATAACGCGGGAGTCGCCGCCGGGCACAGTAACGTCGTGCTGAATCGCGGCACTCCCTGTGATGAGGGCGTCGGCATCGTGAACTTTAACCAATCAGGACGGATATCCATCAGCAACGGCGCGACTCATCGCGCCGCTACCCAGGGCGTCGGCATCCCTGCTGCCGCTACGACTCGCCCGCCCGTAGCGGCGCATTACGATGCGCCGTTCGTCGGCTCAGACGGGCGTGGGATAGCCCCCCAGGCCGCGGCGATGTAGCGGCGCGATGAATCGCGACGCTCCCCCCGCCGCTACAGAGGGTCTCTTGGTTGGGTGGGGCATCGAGAGCGCCTCATTGGACTCCGGCGAATCGTCCCCGATCGACACCGCGTCGTCGGCCCGGTTTATTCTCTCACGCCAGCCATCGCCTCGGCGTAGGCGGCGATGATCGCCAGCGTTGATACATCTGTGTCGTAGACCGAATACCAGCCGGGAGTCTCATGCGGGGGGTCGCCGACCCAATCGTCCCCCGGTCGCGCCAACGCCGACCAGGCCCAGAGGTTAGCGCCCGCCGCCGGGCCGCCCGTAGACGCGGAATGGTAAACCTCCTCGAACATGGCGGTGTAAAACCGGTCCCGGCAGGTCGTCGGCGAGGCGGGGTTATAGATGTCGTGGAGCGGTTCCCAATCACGGGCCAGCCCGAACTCCTCTAGCACCAGCGGTTTGCCCAACGCCGCCGCTGCCGCCGCGTGGGTCTGGAAATAGCGGCGGGCGTTGACCTCCGCCGTGGCGTAGGTGGCAGGATTCAGGGGATCGTACCAGCCCCAGTTCTGCGGCCAGATGTGAATGGTCGCGTAATCGATGTCCGGGCCGTCATGCGTGGCGCGGAAGTCCTGCGATTCCCACGGCGGGGAGCCTTCGGAACCGGTGGTGACCAGATGATGGGGATCGAGCGACTTGATGAAGGCGGCGGTTTCGTCGATCCATGCCGGCGGATACCGGCGCGGCTCATTGGCCAGTTCCCAGGCAAAAATCGCCGGGTCTTCGCCATATGCCAGTCCGGTGTAGGGATTGATGCGGCTGATGATCATGGCAATGTGGCGGCGGTACCAGGTCTGGCACGCAGCGCAGTCGTAGAACCGCGCCGCGTAGGCCATAAACACATCCCAGTCGCCCGGATAGGGGATGGCGGTTCCTTCCTGCCACGAGACGTATTGGGCCATGCCGCCGGACCACTGCCAGTAGTTGGTCAGCACCATCACCGCCCGCATCCCCCGCTGGCCGATCTGCGCCATCAGGTAATCCAGTCCATCAAGGACGCTCGGGTTATATTCCCCCGGCGCGGTCATCAGGGCGGGGGTCATACGGTACGGTTCTTTGTCGGGACCTTCCGACGAGGCCATGATGCGCAGGTTGGTCACGCCGAGCCGCTGCAAATGATCCAGCTCGGCCACCAGGCGGGCCCGATCGCCGCCGGGGCCGTCCACGCCCAGGTTCATGCCCTGCCAGAAGTTGACGCCGACGAAATAGTGCGGATGACCGGCCAGCATGAACTGGCCGTCGCTGACCGTCACAAACTCGCCTGCGGTTGGCGTCTCGGCGGGCAGGCTGCCGGTGGCCGGGGTGGGGGTGAGCGCAGCCGGCAGCACAGTCGCCAGCCCGACCGTTCCCAGCGAAAAAAAGACCATCGCTCCCAGGATTATCGCCAGGCCAGCTGTTTGTTTATTCATGTCTCCCGCGCTCCTTTCAGGGGCCGGGGGGCGCGCCAGGACGGCGGCCCACCGGCAGCGCGTCCGTGTGAAAAATTTATAAAATCTTCCGGGAAGAGGCAACAACTGGCGGATTGGGTTTACACTACAAATATCGGGCCCTGATGCACGTCCCGCTGAAACGTTTACGGTTTTTCTCGCGTGGGGGCAACGCCGATTGTAGGGGCGGGGGCGCGGTTAATGGGGTTTCTGGTGGTTGGTGGCGCCCGTCTGGCCTGGGCGGCTGGTATGTTTCTGGGGAGAAGGCTTTTGTATGATTGACTGCCCGCACTGCAAGCGCCCAAATCCGGAAGACAAGCTGTTCTGCCTTTATTGTGGACAGGCATTAGACCCTCTGCAAAAAACACCCGAATACACCGTCGACAACGGCCTGGAGCGCCATCCCCGCTGGGGAAGCGCCCGCCTCACCCGGCATCACCGCCTGCTCCTCCGGGTGGTGGGGGCGGAGGACGACATTGAGGTCGATGTGCATGAACGGCAGTCCGTTATCCTGGGGCGGCTCGATCCCCTGACCGATCAGGTGCCCGACGTGGACCTGGGCGTCTATAACGGGACGGCGCTGGGGGTCTCCCGGCAGCATGCCCGCCTGGGCATCGTCGAGGACACGCTGCACATCACAGACCTGGGGAGCACCAACGGGACTTTTCTCAACGGCAAGCGCCTGAAGACGAACCAGTGGCATGTGCTTCGCGATGGCGACGAAATCCGGCTGGGCGGCCTGAAGCTCCATGTGTTGTTCGTGGAAGCGCCGGACCGCAACGCCCCCAGCAGCGCCCGCTGAGTGACCGGCCAGCCCGCCACACCGTCCCCGGCGGTGCACCGGGCGACTATTCTCGATTAATGCGGTACAATTACCCTGGTATTTCATCCGGCCAGCCGAGCCTGGGCTGGCCGCCAGACCCCAGCAGCTGGCGCGCCCACCCCGCCAGCAGGAGAATAAGCATGCCAGTCACCATCGACCATCCCCTTCCCACCACGCTTGCCGCCGTCGGCCTGCACCCGCGAGGCCGCGTGTTTCCCAGCCCGGCGGACTGGCGCGATCAGGTCCTGTACTTCCTCCTGCCGGATCGCTTCAGCGACGGCGGCGAGGACCAGCGCCCCCTCTTCGACCGGGGGCAGCCGGACGCCTTCCAGGCCCCGGACCGGGGCGTCTGGATGGCCGCCGGCAAACGCTTCCAGGGCGGCACCCTGCGGGGCATCGCCAGCAAGCTGGACTACCTGAAAGGTCTGGGCGTGACGACGCTGTGGATCGGGCCGATCTGGCGACAGCGGCCCGACCTGGAGACCTATCACGGCTACGGCATCCAGAACTTCCTGGATGTCGATCCCCGCTTCGGCACGCGCCAGGACCTGCGCGACTTGGTCGACGCCGCCCACGACCGGGGGGTATATGTCTTGCTGGACATCATCTACAACCATTCCGGGAACAACTGGTACTATGACGATCACGGCTCCCCCCGCGAGGCGCTGCCCTACCGTTTTCAGCCTCCGTATCCCGTTCACGGCTGGCGCTCCGGGGCGGGGAGCAGCACGCCGGTCATCGCCTCGCTGGACGACGGCGTGTGGCCGCAGGAATTTCAGGAGATCGCGTGGTACACACGCGCCGGTCAGATCGGGCGCTGGGACCCGGAGTCTTGGGAGGACCCGCTGCATCCCGACGCCGAATTCCGGCGCGGCGACTTCTTCGACCTCAAGGACCTCAACCTGAACCGGGATGACGTGCTGTCGGCGGCCATCCGGGTCTACCAATACTGGATCGCGCTGAGCGACTGCGACGGCTTCCGCATTGACACCGTCAAGCACTTGTCGTTTGAGGCGTCGCGGCACTTCTGCGGCGCGATCCACGAGTATGCCGAGGCCATCGGCAAGGACAACTTCCTGCTGCTGGGCGAAGTCACCGGCGGCGCTGACATGGCCCGCAATTACCTGGACATCTTTGGCCGCAACATCGACGCGGTGCTGGACATCGGCGCGCCGACCGTCCGGCTGGCGGAGATGGCGAAAGGGCTGGCCGATCCCGGCGCGTTTTTCGACCAGTTCAGCGGGCATGACGCCCTGGGCAGCCACCGGGAGACCGGGCGCTACCACGTCTCCATCCTGGATGACCACGATATGGTCGGGCGGGGCAAACATCGGTTCGCCGCCAATAACCCCCTTCCCAGCCGCCATCAGCAGGTCGCCCATGCGGTGGGGGTGCAGCTCACCACCCTGGGCATCCCGTGCCTGTACTACGGCACCGAGCAGGCCTTCGACGGCACCCAGAACCGCCATGATTACGCCGTTGAGCCACAGCTCAGCTTTGAGGACCGGTACATTCGGGAGACGATGTTTGGCGGGATGTTCGGCGCTTTCGCCACCAGCGGCTGCCACTTTTTTGATCCCGATCATCCGTCCTACCTGCGGATCGCGGCCATCGCCCGCGTCCGGAACGGCGACCATCGGGCCGGGCTGGCCCTGCGGCGCGGCCGCCAGTACCGGCGGGAGACGTCCTTTCTGGGCCGTCCGTTTGCCATGCCAGGAGCCGGGGAGCTGACGGCCTGGTCGCGGATTTTGTTCGACCAGGAGGTTTTGGTGGCGCTCAACACCCACGGGACGGAAGGCCGGGGGGCGGCGATCACCGTAGACCGCTCCCTCCATCCCCCCGGCTCGACGATGATCGTTCTGTACCGGAGCGATTGGAGCGATGCCAGGCTGCGCCGTCCCCCGCGGAACCAGACGGTGCCGGTGACCGACCTGAACGGCCGGGCGGCCATCCGTCTCGACCTTCCGCCGGCGGGGATGGCCATCCTGGCCTAGTCCGCGTCGGCGGTGAGGGACGGCGGCGTGACCGATGGCTGACGGACGTTGGCGATCCAGGCGGGCCGGCCTGTGGTAACATAAGGGCAGGGCCAGCACCGCTGCCCGAAGATTTTTCGAGGATACGTCCGCAGGGTTACGCACCCCAAATAATCATGTATAGAGGATCATTATGTGGCGACGTTTCCTGATGTTACTGGTGATGGTGGCGGCGGCCGTGACGCTGCCGGTCGCGGGGGGGCCGGTGGCCGCCCAGGGTGGCGAGGAATGCCCGGTCTTCGTGGCGCGCGCGCTATCCTCGCTGGAGACGTACTGCGGCGGCCTGGAGCGGGAAGCGGCCTGCTACGGCCTCAACCGCGTCGACTCCGTCTTCTGGGAGCCCCGCGATGATCTGGTGTTTAACGCACCCTCCGACCGCGTCCCCCTGATCGACCTGCGCACCATCAGCACCGCGCCGCTCAACCTGGAGCAGGAGCTATGGGGCGTGGCCGTGATGCACATCCAGGCCAACCTGCCGGACACGCTGCCCGGCCAGGCGGTGACCTTCCTCCTCATGGGCGACACCACGCTGGAAAACGCTGTCACGCCGGAGGAGGCGGCGGCCGCTCAGGCGGTGGAGCCTGTCCCGGCGACGGCCATCTTCCCGGCCAACCTGCGCAGCCGCCCCACCACCGCCGCCAACATCCTGACCAGCGTGCGGCCCGGCGCGGCCCTGACGCTGATCGGCGTCAGCGAGGCGCGGGACTGGTATGAGGTGGCGCTGGAGATCGGCGGCACGGGCTGGGTGTTCCACGAACTGGTCATGGTGGAGGACGAGGCCCGGCTGGCGGCGCTGCCGGTGACTTACGGCCCCCACGCCGCCCCGCGCTACGGGCCGATGCAGGCTTTTTACTTCAGCACCGGCCTGGGCGGTCAGGCCTGTAACGAAGCGCCCAACGCCCTGGTGGTGCAGAGCACCGAGCTGGCCCAGGTCACGCTGCGCATCAACGAACTGGAGGTCCGGCTCGGCTCGACCGTCATCTTCACCACGGTCACGCTGCCGGATGGGAGCCGGGCCATGGTCATCGTGCTGCTGGAAGGGCGGCTGCGGACCTTCCTCAACGGCGTGCCCATCGACCTGACGGCCCCCGGCCAGACCATTGCCGTCACCCTCAACGACCAGGGGCTGGTCGACGACAACTCGCGCCTGGTCGATCTGTCCGGCCTGGACCTGGGGACGGTGGTGTGGAACGCCTGCCAGGCCGCGGTGTGGTCCGGCATCTTTGGCCCGTCCCTGCCGGTGACGCTCTGCGGCCCGAATCTGTTCTTCTTCAGGCCGCCCCTGCCGCCGCGTCCCACGCCGTCGACCACTGAGGAGCCGTCCCCGCCCGGCGAGTGGGGCGGCTGCGGAAGCTGCGCCGACTGCGGTCCTTACGCCCAGGCGGAATGCGTGCTGGCCCCCGACGGCCAGTGCCTGTGGGACCCGGCCACCTGCGGCTATCATCCGGCGGGCGGGGCGACCGGCGGCGAGGCGGGCGCCTGGCTGAGCGTGGCCTACGCGTACTGTAGCGCCTGGAAATTCGGCGCGGCCCGCGTGGACTACCACTCGTCGGATGGCGCGTCGGCGAGCGGCTATTCGGCCAGCATCTCGTCCAGCGATGTGATGATCAACACCTCCAACCGGAGCGGCAACGCCATCGGCTTTGATTTTTATTGTGGCGCGCCGGGGACGGGGGCCGATGTCACGGTCACAGTCGGCGACACGGCGGGCCGGACGTTGTCGATCACCTTCCAGGTGACCAACGAATGAGGGTCACCGCTTGCCAGTAGACATAAGCCCCAACGGGGGCGGCCAGCGGTCGCCCCCGTCGATTCACCGGCTCCGTCACCGGCCCAGATGTTCGCTGACCTGCTGCGCTCGCTCATCAACCGGCACACCCCTCACGCCGCCGTTCCGCCGCGCGCCGCAGTCTCGAGTCCAGGCGATCACAGCTTCCTGGCGGGTGGTCGTCATCCTGTCGCGGTGGCGGTGATTCGGGCATTCCCGGCGGCCCGGCGGCCCTTATAGGCAAGATGCACAGCGCCATTTATTAAAAATTGCTAAAGAAACCCCCACAACCAGCCGTTTTTCCCGTATGATCGGGGTGAGGAGGTGACATGGGCATAGTCGTAGCATGGGATAACGACGAAAAAACCGTGTTGCGCGTGACTTACGAGGACAGTTGGAACTGGAAGGATCACCGGATTGCCCTGGACGCCGTCAATACGCTGCTGGCCACGGTCGACCACCCGGTCGACCTGGCCGTCGAGTTGCAGGATAGCGAACAGGCACAAGCCACCGAATACACCGTCGCGGACGACCCACAATCCCTGCACGAGAACTGGAGCGGTAAGATCGTGGTGGTCAGTCCAAGTAGCCAGTTGGCCCGCCGGGTGCTGGAAGCCACCCCGGCGCTGGCCGTCCGGTAAACATTTCCCGTCAGGAGCGTCTGGTGCGCCGCACCGGGGGAGGGCCTCGCCGGGAAGAGGGCCTTCACCCCGGTTTTTGATCTCGCCGCCCCGTCCCCTGCCGTGGGGGTTTGTGGTATGCTAGCAGTAGCGCCAGTCTGTGACAGGCAGGGGGATGGAGGCATGTTGGGCAACCTGTTCCGCAGCATAGGGGTCCAGTGGCGGCGTTTCGTCCGGCTGGTGGCCTGGTCGGTGCGGCGGGCGATTCGCCTGGCGTTCGGGCTGCTCAGAAGCCTGCTGGTCGGGAGGGCGCGCCGCCCGCCAGCGGCTGAAGAATCAGCGGCTGGAGAGTCGGCTGCCGAAGGGCAGTCCCCGGAAACGCCCGGCGAAGAATAAGAGCCTGGCGCGATGCCGGTGACCGGACCGACCGCACAAGGGATGCCCCCTCCTCATTTCCGGGTCCGGCAGTGAGGGCCGGCGGGGCGCGTCAGCCAGCGGGGCCGCCGTCTTCCCCGTCATCGGGCATTTCGTCGTCTGCGTCCGCCGTCTGCCGCGCCGCCTGGACCGACCGCACGAAGGTGATCAGCTCGCGCCGGGCATAAGCCTCGGCGACCGGACCGGCGGCGGCCAGCATGGTCTGGGTGCCAGCGCCGTCAAGGTGGCCCAGGGGCAGCGTTCGCACCGCCCGGTTATTGCGGCGCTTGTGCCGCCAGTGCAGGTAGCTGCGCTGGCACGTCGGGCAGGCGGTGATCATCAGATAGGCCGCCGACTCCAGGCTCCCCAACCCCCGCCGCATGCGCCCGGTCTCCAGCGCGGCCTCGCCCAGCAGGGCCGCCGTGATCCGCCGGGCGTCCGCCGGCAGGGCCGGGAAC
>DAOTXK010000256.1:0-8877 GCA_034435395.1 Anaerolineae bacterium | reverse complement strand
GGTCTGAATGGTTAAGATTGTACATGAGGCGGGGGGTGCAGGCAACAGGTTTGAACGAAAACGGTTGTCGGCAGAAGTCACAGGCGGGGAACCCGCGTCAAGATCGTGCTCAGCAGTTCATAGGCCGTGGTTTCCAGCCAACCGGCCACTTCTTCCGCCGTGATCGCCTCCTCCCCCTGCTCCCCGATCAGCACCACTTCGTCGCCAGCCTGGCATGCCGGGACGGCGCTGATATCCAGCGTCGCTTCATGCAGGCCCACGTGACCGATCACGGGTACCCGCTGGCCGCGCACCAGCACTTCCCGCCAGTGGTATGGCTCCGACCGGAATCCATCGGTGTAGCCGACCGGGATCACGGCAAGCCGCTCCTCGCCGGTCGCGCGGTACCGCCGCCCGCCGCCGACGTAGCTGCCCGGTGGCAGTCGCTTGGCCTGAGCGATCACGGTCTTCCAGCACAGGGTCGGCCTGAAACCCTCCGGCAACGGCACCTGCCGGGAAGGCACCAGCCCGTGCAAAATGCTTCCGGCGCGAACCATGGTGAAGTGGCTCTCCGGCATGGTCAGCAGCGCCGCCGTATTCGCCGCGTGAATGTACTTAAACTTCAGGCCGGTGGCCAGCAACGGGCTGAGCTGGCTTTCAAAAACCTCCAGCTGCCGCTGGGTGTAACTGCTGTCTTCAGTGGCTGCCGCCAGTTCGGTGTAGATACCCTCCACGTCCAGGTAGCGCAGGTTCCTCAGGCTGCGGAAAAAACTCATCACCTGGCCGGGCAGCAACCCCAGCCGTCCCATGCCGGTATCGATGTTGACATGCATCCGCAGTTGGCGGCCCATGTCGGCGGCGATGCGGTTGCACAGCCGGGCGAAATCCAGCTCGTACAGCGTCACCGTGATGTTATAGTGGATGGCGTCCCGAATCCCCCGCAGCGGAATGTAGCCCTCCACCAGGATCGGAGCCTCAATCCCGGCATTCCGCAGGGTGATGGCCTCCTCCAGTGAAGCCACACCCAGATAGGCCGCGCCGTTCATGACCGCCGTGGCAGCGGAGGCCACCGCCCCGTGACCGTAAACGTCCGCCGGGACCATCGCCATCAGGGCCACCTCAGGCCCCAACATTTCCCGCAGGCGGCGCACGTTGTCCGCCATGGCGGTCAGGTCCACTTCCACCCAGGAAGGCCACGCCGCCTGGCCACTCCACGCCTGGTCAACCTCGGTCATCCGCTGCGCCAACAGCCGGACATCCGCCTCCTCCCGCAACAGCTGCCGGACAACCTCATCCATCCGCGCCGACCGGCTCCCTTTGACCAGCACCACATCATGCGGGCCCAGGTCGTCCAGCACCAAGCAGGCGTCGCGGTGGCTATATGTCATGCGGACCTGATGGCGCGGCATCCCGCAGTCCAGGGCCGCCCGCCCGGCGATGGCCGCCAGGTTGCCCTGGGTCACAAACCGATCCGCCACGCCGGCCACCTGCTCGCCCAACTGGCGATGCGCCCGCTGGGCGTAATTGCCCAGGTGATCGAGATCGCCCATGACGAAGATCAGGCGGCCCTTCTCCCCACGAACCGACCCCAGCCATTCCAGCGCCGCCTGGGTAGACAGCGGGCTGGCGCTGAAGGTGTCGTCCACCAGCAGGCAGCCGCCCCGACCGTTAAGCGGGCGCAACCGCCCCGGCAGCGGCTCCACCTGCGTTAGGGCGCGCAGACCCTCCTCAATCGTGATCTGGTAACTCAGGCCGATGGCCAGCCCAATCATCACGGCATAAATCTGGTGGCGGCCTAACAGCGGCACCCACCGCCCGACATAACGCTCCGCCCCATAACGCAGGTCAAAGCCGGTCTTGTAACGCCCCACCACGATGTTATACGCCAACAGATCGGCATCAAAGCTGTCTATGCCCACCGAAAACACGGTGGCTTTGGTCGCCTCGGCCATGCCCCGGACCAGCTCCGAGTCGTAATTCAGCACCGCCAGCCCGCCCTCGGGCAGCCCGGCCACCAACGCGGTTTTTTCCTCGGCGGCACGCGCCAGATCATCCAGCTGGTCCAGGTGTGAATATCCCACATTCGTCACCACGCCCACCAGCGGCTGCGCGATCTCCATGAGCTGAGCCATCTCACCCGGCTGGTCAGTGGAAAGCTCCAGCACGGCCAGTTCGTCCTGGGCGGAAAGCTTGCCGAGCGCCAGCGGCAGGCCCAGCCGCCCGGCGACGCCGCCAGGGTTGTTGTACACCTGGTAGCGGGTGCCCAGCACAGCCGCGATCACTTCCCGGGTGGTCGACTTTCCCGCCGAACCGCTCACCCCTATCGTGGCCGTGCCGAATTTGCGCATCACGATGCGCGCCCAGTTCATCAGGGCCGTCTCGACATCACGCACGATCATGACCGTGAGGCCCTCGGTGTCAAAATCCGGCGGCTGCGCACATACCAGTCCCAGCGCGCCCCGGCGCACCGCCTCCTCCAGGTGCAGGTGGCCGTCACCCTGGTCAGTCTTGAGGGCGACAAACAGGCAACCCTGCTCAACCTGATCCACCTCGACGGCGAAGTCGGTAAAAATGTGGGCGGCTGGCTCGCCAAAAAGCTGTCCGTCCGCCGCTTCCAGCATATCGTAGAGACTTATCATGCCAGGCAGTATAACATCGTCCCTCTGGAGCCGCCAAGACGGGGGGAGAGCAGCGGCTCTGGCGGACTTGGGCCGCATAAACGTTCTGGCTATAATGGGCGCTTGTATTTCGGAGAGCACACGGATGAGTTTTGTTTTCACCCTGGAAGCACAGGACGGCGGCGCGCGCGCGGGCCTGTTCACCACGCCGCACGGCACGATCCCGACCCCGGTCTTCGCCCCGGTGGGGACCCAGGGGACGGTTAAAGCCGTCAGCCCCCGCGACCTGCGCGAACTGGGCGTGTCGTTGGTGCTGGCCAACACCTACCATCTTTACCTCCGCCCTGGGGACGAGCTCATCCGCGATCTGGGCGGGCTGGGCCGTTTCATGGCCTGGAGCGGGCCTCTCCTCACCGATTCCGGAGGGTTTCAGGTGTTCAGCCTGGCCAGCAACCGCCAGATTGATGAGGACGGCGTGACCTTCATCTCCCACCTTGACGGCAGCCAGCACCGCTTCACGCCGGAACGATCGGTCGAGATTCAGGAAAACCTCGGGGCCGACATCATCATGTGTTTCGATGAGTGCTCCATCTCCAACGACCGCGCCGCTGTAGAAGCGGCCCTCGCCCGGACGCATGCCTGGGCGGCGCGTTGTCAGGCGGCCAAAACCCGCCATGACCAGGCATTGTTTGGGATCGTGCAGGGTGGCATCTACCCCGATCTGCGCGAAGAGTCCGCCCGGATATTGGGCGCTTACAACTTCCCCGGCTACGCTATCGGCGGCCTGGCGGTGGGCGAGACCAAGGAGGAGATGTATGCCACGCTGGATCATACGCTGCTGCTCCTGCCCGCGGACAAGCCCCGTTACCTGATGGGCGTCGGCAGCCCGGAGGACCTGGTCCACGGGGTGGCGCGGGGCATCGACATTTTTGACTGCGTGCTCCCCACGCGGATCGCCCGCAACGGCGCAGCGCTGACCCGCCGGGGTCGCCTCAACATGCGCAATGCCCGCTTCGCCGCCGACCCCCAACCCATCGAGTCAGGATGTGCCTGTTATGCCTGCACCACGTTCTCGCGAGCCTACATCCGCCACCTGGTGAAAGCCAACGAGATACTGGGGCATACACTCCTGACCATCCACAACATTCACCTGTTGCAGACGCTGATGAACGAGATGCGCCGGGCAATCCTTACCGGGATGTTCGCCGCGTATGCCACCGCCTTCCTGGAAACCTACAAGCCGGTTGGGCAGGCGCGGCCGCACGCCCTGCCGACGGCGTTTTCCCATTGAGTGTTTCTCACCGACAGAGCCGTGGCGGGAAAGGGATCGCTACCATTGGACATCATCCAGGCCATCATTCTTGGCATCGTACAGGGGGCTACCGAATTCCTGCCCGTTTCCAGTTCCGGACATCTCGTGCTGACCCCGTGGTGGCTGGGCTGGCCTGTGCCACCAGACCTGGTCTTCAGCGTGGCCGCCCATCTGGGCACTTTGTGCGCGGTCTTGCTGTACTTCCGCGACGACTGGAAGCGCATCATGAGAGGAGGTGTTCAACTGCTGCGCACGCGCTCACGGCAAGACCCCGACGGGCGTCTGTTTGCCCTCCTGGTCATCGGCTCGGTACCGATAGGCGTGTTTGGCACGCTGTTCGCCCGGCAGGTGGAAGCAGCCTTCCAACAGCCGGTGGAGGCAGCGGCCCTCCTGTTGGTGACGGCCCTGATGCTCATCTTCAGCGAACGGAAAACCGCAACCGCTCAAAAAAGACGCACAGCAGACCAGATGACCTGGCAGGATGCGCTGTTTGTCGGGCTGGCGCAGATGCTGGCGATATTTCCCGGCGTCTCGCGCTCCGGCAGCACCATTGCCGCCGGGTTGTACCGGGGCATCAACCGCACGGACGCGGCCCGTTTCAGCTTTTTGCTTGGCGCGCCTGCCATCCTGGGAGCGGGTCTCCTGGCCGGGCTGGAGATGTTCCGTTACGGCAATGTCGCCAGTCAGCTTCCGCTGCTGCTGGCTGGCTTCGCGGGTGCTGCCGCGATCGGCTATCTGTCCATCGCCTTCTTGTTGACCCATCTGCGCCAGCATCGACTCTACGTGTTTGCGGTGTACTGTACGGTGGCCAGCCTGTTGAGCCTGCTGGCCGCCTGGCTGGGACGGTAGCCGGCGATGAGGCGGGGCAGGCGTGCGCTGGTCATCCTGGCAGTGATCCTGGCTGGCTGTCACCCTCCTCTGCTGAGCGTCACCCCCACGCCGGAAACAATCGCCCTTTACCTGGCGAGTACGGAGGCGACCACACCGCTGCTGCACGATCTGGCCGCAGCCTACCAGCAAGAACATCCCGAAACCCGTTTCGCCTTTCGGCTGTCCGCCACCAGCTATGCCGACCTGATCAGGACCATCAGCCAGCCGACCGCTGGCGGCCCCCGGTATGGCCTCACGCATTTCTGGCCGGACGACTCGCCCCTCTGGGCCGCCCCTATCGCTCAAGATCAGATCGCCGTGGTCGTGCATCCGACCAACCCGGTCCGCGAGTTGAGCGCCGCGCAACTCCAGGCCATCTACCAGGGCCGTATAGTGAGCTGGGCGGCCCTCGGCGGCGAAGAGCAGGCGATCACGGTCGTCAGCCGGGAAGCCAGTTCCGGCACGCGGCTGGCTTTCCAGAGGCTGGCCCTGGGTGATCGCCCGGTCACGCTCAACGCTCGTCTGGCCACTTCCAGCGCCGCTGTTCTCCAGATCGTCGGCGACGATCGCGGCGCTATCGGCTACATTTCCCTGGGGCTGATCGATGCCAGCGTGCGCCCGCTGGCGATTGATGGCCGGCAGCCGCTGCTGACCGATCACAACGACTATCCCTTCCAGGTCCCGATCGTGGTGATCGGCGCCCAGGAGCCGCAGGGCGCGTACCGGGCTTTTTTCGCCTGGATGCAGAACGCCGGCGGACAGGCGGTGGTCGCCCGCCGGTACCGCCCATTGCTAGAGTGACCATTAATTGCATATAATGTTTTTGTGTGCAGCTTTATCCAGACATCCAGGGGGAAGACCGTGAAACAGCGTAACGTGCTCCTGATCGTTTCGATCCTATCAGCGATCGTGCTTGGTGCTCCGATGGTCGCCGCCCAGAACACCAACGTGCCCCAGGCAGTGGTGAACGTTGAACGGACCGTCCTGCGCGATGCCCCTTCCCACGCGGGCGGCTTCGTTACCGCTCTATCCGAAAGCATGCAGGTCGGCCTGCGCGACATTGACACCAGCGGTGGCTGGTTCCAGGTGGAAACTGCCGACGGGATGTTGGGCTGGGGCCGCGCGTTGCACTTCACCCCCCTCAGCCGCGCCCGGACCGTCCGCACCCTGGTGCTGTTTGAAGCGCCAAATGACCCGATCAACTATGTCACCGGCGTGGAGGAGAACGCCGAGGTGCTGATCCTCCAGACGGACGAGACCGGCGAATGGTCGCGGGTCCTGGCCCCTGACGGCCAGACGGGCTGGATGGAAACCCAGTTGCTGCGCTTCGATTATGGCGTGGCGGCAGAGAACAATGTGGTGCTCTACAACTGGCCCGATAGCAGCGCCGGCCTGCCCACCGCCACGCTCAGCCAGATGACGCCCGTTTTCGTCAAAGATACCCTGCCCGGCGGGCGCTGGATTCGCGTGCAGAGCGGCGCTGGGGAGACCGGCTGGGCACCTATCAATCAGTTCGTCCGCACCGATCAGGCGGTGAGAGGCGTGATCGCGCTCAGCGGCAGCGAGATGGCCAACCTGCGGTCGCTGCCAGCCATCGACGCCCTGTCGCCGGGCACCATCGCTAACGGCGAGGAAGTCTGGGTGGCGGGCCGCGACGCCAATGGCCGCTGGCTCCTGGTATCGTCCGCCAGGGGCCAACTGGCCTGGATTTCCAGCGGCCTGGTGGAACTGGAGCCAGGGGTGGGTATTGGGTCGCTCGCCATCCTCGTCCCTTGATGCGCACCCGACCGCCGAACAGTGCCTCTCGTCTCGGGGCACTGGTCCCGTTCCTTATCCGGTTGGCATGCGGCCTGGTCATCGGTGGACTGGCCGTTTCCTCTCCTGGGCGCACGCTGGCCCAGGGAAACGCGCCGCCGATCTCGCAGCGCTGGGTGGTCCGCGAAGATACGGCCCTACGAGGAGCGCCCTCCGTCGAATCTGCTGAGCAGGGCCGCCTTCCTGCCGGGTCGCTCGTCTGGCAGGTCTCCACGGCCCCCGACGAGCAGTGGCGCGAGGTGCGCGGGGATGGCCGCCAGGTGACCGGCTGGATTCCCGCCGCCGCCCTCAGCGAGGTCGCCTTGCTGGTGACGGTCAATGGCGTGGCCCTGCGGGCGGCCCCGGCGCTCGACGCCGCCTTTGTGCTCACCCTGCCGCCGGAGCGCGAAGCCTGGGCCTTCGAAGCTGCCACGGTCGACGGGCAGGAATGGCAGCACGTCTGGGCGGCACCCGGTCTCACTGGCTGGGCGCCGGCCCGGCACTTCGAGGTCTACCGCGTCATCGCCGATGAGCGGCTGTCCCTGCGCCCGGCGGCGGGCGACGGGGACGATCCCCCCGCCACCCTGGAAGCGAACACGGTCGCCGTCGTGGAGGAAATCACGCCCGACGGCGACTGGTACCGTCTGCGCACGCCGGAGGGCGGGACCGGATGGGCAGCGCGCGAACAGGTGGAGCCGCTGCCGGTCGCTGCTCAGGGACAGGTGCGGCTGCCACAGGCCATACAAAACAGGGGCGCTAACCTGCGGTCAACCCCATCGGCCAACGCGCCAATCATCGGACGGCTGGCCCAGGGCACTGCCTTCCCCATTATCGGGCGCGACCACAGCCAGGAGTGGCTGCTCATGGTGACGCCAGATGGCCGCCTGGCGTGGATCAGCCGCCAGGTGGTCCGCCTCCCGCGCGGCGCGGTCCAGTCGCTGGCGGTTGTCGCTCCCCCGTAACCCCGCTACAATCGTCCCCTGCCGCTCAGGTCAATCATCGGCATTGCTGCCACCGGGAGAGGTTCCGTGAAAAAAACGCTGGCTGTCCTGACCCTGCTGCTGCTCGCGGCGGCCGCTCCGGCCTCCGCCCAGGGCAATTCCCCCACATTGTCGGCCACCGTCATTTTTGCCACGGCGTACCTGCGGGAAACGCCGTCCGCCAGCGGCGCGGTGGTCGCCCAGGCCGCGCAGGGCGACCGGCTGACCCTGGCCGGGCGCACCGCCGACGGGGACTGGTACCTGGCGGTGCTTGACACTGGCGAGGGGGTATGGCTGGCCAACTACCTGGTCACGCTGGATGGCGACCCGGCTATCCTGCCGGTCATCACGCCCCCCAGCCCGCAGGTCATCGTGCCACCCGGCTGTGAGTATTTTAACATCGGCCCCTTCTACGGCCAGGCCGGGCAATCGGTGGTGCTGGTGCAGGGCTGGGAAGCGGCATCCCGCCAACTGGTTGAGGACTACCGCGATCAGGTGCTGCAAATCGTCAGCTTTGATGGCCGCCTGATCAGCACCTACGCCGCCTACGCCAGCGAAGTCGCCTTCAACGAGGCGCGCGGCACCTGGCAGATCTTCTGGCGATTCGATATGGGTCCGGTGGCCGTGGGAGAGCACCGCCTGGAATGGACCCAGATGTTCAACAACCGGGTGATCACCGACGGCCTGGACAACAACGGCGACGGCCAGCCGGACACCTACGGCCCTGATCCCGTCACCTACGGCTGCACACTCATCATCCAGCCGTGAGGCGCGCGCCGCTGCCTGCCACCAGCCTGGCCCAACAAAAAACGACCGGGTCGGACCACTGCGCGGTCGTTTTCACACTGCTTCACCCTGGGGACGGCGCTCACGCAGGACCGGCAGCCATCGCCTGACGTGCTGCCCCCTACTGCCCCGGCGTGGGGGTCGGCGTCCACAGGCGGGGCGCGGCGACGGTGCCTGTGGCCGCCATGTCCCCCCGCTCCTCGCTGATGAACACCCCCGGCATCCCCTCGCGCA
This sequence comes from Anaerolineae bacterium, assembly GCA_034435395.1. GTDB lineage: Bacteria > Chloroflexota > Anaerolineae > Aggregatilineales > Ch27 > DAOTXK01. The sequence goes on along the minus strand of DAOTXK010000256.1, from coordinate 304 downwards.
CCACCTCAAACCACGTAGTGCCGGGATGCAGCGGGATCGGGGTGTTATCGCCCCAGGTGAGCTGCAAGCCGGTCTCCCCACGCTCGCGGCGCTGCCACCAGCCCTGGTAGACCAGGCCGTCGCGCAGGATGTAGGCATATCCAGTGCCCCAGAGTTGAATCTCCAGCGAATAGGCGCTGCTCTCCGGCTCGAAAAGGTCAGGCCGCTCGGCGTGCGGGACGGCCAGCACCACCACGTTGTTGGCCCGGAGCTGTTCGCCGGTCAGTGCGTCGACATGGGGCACGCCGGAATTCCAGCGGTAATA
>DAOTXK010000255.1:0-1678 GCA_034435395.1 Anaerolineae bacterium | reverse complement strand
ACCGGCTGCTGTGCCAGATGACGGCGGACGCCACCGGACGACCGGTGATCGCCGGGCCGTTTGAGGCCACCGCTCTGGGCAACGGCATCGTGCAGTTGATCGCGCTGGGGCACATCGCCGATGTGGCCCAGGCGCGGGAGATTCTGAGCCGCACGACCGAGCTCGCCCACTACGAACCCCAGGATACCGCCGCCTGGGACGAGGCTTACGGTCGCTTTGGGGAACTGGTGACCTCCCCGTGAAGCGGATCGAGGCGACCCGCCCGCCCGACCATTGGCGGCTTCAAGAAGCAGAAAGGATTGTGAAATGACCGATTATCTGGCCGCTTATGAGACCCTGGCCGAGGGGCTGGCCAGGCGCGGCGTGGACGTGGAGGCCGTCAAGCGGCAGCTGCGCGCCCAGGCCATCGAGACGCCCTCCTGGGGCTACGGTAACAGCGGCACCCGCTTTAAGGTTTTCCCCTGGCCGGGGGCAGCCCGGAACGTCCACGAGAAACTGGCCGACGCCGCTTACGTGCACCGCCTGACCGGCGTCGCCCCGTCGGTGGCCCTGCACATCCCCTGGGACAAGACCGACGACTGGCCCGCGCTCAAGCAGTACGCCGAAGAGCTGGGCGTGCGCATCGGCGCGATCAACCCCAACGTCTTTCAGGATGAAGATTATAAGCTCGGTTCGCTGTGTAACCCCAGCCCCGCCGTCCGCGAGAAAGCCGTCGCCGCCATGATCGAGTGCTGCGCGATCATGAAGGCCACCGGCAGCGACATTCTGAGCATCTGGCTGGCCGACGGCACCAACTACGCCGGGCAGGACGATCTGCGCCAGCGCAAGCGCTTCCTCTATGAAGGGTTGCGCCAGACTTACCAGCACCTGCCGGCCGGCTCCCGGATGCTGATCGAGTACAAGTTCTTCGAGCCGGCCTTTTACCACACCGATCTCCCCGACTGGGGGGCGGCCTACGCCATGGCGCTCAAGCTGGGTCCGGCGGCCCAGGTGCTGGTGGATACCGGCCACCACGCCCAGGGGACCAACATCGCCCACATCGTGGCCTTCCTGCTGGACGAAGGGCGGCTGGGCGGATTTCACCTCAACGCCCGCAAGTACGCCGACGACGACCTGATCGTGGGCACGGAGAACCCGTTTGAACTGTTCGTCATCTACACCGAGCTGGTCAGCGCCGGGGACCTGGCCCAGGACGTGGCCTACATGATCGACCAGAGCCACAACATCGAGCCGAAGCTGGAGGCCATGCTGCAGAGCGTGATCAACTGCCAGGTTGCCTACGCCAAAGCCCTGATAGTCAACTACGCCCGGCTGGCGGAGGCGCAGGCGGCTGGCGACGTGCTGGGCGCGCACCGCCTGCTGATGGAAGCCTACGAAACCGATGTGCGTCCGCTGCTGGCCAGGGTGCGCGAGGAAAGCGGGCGGCCTCCCGATCCCATCGCGGCGTACCGGGCCGACGATTACGCCCGGCGGGTCGCCGAGGAGCGCGGCACGGAAGAAGCGGGCGGGGGTTATCCCTCGGCCTAGGGGTGGGCGGCGCGGGATGGGAGAAGCACGCGCCTGAGAACGCCAAACAGGAGGTATCCTTATGGAAGGCTGGGCGGGCAAAATCCTCGACATAAATTTGACCACTGGTGCGATCACGACCAACCCGCTGGACATGGACATGGCCCGTCTG
>DAOTXK010000254.1:0-8876 GCA_034435395.1 Anaerolineae bacterium | reverse complement strand
GGCTATGTTCGGTCGGGACTGCGCCGTCCACCGGGTCGGCCATGCCGATCAGGCCGATCAGGCGATTCTCGGCCCCATAGATCGGCAGGTACAGCTCGTCGTCCGGATGCCATCGATCGGGGGAGGGCGTCGGCTCCGGCGGGACGCCGCCCCGCAGATGTTTGACCACCCAGGGCGCGTCGCACCGCAGATAGAAGGCCGCCCCCACCCGCACCTCGAAGAATTCCGGGTCCGCCAGGCGACGACGCCACTCCTCGCCGGAAGTCAGGCGGCGGTGCAGGCCATCGGCCTCCTCATCGGTGTACCCGGCATAGATCAGCGCTGTCGGCTCCAGCTTCTCGTCGCGCAGCGAGATGTGGACCCGCCCCCAGCCCGCGCTCTGGATGCCGGAGGCCACCACCTGCAGGCGGCTGGGCACGTCCGCCGCCCGCTGAATCTCGCTGGAAACCGCGTACAGGCGCTCCAGCAGGTCGCGCTCATGCCGGGCGGCTTCCGCCTCGCGCTGGATGGCTTCCACCAGCCGGAAGTTTTCAATCCCGATGGACGCCTGGTGGGCGAAAATCTCCAGCGGCTCCAGCGTGGTGCGGATGGGCCGACGCCCATCCATCGGCGCGTCGACGCTGATGATGCCCAACAACCGCCCCTGCGAATCGCGCAGCGGCACGATCAGCGCATCCTGGGCCTGCCAGGATTGGCTGTCCTGCACTTTGGCGTATTCCGTATGGTAATACAGGTCTTTGTCCGTCAGCGTGGCCAGCCATTCGTCAGCCCGCTCCGCTGGCAGGAAATAGGACTGGCTCATGCGGAACTGGTCCCGCAGCACGCCCTCGACGCGATCACGGGCGACCGGCGTCCGCTTCAACTGCTCAAAGTCCGCCAGCGGGATGCCCGCCTGCGCCACCCGACGGAATACCCCGGCCCCCTCGTCCAGCAGGCTGATCAAGACGACAGCGTAACCGACCGACATCTGGATGGCGTGCGCCACCGCCTCCAGGTAATCTTCCAGGCGGCTTTCGGTACGGAGCACCTGCCCCAACTCGAATATCTGGTTGAGCTGCTCGACCCGCCGGCTCAACAACAGGTTGCGGCTGATCTGCTCACGGAAGCTGGCCGAGTTGCCATAGGCGGTGGACGCCTTCAGCGCCAGCGCGGTGACAAACAGCCGGGCCCGCTCATCAAACGCGTCCGGCGCGGTATGGTAAAGGTGGATGACGCCGACCACATTCTCCGCATAAAGAATCGGCACGGCCAGCGCGGAGACCGCATCCTCCGGCACCGCCGCCAGGTCATGGCTGGCGTAATCGGACACGGTGATCGCCTGCGCCTGCTGGATGGCCCGCTGCTCAATCGGAATGTCGGCGGGCAGCGCCGCCCGCGCCCCGTAGCGCCGCATGACCTCCGGCTGCTCTACGTCCGCCCATTCTTCGCGCGGGGAGAGCAGCAGCACCGTGCACTCAGCCACGTCCAGCACACGCAGCGCCTCGTGCCGGATCACCTCGGTGATGCGCTCCAGTTCCACCGTGAGCATCAGCTCATTGCTGACCCGGCCCAGGGCGTCCAGCTCGGCCACCCGCGCCCGCAGCGTTTCGTCGGTCGATTCGTAGAGGCGAACGCGCTCAATGGCCGCGCTCATCATATTGGCGACGGTGCCCAGCACGTCCAGGTCGTGGGCGGCATATTCGCCCTCGCGGCGGTTGGCCACCACCAGCTCGCCCACGCCCCGCCCGGCCACTTGCAGCGGGGCCATCATCGCCCCGCGCAGCTTCAGGCGCTCAATGATCGGACGGTAGGCCATCAGGATGCGCCCATCGTCGGCCAGGGCGTTGCTCATAAACGGCTGGCCGGAGATCACCACGCTGTGCTCAAAACCAGGGCCGTAGGCGTCGATCTCCACCGCGCCATCGAGGGCGGCGCCGACCGCATGCTCCGGCAGGAGCCGTAATTTGCCACTGCTCTCATCCAGAAAATCCACCAGGGCGAGGTCGCTGGCGAAGAACGCCACACATTCCTCCAGAACCTGCCGGATGATCTCCCCCACCGAGGCCGACGATTTGGCCATGGCGGCGATACGGCCCAACACCTCCGACTCGCTGGCGTAGGCCCGGACCTCGCCCCGCAGGCGGTCGCCTTCCAGCACGACGGCCATCTGCGCCGCCAGGATATTCAGCAGCCGCGCATCATCGTCGTCAAAGCCGAGCGGCCCGGCCTTGTTGCTGGCCAGCACCGCCCCGATAGGCTGACCGTCGACCACCAGCGGCACCAGCACCACCTGGGTCAGCCCCACCCAACTGGTGAGCTGGTCCAGACCGGCTTCCACCGCCCGCGGGTCGCGGCTGAGATCGTTACACAGCCAGTATTCGCCCTCCCGCCAGAGCCGGGCCATGGCGCTCCCGGCGGGGATCGGAATCTGGATATACTCCAGCAACTCCGGCTCCACGCCGGCGAACGGCGGGCGGGCCAGCAGGGCCTCCTGAGCCGCGTCGTACATCAACACGCCACACATCTCGACGCCGAGCAGCTCCGCCGCCCCTTCGGCCATCCGGGCATAGAGGCGCTCCAGGTCCCCCTCGCGCCCGATGGCCTGCCCCATTGCCTGCAAGGCCAGCAGTTGGCGGCGGTGGCGCTGCTCGCGGTCGGAGAGTTGGGCGCTTTCCACCACGATGGCCGCCTGGGCAGCGAACAGACGAAGCCGCTCCATCGCCGGAGGGCCGAGGTCCTGGCTGCCGCGCGGATTGCAGACCTGGATCATGCCCAGCCGCCGGTGGCCGAGCATCAGGGGCATCAGCGCCAGACTGCGGATACCCAGCGCCTCCACCAGCTCGCCCCAGCCGATCTCGCTGACCAGAGTCTCGTCCGGCACCCAGTTGGAATACCATCCCTCGTCGCGCTGCCAGATGCGATGGGCGGCGGTCCCCGGCGACAGGTCGATCTGGTAGTGCTCGATCACCGAATCGGGGATGCCATGGAACGGCGGCTGCGCCACCAGGCGCTCCCCCAACGGCTCATAGATCAGGATGCCGCACATGCTGACATCCAGGGCCTGAGCCAGGCTCGCCGTCAGGCGTTCGAACAACCGGCGGCGGTCGGCGGCGGCGTCGGCCGCCTGGAGAATGATCTGTAGACCGGACAGTTCGCCGGTGCGGGCATCTTTCTCCGCCCGCAGACGCGCCTTGTCAATGGCCGTGGCCGTCTGGTTGGCAATGGCTTCCAGGAGGGAAAGGTCTTCATAGTCAAACGCGCGCGGTTCGGCGCTGACCAGCTGGAGAACGCCGATGAACGTCTCCCCGACCATCAGCGGCGCGCCGAGGTAACTGCGGAAGGGGACGCCCTGGTCTCCCGATACCGACCCGTCCAACCGGGCATCCACGTCTTCTACCAGCAACGCCTGGTGATAGGTAGTCACCCAGCTGCTGAAGCCGCCGCCGTCCGGGGCCGCGCCGTCGAGGCGCTTCAGCACCTGGAGGAAGGCGGGATCGCCCTGCTCCGCCAGCGGTTGCAGCGCCGACACGGCGGCCTCCCACTGGCTGATCGATCCGGCGTCATGCCGAATCGCCTGGCCGAGGCTCCTCAGAATGATGTTCAGGGTTTCGTCCAGGGGGCCGCCAGCGTTGATCGCGGCCCCGACCTCGCTGAGGGCGACCAGCGCGCGCAGGGCCTCGGGGCCGTAGTCGGTTCGGGCGTGGGCCATATCCCGCAGCACGATGACCATGTGGGGCGCGCCCTCGCCGGGCAGCCGGTGGGAAGACGCTTCTATCTGGCGCGGCCCCAGCTGAAAGATGGCCCGCCCCTCGGCGGCGAACAGATCGCGGAAAACATCCGGCGGGCGCACCGCCCCGGCCATCACTTCCAGGTCGGGGTCGCCGCCGTCCAGGCCAAACCATTGGCGCGCCTGCTGATTGGCGAACGTGATCCGACCGTACCCGCTGGACAGCAGGATCGCGTCGGTCGTGCTCGCCAGGTTCACCGGCACGGGGGGACGGTCAGGCCGCGCCTGATCCAGATGCTTTCGCTGGCGCAACAACAGGTAAGCGCCGATCCACAGCACCGCCCCGGCGGCGATCAGGTACAGGGCCAGAGTCATGGCTGACACTTCACCATGCTACTCAGACCGCCGGGGCTACCACTCCGTCTCATACTCTTCGACGGCAGCTGAGCCGGTGCGGCGGTCTTCGGCGGCCAGTTCGGTGATCTCGCGGATGTCGGCGAACGTCCGGGTCCGCGCTGATACCGATCCGGCTGCGATCGTCATCAGTGGCACCTGGCGCTCGGAACCGTCGGCATCCTGCACGATCATGTAGCCGCGCTCACGGTCGATAAATGAATAATGCTGCTTGACGTCTTCCTCAAAGCGGGTGACGATCCGCTGCTTCAGTTCGTCGGGCTGGTCAGAATGGGTGATGACCACGAAGTTATCCCCGCCCGGATGGCCGACAAAGTCGTTGGGCGTGCCCAACTCGTCCACGATCTCGCCCAGCAGCAGCGCTGTAAACCGCTGTACTTCGTTGCCGGCCACAAAGCCGTACACTTCCTTGAAGTAATCCAGGTAGTTGATCTTCAGGTCGATGTAAGTCCAGGTATTCTGCTCCGGGCTGCGCATCAGGCCGCGCAACTCATCCTCGATCAGCCGCCCGCTGGGCAGCCCCGAATTGGCATCCGTCAGCGAGATCATCTCGGAGCGCTCGATGGCATTGTGGACCCGCAGCTTAAGCTCCTCGATGTCAAACGGCTTGGTGATGTAATCATCCGCGCCCAGCTCCAGCCCCCGAATCTTGTCGCTCCGCTCATCCTTCTGGGTCAGGAAGATGATCGGGATATGGCTGGTACGGGTCGTCGTCCGCAACTCCTTGCAGACATCATACCCGTCCATATCCGGCAACATGATGTCCAGCACAATGAGGTGGGGCAACTGCCGGCGGGTATACTCCAGCGCATCGCCGCCGCGCGGCGCGACCTGGACCTCGTACCCCTGGCCGCTGAAGTAAATGCGCAGCATGTTGGAGATATCGACATCGTCTTCGACGACCAGAATCTTGGCTTTGCTCATCCTGTTACTCCCCAACGTGTAGGGCCACACGCACCGCGAACGCTCGTCGCCGATCGTTCCGCCGTGGCCGCTTCCCTGGCGGCCCCTTAGTCAGCAAGATAATCACATATTGTATACTATACCTGCGAAGTAGTGGCGATGCCACTGGGCTGTTAACCGAATCCTAACCATCTCTAACGGAGGGGATCGGTTCGCCCGCCGCGACCTGACCGGGATTTTACATAGATTCACTGAGATTTATGACGAGCTGCCCCTCGCCATATATCTGGATGGCACATATCGCGCCATCATATCGGCGGCCCCGTTGGTTAGAACCGTTTAGAAAGTCTTACCATTGTCCCCGCCGGCTCAGGTCGGGTCTGGGGCCCAGCGCCGCCGGTTCATCGCGGCCCGCTCGCGCACCCGGGCGATGTGCTCCGGGGTGACCGGGCCGCGCTCAAAGCTGCGGAAGTAGCCCAGGCGGAAGCCATGCCGCCCGGCGATGGCGCTGATCTCCCGCACCTGCTCCCGCGAGATGCGCTTCCCCAGGCTGTAATCTTCGTAACGGCCTTCCAGCGCCAGGGCCATCGTCTCGGCCATGCAGGCATAGGCCATGCGCGGCGGGAAGCCAAAGTCGAAGTGGAAGTCCACCTCGCCCGGCACCTCCACCATGCCGCCCTCGATCACCAGCACGTCATCGCGCTGGGCGGCCACCTGCTTGGAAACATCCCGCGGGCGGGCCACGTCACAGACCACCGCGCCCGGCTTGAGGTGCTGCGGTTCGATCAGGGCGTGGATGGCGCTGGTCACGGTCAGCACCAGGTCGGCCTGGTAGAGGCTGTCCAGATCGGTGCTGGTGTGAAGCCGGGCCCGCGCCCCCGCCTGGCAGCGCTCGCGTACTTCTTCCAACGCATCAGGACGGCGGCCCACCAGCGTCAGATCGGCCACTTCCTCCGCCAGCAGTTCCGCGCACACACTGCCGATGGTCCCCGTCGCCCCGACCACCGCCGCGCTGGCCTCATGGAGCTGAATGTCCATCTCCCGCGCCGCCTGACGCACCGCCTGCACCGCCATATCGATCGTGTAGGCGTCGCCGGTCGTGACCGGCACATCCAGCGCCTTGGCAATGGTGACTCCGGCGTCGCCCACCACCGAGGTATAAGCGCCCAGGCCCAGCATCCGCGCCCCCAGCCGTTCGGCCATCCGCCCCGTGGCGATCACTTTGTCATAGACCCGCTGGACGGGCAGGGTCATCATCCGCTGGGGCGTGAACGGGCAGGCCACGAACCAGCCGCGCAGCGTTTTCCCGGTGCTGGCCGAACGAATGCCCGTGATCTCGGAGATGTAAACCGGCGGGAAAAATAACGACAGGAAATCCACCTGTCGCTGGGTGAGGACCTTCCCCAGCCAGGGCCATTTACGGGAAACATCTTTTTTGGGATCAATGGGATGGATGATAAAGGCAAACGTGTCTTCCGGCGGGGAGGCGTTCATAAGCAACTCGTTCTTGGGTCACACCAGTAAAAGCCAGGACAACCTACCGATAAATGAACAGGCTTACGGCCCATCGCGTTCGGGGGCGGAAGCCACCTCGCCAGCGAAAGCCGTCTTGCCAGCGAAAGCCGTCTCCCCAGCGGCCCCCGACTGCTGCTTCCCATCCTACCACGGGCGGCGCGCCCCGCGCATACGACTTAAGGGCTACCAGGTTTCTTCTTGTGTTTCTTCGTCCGGGCGGGGATAGTAGCGCGGATGCATCTCGCGGATATCGTCCGGCATGGTGTGGTGGGCGCTTTGCTCAAAGGAGACGTTGCGCCGGATGATGCGGTTGTTCGGCTCGGCGGCCAGCACGGTGTCGGACTCGATCATCCGCCCTGGGAACATGACAAACCCCGACCCGATGCGGCAGTTGTGCCCCACACATCCGCCCAGCACGATCTGCCCCACTTCCTCCAGGCCGTGAAGGCTCATGGCCCGGATCGGCGTGGGCAGGAGGTTAAAATCGGTGAACGTGTTCCCCGCCCCGACGAAGGTATTCCGACCGACCACGCACATCTGCACGCAGGTATTCTGCGCCAGGATCGAGTTGTCCATGAAAACGCTGAAGTAACACGACGCCCGGAAGGGGAAGAAGCAGTTGTTGCCGATCACGCTGGTCATCAACTGGCAGCCCTGGTCAATGGAGACGTTATCGCCGATGTGGCAGTTGTCGATCACCACCCCTGGGCCGATGTAACAGTCCTTGCCGATGGTGGTCGGCCCCAGGATGGTGGCCGAGGGATGAATGTCAGTGCCTTCCCCGACCTCCACCACTGCCGAGCTGGACAGCACCTGCCGCCATTCCAGGATGGCCCGCCACAGCACCTTGAGCTGGAACAGGTTATGCGTCTTGGCGTACTCTTCGTACCGGCTGCCCCGCGCAAACACGCCCTGCACCGTGTTGGCAAAGAACACGTGCACCCAGCTTTCCACCGAAAACAACACCCGCTCCGAAAGAAAATGGGTCAGGTCCTGCCCGTCCTGGGACATATAGTGTGGGACGGAGTAAAAGCCCTTCTCCTTGGAGTCGGTGGGGATGATCATCGGCTGCACGTCGTCGCTATAGCCGTCCGGGAAGTACCACAGGTCAGTCATATAACAGACTGGCTCGCCGTCCGCCCCCAGCAACGGTTCGAATCCACGAGTCAGGGGTTTGACATACGTGGTGAAGACCCGGTCGTCCGGCGCGTAGGCCGCCCGCACCGCCCGCCCGGTTTCGTCCGCCAGCCGGCGCGCCCCGGCGAAAAAGGCGGCGAAATACTCCTTGTCAAAATAGATACTGTCCCGATATACCAGGCTCGGCCCGGCATCCTTCGGCAGCGCAAACACCGACGGCAGCGGCAGTTCCACCCGATCGGCCAGCCGATCGCCCAGGTAGGCCTGGATCACCTCGTCCTGATGCAGCTTGATCTGCCGGCCCATGATGGATAACTCGCTGGCCGGTTCGTTAAACGGCGGGATATGCCGATCATCTTCAATGACAAACTTATGGATGCGTGGCGTCATGGCCGTTCAGTCAAGTGGTTTTCTGGCAATGGTGATCGTACAACTGTCGGCTCCACAGGCGGTACAGGACTCCTCCTCCACCTGGAAGGTCTTGCCGCCGCTCAACCACAGCAGCGACTCTTGCAGCAACCCCACCGCCAGATGACAGCACGGTTGCTCCGCCTTGACCCCCCAGCACAGGGGATTACGTTCGATCTGCCAGTAGAGCGTCTCCGGCGTTTCCCGGAGCCGGACGATCTGATCGGTGTGGGTGTTGAACAACTCGGCCAAAGCCCTGGCCCCTTTTTCCAGCTTGATGCTCAGCGGCAGCAACTGAAACGTCAATTCGGTGACGCCCATCATCGGCCCGTATTCCCGTATGCCATGTTTGAAACACATCTGGCCCACCCGCTGGGCCACGCCTCGCGCCCCGCGCGGGCCATACATGTCCAGCAGCGCCTGCGTAAGCCCTCCCACCAGGTTAAACGAAATCTGCCGGTCGTTATTATTGGGCGGCGGCACCTGGGAATAATGCTCAAAATCGGCCATCTTCAGCAGGGCATGCAGCACATTGTGCCCCACGACATCCTCGTAGGCCAGCAGGATAACCCGTCCCATACGGTTGGGAAAGTAGTATTGCGGCTCCACATCCGGAGCCGAGGACACCGTGTCGGGCTGCGGCTCGGCCACGAAGACCCTCGCTCAGCTATTGTGCAGGAAGTCGCGTACCGCCTCGTGAAAGGTTCCCGGCTCATCCATCATCGGGAAGTGCCCGGAGTTTGGGAAGAGGTGCACCCGGGCATGAGGCACGCCCTGGGCCAGGACCTTGTGC
>DAOTXK010000253.1:0-7771 GCA_034435395.1 Anaerolineae bacterium | reverse complement strand
TAGGCGGCCAGGGCCATAGCGGGTTGGTAAGTGCGGTTGGCACTTATCGTGGTGCGCCAGTTTTCCGAGTTAGCGCCGCTCGGCTTGCCGCACGGTCTCTGTCCTTCCCCGTCGATGCCTGTCATCCCCCTTTGGTAGGTCTGATGCTTCCATTATAATAGCTGGCCGGTCGCCTGTGAAGGGGGAATGGGCCACCATGGTGTAAGATTCCCTTGAGGCACCGTGATGGAGCGGGCGTGAGTCATGGCCGGGCAGGGGGCGGTGAGGCGGTTCAACTGGGCGGTGTTGCAGGCGGGCCAGCTTCCCCTGCGGCCGGATGGGCAGGTGATGACGGCGGTCGAGCACCGCTGCACCTCGGTCCTGGTCTGGCCGGAAGGGGAGCGGCCCTCCGCCGACCGGACGGTCCTGGTCGATCCCTGTTTCACGGAGGCCGGATACGCGGAGGCGACCCGGCAGCTGGCGGCGCTGGGGGCCTGCTGGGAGGACGTGAGCCGCGTGTTTATCACCCATCCCCACGGCGACCATCTGCCCACCCTGCCGCGCGGCGCGCCGCCGTTGCTCTTTCGCCGCTTCCGCCCCGCCTGGGACACGGCGCTGGCGGGCCTGGCCACGGCCTATTGTCCCGGCCATGATCCATTCCTCCGGGCGTTGATCTTCACCGCGCCCGATGGCCGGGCTGTGTGGGCCGTGGGGGACGCCGTGCTGGATGAGGAGTGGCTGCGGGCGTGGGGCTACTACTGGCCGAACGGCTACACGGCGGCGGAGGTGGCCGAGACGTGGCGCAGCGCGGCTCTGATCGTGGCCGGAGCCGACATCATCCTGCCCGGCCACGGCGGGCCGATTGCGGTGACGATTCCCCTGGTGACCGGCCTGCTGGAGACTTTTCCGAGGGCGACCGCGGCTGACGAATGCCCGGATGTGGCCGCGTCGCTGCGGGCGCGGTTGGCGGCGCTTGCCGGTCGGGCGTGAGCGTCGCCGTCCCCCCTCGAACCCCCATTGGCGCGCTTTTTATAATTAATGCACAATAAGGACGGGTCCCGGCGAGTGTCCGCCTTTTTGCGTTAAGAAGGCACTTCGGCGACCGCATTGGGCATCCGTGGGCGGGCCGGGCCTGGACCGCCGGGCGCAACGGGACCGTAGCACTACTGCCAGTGCGGTCAGTCTGTATTAGAATGGGATTGTCACAACCGTAAGCCTATCCTAGTCCCCCAATCCTAACAAGCTAGAGAGAGGTGTGAGCGATGCTGAAGCGAAAGGCCATGTTGGTGTGGGTGATCGTTTTGGTGGCCGGGGTGGCTGCCGGGACTGCCGTGCCCGGCCTGACCCAGGGCGACGAGTCGGCCTGTGTGGTGACTTCGATTGAAGGTGCGGTGTTGCGCAGCGGGCCGGGGACGTTTTATGAGCGGCGCTCGGCGCTGGCCACCGGCGAAAGCGCCGTGGTGGTCAATTCGGAGAAGGACGCCGGCGGCCAGACGTGGTGGCAGTTGGAGGCGGGCGCCTGGGTGCGCGAAGACCTGGTGACGGAGTCGCCGGGCTGCGAGGGCTTCACCGGCGTCGTGCTGCCGGAGGGGATCAGCGCCGAAGCCTGCGTGGTCACCTCGATCAATGGCGCGGTGACCCGCAGCGGGCCGGGCACCGAGTATGGGATGCGCGCCCCGCTGGCGGCTGGCGACAGCGCCGACGTGGTCGATTCGGAGAAGGACGCCGGCGGCCAGACGTGGTGGCAGCTGGCGACGGGCGAGTGGGTGCGCGAGGACCTGGTGTCCGAATCGGAGGGCTGCGCCAGCCTGGGTGAGCTGGTGGTGGAGACCGGCGAGTTTGGCGAGGACGCCTGCGTGGTGGTTTCCATCAACGGCGCGGTGACCCGCAGCGGGCCAGGCACCGATTATGAGCGGCGCGGGCCGCTGGCCGCCGGGGAGAGCGCGCTGGTGGTCGACTCGCAACCGGACGCCGGGGGCCAGACGTGGTGGAAGCTGGAGAGCGGGGCCTGGGTACGGGAGGACCTGGTGGCCGAATCGGACGCCTGTGCCAGCTTGGGGGCGGGAGTGGACCTCTCCACCGTTGGCGAGGACACCTGTGTGGTGGTCTCCATCAGCGGTTCGACGCTGCGCAGCGGGCCAGGCACCGATTACGAGACGCGCGGGGCGCTGGCGACCGGGGAAAGTCGACTGGCGGTGGATCAGAGCACTGACGCTGGCGGGCAGACCTGGTGGCGGCTGTCCAGCGGGGCCTGGGTGAGGGAAGACCTGGTGACCGAGTCGGCGGGCTGCACGACGATGAGTGGCCCGGCCCCCGCCGCTGAGGAAGTCCCGCCGGAGGCCTGCGTGGTCACGTCCATCAGCGGGGCGGTGACCCGCAGCGGGCCAGGCACCGACTACGAGACGCGCGGGCCGCTGGCCGCCGGGGAGAGCGCCGCCGCTGTCGACTCGCGGGATGACGCGGGCGGCCAGACGTGGTGGCAACTGGCGACCGGTGAGTGGGTGCGGGAAGACCTGGTGACCGAGTCGGCGGGCTGCGAAACCATGGGCCAGGTCACGGCCCCCTCGGATGTGGAAGGGGGGGCCTGCGTGGTCACGTCCATCAGCGGGGCGGTGACCCGCAGCGGGCCGGGCACGGATAACGAGGCCCGCGCTCCCCTGCTCGCCGGGGAGAGCCGGGATGTGATCGCCGCCCGGCGGGACCTGGGCGGCCAGACCTGGTGGCAGCTGACCACCGGCGAATGGGTGCGCGAAGACCTGGTGTACGAGTCGGCAGGCTGTGAGGCGCTGAAGTAGTCCATCGCTGGTTTGGTGTGCGCCGTTGACTTCCAACGATGCCAGTAAATCTGGAGGGGCGACCGGTCGGGCGCCCCTTGCCGTCCTCCGCTGCCTGTTTATCGACCCGGAGACGGCGGGTCTCGGCAGGGTGGACGGCGATAATTACTGGGAGGCAAAGCGGGCCGCCAGATGGGCGCGCTCTGGGCCGTCCGCCGGGCGCGGCGGCTGGGCCGCAGGTGGTACGGGTCGCGCGGTGGATCGGGCTGGCCGCGCCGTTGTTCTTTGCCGCCTCGCTGTGGTGGAATGCCCTCTCCGCCTGAATGGCGGCGCTGAGCGCCTGTTCAGTACGGGACGTGATTGCCCTGCCGGGTGTACAAAACACGGCTACGGGTCTATCATGAGCGGTGAGAAGACGGTGCATGGCAGGCGGTTGGGAGAGGGGGGGGAATCCTATGAATTCACGGCGGGTGTTACTGGCGACGGCTGTGCTGGCGGCGGTGCTGCTGTCTGGCCTGTTAGCCTGGGCACAGGGAGATTCGGCGGAGGGCGACAACGCGCTGCTGGGCCTGCTCCGCTTTGTACCGGACACGCCGGGATACCGGGAATATGCGGCTTTCGGCGACGTGGCTGCCTGGCACGAGAGTTGGGGCATTCCCCGCGTGGACAGTCTGGCAGCGCTGGAGGCGCTGGACCGCGTGTCGCGGGCGTACTGGGGGCTGATCCTATTCAACCAGACTACGCCGCCCGACAGCCTGGGCATCCAGTACATGCAGGCGGAAGCCGACGATCAGCGCGCCTTTTACGGCTTCAATTTTTTTAACGTGGACCGCTGTTTATGGGCAGGGTGGCCGCCGGATGGAATCGCCGTGACCGAACTGAACCTGGATTCCGACCCGATCGCGGCGGCGCTGACGGCCTCCGGTTATCAATCGTCGGCGCTGGGAGAGAGCGGAACGCTCTATAGTCTGCGCAACGATTACGCCATCGATATGCAATTTCACATTCGCAGCGGCATGATGGCCCACATGAACCGCATCGCCCTGCTGGACGGGACTGTCGTCACCGGCGCGGCGACGGCCATCGTGACCGGTGCCGCCCTGGCCCATGCCGGGACAATACCCTCGCTGGCCGATGACCCGGCCTACCGCGCCGCTGCGACGGCCATCAGCCTTGACCCGGCGCTGGAGGACACGGGCGAGTTGGTTGGCGCGATTTTCATCGCTGGCACAGAGTTTGCCGATCTGGCCGGAGACCCGTCGATTGCCGCCTACCTGGCGGATCGTCCGCCGCTGCCGCCCTATACGCTGGTCGCGTTTGCTACCCGCCACACGACGGGCGCGTCTTCGCTGATCCTGGCACTGGTGTATCCAGAGGGAGCGACTGCCGGGGCAGAAGCGGCCGCCACCGAAGTGGGCCAGCGGCTGAGCGGGTACATCAGTCTGGCGACGAACGCGCCGCTGGATGACCGCTGGTCACTGGCGGCGACTGCCACCACCCAGGCGGAGGGGCTGCCGGTGGCGCTGATCGTGATGCGGGCCAACGACCCGCCGCCCACGCCGGACGATCAGCGGATGGTCAACTCCAGTGTGTTTGCCTGGGTGCAGTTGATTCTGCGCCGCGACCTGGCCTTCATGGCCTATACTGCCCAGTGACACGGGAGTCGCGCGGCCTGCGCAGTCGGCAATAAAATCCTCAGGGGTAAACCTATCACGGCGACCGGTCGGTCGACCCCTGTCGTCCTGCCCCCCACACGATTCGGGCGCGGTGGGCGGGCTCAGGTTTGAACACCGTCCCCCATTATGCCCTCCGCCGCCTGTTTATCGACCCGGAAACGGCGCGTCTCGGTGGGGTGGACGGCGATGATTACTGGGAGGCAAAGCGGGCCGCCGGGTGGGCGCGCTCTCGACCGTCCGCCGGGCGCGGGCGGAGGTGATGGCACGCTTTGTCCCGCACGGAGCCAGGGTGCTTGACCTGGGAGTCAGCGACGGGTCTGGCCGAACCTGTGCGGGCAGGCGATGGTCTACATGCTGGAGGACGCAAGTGCTCAGGACGACCCCCGGTTTTTTTTCGGCAGGCCAACGTGGGTCGAGACATTACTTTTGCAACGTTCAGAATGCTTAATACGTCACTTCAATTTGCCCGCAAACAGCGTTAAATCACAGGTATAAGGCTCGTCCTGTCCCTCTGCGTCGCCGTTCGGTTGGGAAGATGCCCGTGGTGGCCAAGGGTGAAGGCCCTACCAGGGTGAAGGCCCTACCAGGGTGAAGGCCCTGTAAGGGTGAAGGCCCGGCAACCGCGCAGTCGCCGCCTGACGTGGCCCCGGTAACCCGTATTGCAGCGGCGGTCACGCCCCCGGCTGACCGGTCGTTGGCCAGTGGGCTTTCCCCCATTAAATGGGGTATTCTCCCGTTTGGCCGGGTCCTAAAATTGTTTTAACGCCGGTCGAAACCGCCAGCTCCCATCGTCGAAACGATTGTTGGTCATTCTGTCGGTCGTGAAAAGGAGTTTACGAAATGGCCACGCGATTGGAAGCGGTTGCCCGTTATCTGGCCGCGCACGGTCGGGCGGACATGGTGGCGGATGTGGCTTCCCTGGCCCTGCGCTTCCCCCCCGTCCGACGGCAGCTGTTCCGGCGGCTGAAGCAGGATGCGGACTGGCTCATCGCCAACACCGACACGTTTAACCCGCACCGCCCGCGCCGCGTCAAGCAGGATCGTATGCGCATGTTTCGCGCCCTGATCGGCACCGTCGAACGCGCCCTGGAGCGGAAAGCGGTCTCTCCGCCGGTGTTCCGGAAGATGGTGCGGGCGCTGATCGTGAGTGGCATCCTGCGCGAGGAGCGCAAAGCGGCCATGGAGCGTTTTATGGCGGCGCACGGTGGCTACGGTCCGCCTGGCTTTATCCTGGTGTCCCCCGGCAAAGTGTGTAACCTGCACTGCCGGGGGTGTTATGCCAGTTCCGGGGCCAACCGCGAGAAGCTGGCCTGGGAGGTGTTTGACCGCATCCTCACCGAAGCGCGAGAATTGTGGAACACCGGTTTTGTGGTGATCTCCGGCGGGGAGCCGCTGGTGTACCGCGACCAGGGTCTGGGCATGCTGGATATGGCGGCCCGGCACCCGCAATCGTTTTTTATGATGTATACCAACGGGACGCTGATCGACGATAAAACCGCCGCCCGGATGGCCGAGTTGGGCAACATCACCCCGGCGATCTCCCTCGAGGGCTGGGAGGAACGGACCGATGCCCGGCGCGGGCCGGGCGTGTTCCGGAAAATCCTGCGCGCCATGGCCAGCCTGCGCGCCGTCGGCGTGCCCTTCGGCATCTCCCTGACGGCGACCTGCCAGAACTGCGAGGAAATCCTCTCCGACGAGTTCCTCGATTTTTGCTTCGAGGAGCAGGGGGCTACCTACGGCTGGATCTTCCACTATATGCCGATCGGGCGCGGCTACACCCTGGAGCTGTTGCCCACGCCGGAACAGCGCGCCTGGATGTGGCGGCGCGTGTGGGAGGTGATCGAGGCCCGTGGTTACTTCCTGGCCGATTTCTGGAACCTGGGGACCTGCTCGGATGGCTGCATCTCCGCCGGGCGGGAAGGGGGCTACCTGTGCATCGACTGGAGCGGCCAGGTGATCCCCTGCGTGTTTATGCCCTATGTGGGGAGCAACATCTACGAGATATATCGCGCGGGCGGCAACCTGAGCGACGCGCTCGATTCGCCGTTCTTTAAGGCCGTCCGCGCCTGGCAGAATGACTATGCCTTCCTGGCCTCGCGCCCGGCGGAACACCACAACTGGCTGATGCCGTGCCCGATCCGCGACCATCACCGCGACTTCCGCCAGATTCTGGCGGCCACCGAGCCGGACCCCGAAGACGAGGCGGCGCGGCAGGCCATGCTGGACCCGGCCTACCGCGACGGCCTGATCGCTTATAACCGCGCGGTGGCGGCGGTGCTGGACCCGATCTGGGAGCGGGAGTATATGGACCATGAGCACGACCGGGGAGGCGCTCCCCCGCCCACCGACCATCCCCGATGAGCGATGGGCGTCTGGCGATGTGGACCAGCGTCGGCGGTGACTCCGGCGCTGGTCTGTTTATGGAGCCAGTGGATGCGGTACAATGGCCGCTCAGTTTGCCGGGGCGTCGGCGTGTGGGAAAGGGCGAGGCCCGCCATGGTGGCGTGGATCAGGGCGTCAGTGGGCAGACTGCTGCGCATCAAGTTCGTGCGGGATACGATTACCCTGCAGGTGGGCAAGCTGGCCCTGGCGGTGATCGACGTGGCCGCCCGCCTGATTCTGATCCGCGGCCTCGGCACGGATAATTACGGCGTCTGGGCGTTGGTGGGGACCATGTACGGCCTGCTGATGTTCTTCAACATCACCGGCCTGGGATTGAGCACGCTGACCCGCCTCGCCGAGTCGCTGGCGGCCGGCGATCGCGACGAGACGCGGGACCTGATGGCCTTTTTTGTGCAGGTGTCGCTGCTGGTGGCGGCCATCGCCTGCACGGTCGCTTTTGCCTTCGGCCCGGCGTTTGCGGAGGGGACCTATGGCAACCGCTATGTGGGCGAGTTGATGCGCCTCTACACGCTGGTGCTGTTTTTGCAGCCCATCTACCAGCTGATGCTGCTGGTTCTGCAAAGCCACCGCTCCATGCGGGCCTACGCGGTGCTGGAAAACGGCGGGGTGGTGGTGGATGGCGTCCTGGTCGTGGCCGTCGTCCTGCTGGGGTGGGGCGCGGCCGGGGTGGTGGCTGCCTATCTCCTGTCGGCGCTGGTTAAGGCGGTGGGCAGCCTGTGGGCGTATCATCGCCTGCAGGCCCGGTGGCCGGATCGACTGCCCACCGTCGGGGAGATTCTCAGCGCGGCCCGCCGGAATTCCCCGCGCCCGTACTGGCGCTTCGGCGTGGCGCTGGCGCTGGATAAGAATCTGTCCAGCCTGTTCACGCTCCTGCCCCAGCAACTGGTGGGTATGTGGCATGGCGAGGCGGCGGCGGGCTTCCTCAAGCTGGCCCTGAGC
>DAOTXK010000252.1:0-4126 GCA_034435395.1 Anaerolineae bacterium | reverse complement strand
GTGGGGTGATGGTGTGACCGTGAATTGGGCGGGAACAGGGCCGGGCGAGGCGGTGAAGGTGGCGGTGAGCGTCGGCGTGGGGGTGGGTTCGGGTCCGCCACAGGCGGCGAGCAGCAGGAGCCAGCAGGCCATCAAGATGACGAAATACCGGCGGCGGGTTCGTGCCATAGCGCACCTCACGAGCCGAATCTGGGGCCAGTCTGCCAGATACTGTATCGACTGCCGGGCCGGTCGGCAATAAAAACAGATGCATGCCTTTCGCGCAGGCCATGCCTCCTCTGGCTGGGGAATTGGGTAAACTGTACCGCTGCCGCTGTTCAGGCTGCCTTTGCTGCTAAGAATAGAGAACGGTACCATAGTGCTGCGTATGGTTCAGGGAGTTGCCGATCAGGGCCGTCTCCGCCGCGCCGAGGTGGTGCTATTGGTCAGGCAGGGGTGTTTCCATTGACGGGCGTGATTGTGGAAGGGATTCTGCTGGGCATCCTGGTGTCGCTTCCCATCGGGCCGGTGACCATCGGCCTGATGCAACGGGCGTTGAACGGGGGCTTTTGGCATGCTGCGCTGTTTGGCAGCGGTTCGGTCAGCGCGGACTTGGTATACATCAGCCTGGTGTACTTCGGGGTCGCGCCGCTGTTGGCCGAGTGGTTGTGGCTGCGCATCGCCTTGTGGATGTTGGGGGCGCTATGGCTGGGCTGGCTCGGCCTCGAGGCCATTCGCGGCGCGCTGCGGCAGGCGGACGTCGGTTCTGTGCCTGATGGCGCAGGCTACCGGCGCAGTTACCTCGCCGGCGTCGGCGTCACGCTCATGAATCCGCTGACCATCGTGAGCTGGCTCGCGCTGGGCGGCGGTTATTTTGCCTTGCACCCGGAGACGCGGACGTTGACCGGCGGTCTGCTGGCGCTGCTGGCCATCGTGGGAGGGTTGATGTCCCATGTGGTGGTGTCGGCGCTGCTGGCTACCGGCCGTCGCTGGATGAGGCCGGGCATGGTGCGCGGGTTATCGGTTCTGGCGGGCGCGGTCCTGATGGTGATCGCGGCCAATTTCCTGTGGTCGGCGGCGCAGGACGTGCTGGGGACCATGCCGACCTGATCCCTGGCCGAAAGGCAGGGCGACAAATTTCGACTGGACAGTCTGCGGTGTGTTACAATGCCCGCCGCGGAAAGCATCTTCTGGGCTGGAGTGAGTTATGGCGAATTCCATCTACCTTTCCCTCGTTTTTCACAATCATCAGCCGGTTGGCAACTTCGATTTTATCTATGAACATGGCTACAAAACAGCTTATCTGCCCATGGTGGAGCTGCTGGAGAACCATCCCGGCGTCCCCATCGGGCTTCATTTTTCCGGTAGCCTGTTAGACTGGCTGGTGAAACACCAGCCAGGACTGTTGGAGCGGATCAAGGTCCTGGTGGCCCGTGGGCAGGTTGAAATCCTGACCGGCGCTTACTATGAGCCGATCCTGGTCTCCTTACTGGATGTGGACAAACTGGGGCAGGTCCACAAGCTGACCGATGCCATCGGTCAGTGGTTTGACACGGAGCCACGCGGCATGTGGCTGGCCGAGCGGGTATGGGAGCCGCAACTGGCCAAACCGCTGGCCGAGGCCGGGGTGCGCTATGTGATCGTCGACGACACTCATTTTGAGGGAGTCGGATTCAACAAGGAAAAGGACCTGTTTGGCTACTTCATCACCGAGGAACAGGGCCGCACGCTGGCGGTCTTTCCCACCCTGACCCGACTGCGTTATTCCATCCCCTGGAGCACGGTGGAAAGCAACATCCAATGGCTACAGACGCAATCGGCGGAGCCGCTGCCTAATTTGCAGCCGAAGCTGGCCTTTATGGGCGACGATGGCGAGAAGTTTGGCGTCTGGCCGGGGACTTACGAGCATTGCTGGGAAAATGGCTATATGGAGGCGCTGTTCAGCGCCATCGAGGCCAACGGCGAGTGGTTGCATCCGATCACGCCCTCGGCTTTCATGGAGAAATATCCGGCGATTGGGCGGGCGTACCTGCCGACGGCCAGTTACATGGAGATGGGCGAATGGGCGTTGCCGCCAGGTCCGTCCTATGAGCTGACCAACCTCCGGCACGACCTGCAGGCCGATGACAGCCAGAATCTGCTCCGCTTCCTGCGGGGCGGCATGTGGCGCAATTTTATGGTTAAGTACGACGAGATCAACCACATGCACAAGCGGGCGCTGCGCATCAGTCAGGCTGTTCATGCCATGCCGGAGGGGCCTAAGAAAAACCAGGCGCTGGACCTGTTGTGGGCCGCGCAGAGCAATGACGCCTACTGGCACGGCGTGTTCGGTGGCATTTATCTGTTCCACTTCCGGGTGGCCAACTACGCCAACCTGATCGCGGCTGAGATGCTGGCCGAAGGCGGGGACGCGCCGCTCACCGTGGAGAAGTACGACCTGGACATGGACAGCAATGACGAGTTAATCCTGAAGGGATCGCCCTACGTGTTGGTCTGGGACCTGGCGCGCGGGGGGGCCTTGCGCGAGTGGGATTACCGCCCGGCCCGTTACAACCTGCTGAATCTGATGACCCGCCGCGACGAGGGTTACCATCAGGACCTGATCGCCGCCGCCGCCGAGAATCGGGTGGTGGTGGTCGGCAGCGAAGCCGATGGCCAGTTGGAGAGCATTCATACCGAGACTGTCCGGGTGAAAGAACCCCACCTGGAGAACTGCCTGATCGCGGACTGGTACCGGCGCGGGGCGTTTATCGACCACTTCCTGCGCGAGGATGCGACGCTGGATGGTTTCTACCGTTCGGCCTACCCGGAACAGGGCGACTATGTGGTTCTCCCCTATGAAGCCGAATGGGAGGTTGAAGGGAACCGGGCCAGCGTCCACCTGTACCGCCACGGTCATGTCTGGGTGGGCGAGCGGCATCTGCCGGTGCGGGTGTCCAAGCGGTTTCAGGTCACGCAGGGGGCGGATTCGCTGGAAGTGCTCTACACGGTGCGCAGCCAGTCCGATCAGGTGTTGGAGGCGAGATTCGCCGTGGAGACGGCGCTGGCCTACGACGGCGGCGACAACCTTGAGTACTGCGCGTTCGAGCTGGACGGGCAGCGTCTGTCGCTGGCGGATGTCGCCGAACACTCGCCGGTGACGACTTACCAGGCGACGACCCGTCTTCGCCACCTGCGCACCAGGACCACCCTCTCGGCACCGGCGACGCTCTGGCGCTACCCCCTGGAAACGGTGACCCTGTCAGAAGCTGGTTTCGAACGCGGTTACCAGGGGACGGTTTTCCTTCAGTGGTGGCCGCTTCATCTGGAGCCAGGCGAGGAGTGGCAGGTCAGGTTGGTCCTGGAGGCGGAACAACTGGACTGAAGGCGGCGGATGAGTTGATTGACGGAACACCAATAGAGCAAGCTTTCGGCTCTTCCTCCGGCCTGCTGACCTGTGCCGGAGGATTTTTTGTCGGCACCCCCTAACAGTTGGGGGGCAATTTGTGGCCGTTCGTATGGTATGATCGCCAGGGTATGGATGGCTGCCTGGTCAGCGGATGCTGGCTCGGACAGACATGTGAATGGGGGTAGCGACGAGATGAATGCTGACCGCGTGATCGAGGTGGCGAATATCACCAAAACTTACGGCCGGCAGGTGGCCGTCAATGACCTCAGCTTTGAGGTGGGCCACGGCGAGATATTCGCCTTTCTCGGCCCGAATGGCGCTGGCAAGACGACCACCATGCGGATGATCCTGGATATCCTCAAACCGGACAGCGGGACGATCGCCGTCTTTGGCGGCCCGTTGACCGAAGAGGCCAAGGACCGCATTGGCTATATGCCGGAAGAGCGCGGCCTGTACCGGAATGTGCCGGTGGTGGAGCTGCTCGCCTATCTGGGAACGCTGAAGGGGATGCGCCTGGCGGAGGCCAGGAAGCGGGCCGTTCAGTTGCTGGAGCGGGTGGAGTTGGGGGAATACCAGAAAAGTAAAGTCAGCGAGCTCAGCCGGGGCATGCAGCAAAAGCTCCAGTTTGTGGCGACCATCCTGCACCATCCGGAGTTGATCATCATCGACGAGCCGTTCAGCGGTCTGGACCCGGTCAATACGCAGGTGCTCAAGGACATGCTCCGCGAATTGAGCCGCGAGGGCACAACTGTGGTGATG
>DAOTXK010000251.1:0-4508 GCA_034435395.1 Anaerolineae bacterium | reverse complement strand
ACACAATACAGCCTGGCACATTTTTCGGGTGGATCGGGTCTGGCGGGCGGTGTTGCCGCCAGGGCTGGTAATCCTGGTCAATGCCTTCTATTACACGGGCGACGTGCCCTTGGGCAATTACATGGCCGTCTTCGCCTTCTTCGCTCTGCTGCTGGTGGTCCGCAGCGCTATCGACGCCCAGGAGTGGGAGTGGTATCTCAAGCGGATCAGCTTCCCCCCGCAGCTTAGAGGGCAGTTCCTTCGCTGGGGAGCCGTTCTCGCCTTGGCTCTGGTCGTTGTCGCCTGGTCGTTACCCAATGGCGCGGCCAACGAGAACCTGGAGCGCATCCAAGAATTTCTGAACAGCGAGCCGCTGGATGAGCTGAATAAACTGTTCAATCGCCTGTTTGCGTCGCTGGAGAGCGAGGGCCTGGCGACCGCGGACTACTATGGCGGCAACTCGTTGCAGCTCAGCGGCGCTATTCAGCTCGGCGACCGTCCGGTCATGCTGATCGAGGCCCCTCCGCTGTTTGACCGGGGGACGCGCTACTACTGGCGCTCGCGGACGTTCAGCCATTATGAGGGTGGCCGATGGATGCCGACGGCACAGGTTCGGTTGACGGTGCAGGAACCCGGTTTCACCATCGCTGATGTGCCCACCGTGCCCGGCGCGCGAGAGATCGTCCGGCAGCGGGTGACGATGGTGCTGGAAGCCTCACGACTGGTGTACACCGCGCCGCAGCCGGCCGTTGTCAATCTCCCGGCATCCGTCGATCTGACCTATGTGGACGGTGGGCAGCGGCAAATGGATGTATCGGTTATCCGCCCTTTGAAGGTGTTGCGCACCGGGGATGAGTACTCGGTTACCAGCAGCGTGGTGGTGGCGGCAGCGCCAGCGCTACGCGGGGCGGGGACGGATTATCCTCAGTGGGTGCTGGCCAGCTATCTCCAGATGGGAAATAGCGTGACCCAGCGGACCCGCGATCTGGCCTGGCAGATCGTTATCGATGCCAACGCCACCACGCCCTATGATCAGGCCAAGGCTATCGAACGCTGGCTGCGCGCCAATATCGTCTACGATGAGAGTATTGCCGGGCCGCCGCCTGGTTTCGATCCGGTGGATTGGGTGCTCTTTGAGGACCGGCGCGGATACTGTAACTACTATGCCAGCGCGATGATCGTGATGCTGCGATCGGTGGGGGTTCCGGCGCGGATGGCCGCCGGGTTTTCCCAGGGGGAATGGGACAACGCCACCCAGAGTTTCCTGGTCCGCGAGCGCGATGCGCACACCTGGGTGGAAGTGTATGTCCCTGGCTTTGGTTGGGTGGAGTTTGAGCCGACCGCCGCCCAGGCACCGCTGGATCGCCCGGATGCTGTTTCGGCGTTGCCAGAACAGCCGACCTCGGTCGCGCCTGTCACCCGCACCCCTTCGCCAACCGCCACGCCGTCGCCCACGCCGACGCCTCCGCCGACCAACACCCCCGATCCGGCGGCCGGCATCGCGCCGATCATCCCGCCAACGGTAACATTGACGCCAACAGCCACCGCCACGCCGCTGATCTTGCCGACCATCACTGCGCCGTCCAGCCAGGAATTTCGTGCGCCAAGCCTGCTGACGGTGATTCTGTCCGCCGTGCTGACGATGTTGTTGATCGTCTTGATAGTGGTTGTGGTGGCCCTGCTTATTCTGTTCCTGGTCTGGTGGGTGGAATGGCGGGGGATGGGGGGGCTGTCCCCCGTGCAGCGGGCCTATGCGCTGCTGGAGCGTTATGCGGGGTATCTGGGTATCCATCTCTCGCCGAGTTTCACGCCGCACGAGCGCCGGCGCATCCTGGCCGACCAGGTGCCGGGCGGTGAAAAGGCCGTGCGCGTGATCACCAATATGTATGTTGATGAGACTTACGGTCCCCGGCGTCCCCCGAACCGTGGGTGGGCGCTGGTGGCGCGTAACGCGTTGCGTGAGGCACGGGTCGCCTTTTTCCGGGTGCGGTTAGCGCGCTGGTTGCCGTGGCATCGTCGCCGACGATAGCTGGGGCGGAGCATGAGCGTGAACATTGCGAGGATGTTCTGAAGCTTAAGGCCCTCCAGCCGCGCCTGTCCCGGCGCGTGACTCAATACTGGCGGGTGACCGCGAATCGGGTCAGATTGATCAGCGCCTCTCGCCCTGGTCCGGCTGGCACGACGCGCAACTGTTGGCGCGCCTGGCGGGCCAGGTCTTGCGCGATATCCAGGGACTCCTTCACCGCCCCGCTCGCCCGGATTGCTTCTATGACGGCGGCCACCTGTTCCTCGGTCGCCCGCCCGGCGATCACCCGCTTGAGCGTGCCGTTGAGTTGATTGTAGGCCGCGTGGTAGAGCAGCACCGGCAGCGAGATGATCCCTTCCCGCAAGTCGTGGCCGCTGGGCTTGCCCAGGCGTTCGACGCTGCTGGTGAAGTCCAGGGTGTCATCGACGATCTGGAAAGCCATGCCCAGCAACCGTCCATATTCGCTCATGGCCTGGACCTGCTCCGGATCATCGGTCCCTAACATAGCGCCGATTTCCGCCGCTGTGCGGAACAATGAGCCTGTCTTACCGTAGATGCGGGTGTAGTATTCATCCACGGAGACCAGCACGTGCTTCATCTGAGCCTGGAGAAGTTCGCCGTGGCAAATTTCACTCAAGGCACGGGCGAAGGAGCGTATCACGCCCACGTGTGCGGCCTCGGCCACCAGACGGGCAGCTTCAGCGAATAACAGGTCCCCGCTCAGGACGACCAGACCCATGGGCAACGTGGCGTTCAGGGTAGGGACCCCTCGCCGTTCCTGGGCATTGTCCACCAGATCGTCGTGGATAAGCGTCGCCGTATGCAGGAGTTCGATTCCAGCAGCTACCGACAGTATGCGGTCGGGATCGGCATCATACACCTGGCCGGCGTATAACGTCACGCTGGGACGTAGCCGCTTGCCACCTGCCTTGACCAACAGCCGCAGCCTGTCCCCGATAGCGGCATGGTTGGCTGGCACGGCGGCCAGCAGGCGCTCTTCCAGTTGTTTAAGCTTCTGATCAATAAACGCGGTGGATAAAACGGAGGCTGTGCTCATCGGCTTTTCTGCCTGCTGTTAAAAGGTATCTGTCCCATTAAGTGTCGGCAACATCGACTCTGAGATAGTTTGTGATGTCTTCCCAGGCGGCAGCGCGTCGGACGTGAAAAAGCGTGGCCAATTGGATCAGGCTTCGATAAATGGCCAGGATTTGTTCGAGGCGCTCCTGTTGAAGTGGCGAACCTGCGTCCTGCCGGGCATCAAAAGCGTACTGCCCCCGGCTGGTCAGGTTGTCCAAACGGCGGGCGACCAGGATGGCGACCGCATCTCCGGGATGGTCAGTGACCTGGTAGTACTTGCGGCGGTCGTGAGGTTTGTCCACGGCCTCGGCCAGGCCCATCTGCTCCAGATTTTTCAGGATCACACTGATGGAGCTTTTGGCGATGCTGGTATAGGCGGCCACATCGTCCAGGGAGAGAGGCTCGTCGGCGGAAAAGAGCAGCGCCAGGGCGAGCGAGGCTGATTTGCTCAGGCCAAGGAATTTGCCTAACTCAGCTACGGCATCAAAGAGTTGTCGGTCAATGTGGTCTGGCCGGATCATAGTACGTACCGGGACCTGGTCAGCGTTAACATATTGCTCCCTCTTTCACAAGATGATTATATAAATAGGCGAACGTGCTTGTCAATGAAAATATATTAAAATTTCAGAAGATTCGGAATTCTTGGAATGTTGGCGGGGTTTATGAACGAGCGTTGCCGGCCAACCTGCTGCGGGGCGAAAGGCGGGAAGCCCGCACCAGCCAGACGCCAGTGCGGCGGGAATCACCTGCCGGAGGGGAGGCCGCCGTTGCCGGGTGGAGATAACGGCTCGCCATGACCCTAACCGCGCCAGACGGCCTGGGAGCCAGCGTGATGTTCCGCCAGCACACCGTTGAGTTTGGCGAGCAGTTCTTCGCGGGTGACGGGTTTGGTGATCAGGTCGGTGGCGCCAGCCTGCATAGCCTTCCGGCGGGTGGCGTAATCATCGAGCGCGGTGAGCATGACAATCGGCACTTTGCTCAGGCGGGGATTGGCCCGCAGGTGACCACACACAGTGACCCCGGAAATGTCGGGCATCATGATGTCAAGGAGCACGATGTCGAAGTCGCGGCTCTGCGCCTTGGCCAGGGCTTCTTCCCCATTACTGGCCGTGACAATGGTGAACGGGGTGTTGCGCAGCATGATCCGCACCATTTCCAGCGCTTCCAGCTCATCATCGACGACCAACAAGGTATAATTCTTGTTCGTCATTGTCTGTCTCCTGTTGCTGGTGCCTATCGTTTCACCACCACACACGTCTGGCTAGGGGTCGCGAGAACAACATTACTTTTTAATTAAACCTTATCACGGTTTTTGTGATTTTTGTAGATGATTTTAATCCTTCACAGCTGTGATGCGTCCGGACCAGCCTGTCGGCCATTGGCTTTAACGGCCTGGCGGCTCCCAGTTGCCGGTGTTGATCGAAGG
>DAOTXK010000250.1:0-9375 GCA_034435395.1 Anaerolineae bacterium | reverse complement strand
ATGATCACCACGAAGGGATGAAGGTCTAGGCTGTCGCCCATGACGCGCGGCACGAGAACAACCGCTTCCAGGTTTTGCAGCCCGGTCCACACGATGATCACCACGATGGCAAAAACGATCCCCTGCAAGCCGGGGATAGTGGTGCTGGGGAAAAACAGGGCAAACAAAGCGGCGGGCAGCAGGGCCAGAGCCGGGCCGATGTTAGGGATGAACTCCAATACCCCGTTGATCAATCCCAGCACCACCGGGCTGGGCAGCCCCAGGATCGTCGCCGCCAGGAACCCGGCCAGGCCCATCGCCATACACAGCACAAGTTGCCCCCGCAGGTAAGCGTTCCATACGCTGCCCAGGCTGCGGAACAGATAGCGGACATCGGCCCGGTACGGCTGGGGAACCAGGTCTTCGATCTGCCGGACGAACAGCGGCCCGTCTTTCAGCAGGTAAAAAACCATGGTCAGCACAAAGATCATGACGAGAACGGCGCTGACCGCCGATCCCACCACCCCCAGCACCGGCGAGGCCAGCGGGGCCAGCAGCGTCTGTGCCGCGCCGACCAGATCCACCGTCCCCACGCTGAGCGGCGCATCCGGGTCAAAACCGGTCTGCTGCTGGAGGAAGTCCAGCGGGATGTAGGTCTGGCCGCCGATGGTGATCGGCACGTTCAGCATGCTTTCCACGCCGTCTCTGATCTGCGCGATCAGCGCCGGGATGCCATCCCCAAACTGGCGCAACTGCCCCACCACCACCGGCACCACCAGCAGCACCACCAGCACCACCCCCATCAGGGCGGCGATGAACGTCAGGACAGCCCCGACGGTACGGCGCAGGTTGTCGCTGCCCACGGGCAGGCGCTGCTGGATGGCGCTCACCATCGGGCTGAGCAGATAGGCCAGCACCAGGGAGACCACCAGTGGCGGCCATATCTCATTCATCCGCCAAGCGAAAACGCTCACCACCACAAACAGCACCAGCGAAATCGTCCGCCGCGTCCGCAACGACCAGGGAGGAGAGGTGATCCCGGTACGACCTTCCATGCATGACCCGCCCTTCACCACCGCCGAATCGGTCGGGTTATTGTACGCGGCGGCCCTGCCGCCAGCAACCGGCCCGGCCAGTAAATCCCCGCCCCACGGCCAACATTCCCCCTAATCCCAACAACCCCGGTGAGCGCCTGGCGATGCTCACCTCCGTCCGCGGGCCGAGCCGCCTGCCCCCAGCCAAAAAGGCCCCCTGGCAGCGGCTGCCAGGAGGCCCGGTCTTGGCGGTTCGTCTGGCTGGCTCAGTGGCGGGCCCGACCCCCGCCGCCCCGGCGGTCGCGGCCACCACCTCCCCGCCGGCCGCCGCCGCTGCGGATGCCCCGATCGCGGGACTTGGCCTCCTCGGCGGTCCAGCCTTCCAGCACGGCCTGACGACTCAGGCGCACCTTGCCGCTCGGATCGACATCAGTCACCATGACCATGATCTCGTCACCGATCTTGACCTCATCCTCGATGCGTTGGACGCGGTAATCGGCAATCTGGCTGATGTGCACCATGCCATCATGCCCCGGCAGGAATTCCACAAACGCGCCGTAAGGTTCGATCCGGGTGACGGTGCCGGTGTAGATGCGCCCGACTTCCGGCTCCTCCGTCAGGCCCTGGATCATCTCTATGGCCTGGTCGGCAGACGGCCCGTCCACCGCTGCGATGAAAACCGTGCCATCGTTTTCAATGTCGATCTTAACGCCGGTTTTGTCCTGAATGCCACGCACCACCTTGCCGCCGGGGCCGATCAACGCGCCGATCTTCTCCGGATCGATGTGCAGAATGGTCATCCGCGGCGCATATTCACTCAACTGGGGGCGCGGCTCGGCGATGGCCGCCCGCATCACCTCCAGAATCTTCATCCGGGCCTCGCGAGCCTGTTGGAGGGCCTGGCGCATCACCGCCGCCGGGATGCCTTTGACCTTGATATCCATTTGCAGGGCCGTGATCCCTTCCACCGTTCCGGCGACCTTAAAATCCATGTCGCCCAGGTGGTCTTCCATGCCCTGGATGTCGGTCAGCACGACATGGCGATCATTTTCCGCAATCAGGCCCATGGCAATCCCCCCCACCGGGCGGATGATGGGCACACCAGCATCCATCAGCGCCAAGGTGCTGCCGCACACGCTGGCCATGCTGGTGCTGCCATTGGAACTGAGCACTTCGCTGACCACCCGGATGGTGTACGGGAACTCGTCCTCCGGGGGGATCATGGGACGCAGGGCCGTCTCCGCCAGCGCTCCATGCCCGATCTCGCGGCGTCTGGGGCCGCGCAGGAACCACGTTTCTCCCGTCGAGAACGGCGGGAAGTTGTAATGATGTAGATAGCGCTTGGAATCCTCCGGATTCAGGTTGTCCAGTTCCTGGGCGTCGCGGGGCGTGCCCAGCGTGGCGATGCTCAACACCTGGGTCTGCCCACGGCTGAACAGCCCTGATCCGTGCACCCGCGGGATAACCCCCACCTCCGCCGACAGGGGGCGGATGGTCACGTAGTCTCGCCCGTCAGGCCGGATGCCATCTTCCACAATGCGGCGGCGCACTTCCTTCTTCAACGCCTCGTTGAGGAAGCCCCGGATCGCCACATAATCCGGCTGTTCGCCTTCCGGGGCTGCCGCTTCATACTCGGCCAGGAGGCGTTCGCGCAGCTCGTCGACGGCCTTGTTACGCTCCAGACGGTCGGTAACCTCGGCCACAATACGTTTGATCTCCGGCATGACCTTGGCGAACACTTCTTCGCGCAACGCCTCGTTCACCGGGGCCGGCTCGTAGGCGACCTTGGGTTTGCCAACCTGCTCGGCCATCTGCCGCTGCACGGCGATGATATCCTGAATGGCCTGATGGCCGACCTCCAAGGCCCGCAGCACGGTTTCCTCGTCCACTTCATTGGCCCCCGCCTCCACCATGTTGATGGAGTCGGCAGTCCCGGCCACGCGCAAGTCCAGCAGGCTGTTTTCCATCTCCGAGATGGTCGGGTTGACCACCAGCTGGCCATCGATCAGGCCGACCCGGCAGGCGCCGACCGGCCCGGCAAAGGGGATCTCCGAGATGGTCAGGGCAGCGCTGGCCCCGATGATACACAACATGTCGGCGTGGTTTTCCTGGTCATGGCTGAGCGCGGTCACAATGATCTGGACCTCGTTCAAAAGGTCCTGCGGGAACAGCGGGCGCAAGGGGCGATCGGTCACCCGCGCGATCAACACGGCGGCTTCGCTGGGCCGGCCCTCGCGGCGGAAGAAACTCCCCGGAATGCGCCCGGCGGCATACATCCGCTCCTCATAGTCCACGCTCAGCGGGAAAAAATCAACCCCCTCACGCGGCTGGGCGCTCATGGTCGCCGTCGCCAGCACCATGGTGTCCCCCATGCGCACGGTGACCGCGCCGCCGGCCTGCTCGGCCAGCTTGCCGGTTTCGATGATCACTTCTTTGGGGCCGACCATGGCCGAAAAGCGGCGAACTTCCCTGACAAGTTGTTCTGCCATTGAAAAGAACCTCCAGTATGACAAACGCCCAGCGGTCAGGGACTGGAAGGTGTGGCCAAAGGCGCGTCCATTTGGCCCCACATCCCAATTCCTGCACCCTGGGCGATACCGTAAACTTGAGTGGTACAGTGTGCACGGCCCCACTCTGGCCGTCGTGCAGCAAGCGTTTCGTCCAACGTTCGCGCCCGGGCACCGTGATCGGCGCCCAGGCTACCATCGACCATCTATCGCCGCAGGCCCAGCCGCTGAATCAATTCCCGGTACGATTCAGGGCTGGTGCGGCTCAGATACTTGAGGTGGCGACGGCGCAAACCAACCATCTTAAGCAGGCCCCGCCGCGAATGCTCGTCGTGCTTATGCACCTTCAGATGCTCCGTGAGTTGCCGGATACGTTCCGTCAGGATCGCCACCTGCACCTCCGGCGATCCCGTGTCCCCCTCATGCCGCGCAAACTCGCGGATGATCATATCCTTTTCGTCAGTCGTTAAGGTCATGTTTTCACCGTCCCATTCCTGTCACCAGGCCCGCCGGACGTGAGCAAGCCGGTCTATCAACTTCTTCGGTAATCGGCAGGGTTACACAGCAGCTTATTATAACAGATGGTCAGGGGTGGTTACAAGGCTGCGTCGGTCACAACCTGGACAGGATAGGTACGAATTCTCACTCCGGGATCGCCAGGCCCAGCCGCCGCCTCAGCGTCTCGATAACCGGATTGAGCCACACCCGTTCAAAACGCGGCGGCAGCCGATCATAGTCTTGCCGCGACATGGTGGCCAGACGCCCCAGCCACTGCGTCAGGAACAGCCACAACCGCCCATGATCCCACAACAAGGCGAAGCGTTCCTCGTCCCAGCCGGGCGACACACAGTGACTCATCCTCTCCCGATAGATCGACACCGCTTCGGCCAGCGGCAGCGGAGGCTCCAGCATCATGCCCGTCATCTGGACAAAGCCTACCAGGTCAAGGATGGCGGGACCGATGGCGGCCCGCTGCCAGTCAAAGATAATCTGCCGCCCGTCAATGGGCTGCGCGATATTGCCCGGCCAATAATCGCCGTGCAGGAGGGTGTCTGTCTCCTGGCGCAGGGGAGCGACGATCTCGTCGGCGTGTTGCACCAGCGCGCCGAAGGCCAGGAAGTTGCGCGGCGTGCTGAGCGGCGGCAGCCTTTCCTCCACCACCAGGGTGCGCACCGCTTCCGCCGCCGCGATCACCGTCTCCTCATAGTCAGCCTGCAGGGGCCGTCCCAGCCAGGGAAAGATGGCCAGGTCTTCCCCCAACCCCCAAAAGCGATCATGCACCGCCGCCAGGTTCACCACCGCCTGGACGTAGTCGTCGCGCGTCCACTCCTCCGGCGGACGCAGCCCGGTCAACGCTTCGACGATGATCCAGCCCTGAGCGGGTTCCCCGGCCACCAACCCCGGCACCAACACCGGCAAATGGGGCGCTAACCGTCGGTAGACGCCATACTCTCGCCGACCGATGGCCGACAGCACGCGCCCGCCCACGCTGACCGGCGCTTCTTTCAGCACCAGCGCCAGCCGATGCACCTGGCCGTCGATCTCCACGCCCACCGACATCCCCCGCAAGGTGCTGAGCGGGTCCGGCGCGCCGCCCGGCAACACATTCGGCAGCGGCATCGGCTGGATATCCAGCAGGTTCAGGTGGGGAGCCGCCAGGTAACGCCGCAGCCCGGCCATCAGCGTGGAACGGCTGAAGGGCCATGGGTGGTCGTCCGTCGCGATATCCGGGCGCGTATGCGCTCCCCCCTGGACGCCCATCGCGGTCAATCCCAGGAGCGTTCGTAGTTGGCGGAAAGTTTGTCGAGGATGGCTTGCTGTAGATCAATGCCGGTCAGGCTGGCCAGTTGCAGGAGGTACAGCGCGACATCGGCCAGCTCCCCGGCCAGCGACTCCCGATCCAGGTCGCCATCGCCCCACTGAAAGTGCTCCAGCACTTCCGCCGCCTCGATCACCAGGGAGGAAGCGATATTGTGCGGTGTTTGGGGGCGCGGCGATCCCTCCTCATACCAGCCCTTGGCCCCGACAAAGGCGTGCATGGCCTCCGTCAAGGCCCGCAACGTGATCGCCTGACCAGTCGGCTCAGTAGGCATTCCGATTGCGCCCCGTCAACATCTGGATCACCGTGCGAATCATGATTTTGATATCCAGCCAGAGCGACCAGTTTTCGACGTACCACAGATCGTACTTGGTGCGCTCCTCGATCGACGTGTCGCCCCGCAGGCCATTAACCTGGGCCCACCCGGTCAGCCCCGCCTTCATCTGGTGCCGTTCCATGTAGCGCGGGATAAACGAGCGGAAGCGCTCGACATAGGCCCGCTGCTCCGGGCGCGGCCCGACCAGGCTCATCTGCCCCATCAACACGTTGATGAACTGCGGCAATTCATCCAGGTTGGTCCGGCGCAACACCCGGCCCACGCGGGTCACGCGCGGATCGTCCACCACCGTCCAGCCAGGGCCGTCTCGCTCGGCGTCCTGCACCATGGTGCGGAATTTGAGCACGGAAAAGGGCCGCCCATCAAGCCCCATACGATCCTGGCAGAAAAACACCGGTCCCGGAGACGTATACTTCACCACCAGCGCCACGATCATCATCAGCGGCGACAGAAACACCAGCCCAAGGCCCGCCCCGCAGATGTCCAGGGCGCGCTTCAGGCTCAAGCGCCAGCCGCGCAGCGCCACATCCCGCACCCGGAGCAGCGGCATCCCGCCGAGATCGTCCACCGAGAGGCCCCCGGCCATGTAGGCGAACACATCCGGGTAAACCTTGATATCCACCTGCCCCCGCTGGCATAGCGTGACCAGCCGCACCAGCTGATTGCGGTCCACTTCCGGCAGGGCGATGATCACGTGGTCGATCTGCAGCATATCGATCAACCCCGGCAGATCATCGTAGGAACCGATGGCCAGGAGGCCCAACAGGCTGCCCTTGCCGCTTTCCGTGACCAGCCCGACCAGGTCGTAACCCAACTGCGGCGACCATTGAATCTTCTGCACCACATAACGGGCCGCTTCGCCGTCGCCGACGATCAGCACATCATCGCGGGCCAGCCCCCGCGCCCGCAACCGATACACCATCTGATTGTGCAGCTCGCGCCCGGCGATCATCAGCGCCGTTGAGAAGAACCACACGTACACCAGCAACGTGCGCGGATAATCCCGCTCAAAGATCGAGTTCTTAAAGATGAACGTTTGCAGCCCCACCGACATGAACACCACCAGGGACACCGTCGCCAGGATGCGATAGCCCACGTCGAAGCGGCTGGCGGCGCGCGGCAGGTGGTACAGGCGGGCCAGGAAGGCCGCCACCACCACCAGCGTCACATGGATCACCAGGACCGGCAGGTAGTAGTCCAGGCCGGGTGGGTCGGGCGGCAGCGGCGTCAGGGGGAACGCCTGGCGCACATAATACCCGACCACGAAGGCCAGCGCGGCCATCGCGATGTCGATGCCCGCCTGCAACACCTTGAGCATGGCGCGAGTCCGCTTGGTCCGGCGGCGGGCTGCCTGCGCCCGGATCAGGCTGCGCTTAACGGTGTCGGGCTCCGAATCTCGGTCCAGATGAAACGCCCGCCGCGCAGCAGCAGCCATAGTAAGATCAGGCTGTGCAGCCACATCGGGGTCTGCGCCCGGTAATGCTTCCGGTAGAAGATCAGCATCGCCCGGTAAAACTCCCGGCCCGCCCGCCGACTCTGGCGGCTCGACGCTCGTTTGACGTGCCACACCGTCACTGCCGGGTTGTACCACACCGTCCACCCAGCTGTCTTCACGCGAAAGGCCCAATCCAGGTCCTCCCCATACATAAAAAACGTTTCGTCCAGCAGGCCGACGGCGGCAATCGCCTCGCGGCGCACCTGCATATACGCCCCCACGACCGAGTCGACTTCCGTCACCTGGTCGGGGTCCAGATAGGTCAGGTTATAGCGGCCAAAGCGCTGGCTCCTCGGAAACAGCCTGGACAGGCCCAACGCCCGGTAGAAGGCCACTTCCGGTGAAGGGAAGCTGCGGCGGCAGGCCAGGTCCAGGCGGCCATCCGGCAGGAGCAGCTTCGGCCCGGCCATGCCCATCCGGGGATCGGCATCCATGAAGGCCACCATCTGGCGCAGCGCGTCCGGCGGCAGTTCGGTGTCCGGGTTGAGCAACAGCGCATAACGGGGCGCGTCCGGGCCGCAACCTCTGTCGAAGCCAAGCGCCCGCAATCCCCGGTTGTTGGCATAAGCGTAACCGCCGTTGACCGCGCTGGCGATCAATTCCGCCTGGGGAAACGCCTTCCGCACCAGGTCAGCGCTGCCATCGTCGGAGGCGTTGTCCACCACCACCACCTGGAAAGACACACCTTCGCTGGCGAAGACCGTCTCCAGGCACCGATGCAGCCGATCGCGCACGTTCCAACTGACGATGACGATTCCCAGATCGGTCATAGGCCCGCCTCACCCGCCATTGTACCATGCCCCGCCGCTTAGTCCCCATATGACAACGGCCATAAGATGTATCTCTCAATAGCCCCTCTGAGAGGCAGGGATCGATGCGCCGTCGACCCGCCCTGCCGCCAGGCGTTACGGACGCGCCGCCGTGGGCAGAGTCAACAACGGCTGGCCCCGCAGCGCCGACCGCAGCGCCTCGCGGTCATCCCAGGGATACTCGACCGCCCCAAAGCACATACTCTGCTCATGACCCTTGCCGCAGGCCATCACCAGATCGCCCGCCTCGGCCATGGTCACCGCCCGGAAGATCGCCCGCCCCCGGTCCGGCTCGCGGAAAAACGTCCGCCCCTCCATCCCTCCCGCCGCCAGACAGCCAGCGGCCATCTCGGCCAGGATGGCGTCCAGCGACTCGGTGCGCGGGTCTTCCGCCGTCAGGATGGTGATGTCGGCCAACTCGGCGGCGATCTGGGCCATCATACGCCGCTTGGCCCGGTCGCGCAGCCCGGCGCTGCCCACCACGCCAATCACCCGCCGGCCCGGCTCGATCAGGCTCCGGGCCGCGCCCAATACCTGCCGCAGCGCGTTGGGGGTGTGGGCGAAATCCACCACAGCCAGGAAGTCCTGCCCCTCGTCGATGCGCTCCATCCGGCCCGGCACCGGCGGCGCATCGGCGATGCCGCGCTGGATGGCTGGCGGGGGCACGGCCAGCCCCGTGGCCGCCGCGATGGCCGCCAGGGCGTTGGAGACATTGTACAGCCCCAGCAGCGGCGACCGGATGACCAACCCGCCCACCTCAAAATAAGTGCCGCCTGGCTGATGGGTGATGTGGGCGGCATAAAAATCGACCGCTGGCCGCGCGACGCTGTACAGCAGCCGCCGGTCGGCGGGGATGGCCCGGAAGAAATCCGCCGACGGGTCGTCGGCATTGATCACCGCCACCTTGGGCTGGCCGGGCTTGGGAGTTGAGCGGCTGACCTGGTGGAACAGCAGCGCCTTGGCGTCGCGGTAGGCTTCCCAGGTGCCGTGATAGTCCAGGTGCTCATGGCTGACATTGGTCATCACCGCCACGTCGAAGTCGACGCCATCCACCCGCCCCTGGGCCAGCCCATGACTGGTGACCTCCAGCACGCCGTGGGTCAGGCCAGCCCCGACCATCTGCGCCAGATAACCCTGCACCTCCGGCGCGCTGGGGGTGGTGACGTGCAAACCGGTGGAGGTTTCTCTGTCGCCCAGTACAGCCCCGATGGTGCTGATCAGCCCGGCACGGAAGCCCGCTGCCTGGAGGATGCTGTACAGCAGCGAGGCGGTGGTGGTTTTGCCGTCGGTCCCGGTCACGCCGACCACGATCAGCTTTCGCGAGGGGAACCCGAAAACGGCCGCGGCCAGTGTCCCCAACGCCGCCCGCGCATCCGGCACGGCGGCGTAGGGAAC
>DAOTXK010000249.1:0-2551 GCA_034435395.1 Anaerolineae bacterium | reverse complement strand
GGTCCGACGTGCCCGGCATCCCAATGCGCCGCTACGTCTCCGCCCGCGCGTGGCGTCGGACTGAGGTCCGACGTGCCCGGCCGTTGACATTCCTCCGAATATTGCTAAAATCTCCAATGATCATCTTAATCGTAGGATTATGTGTCAGCGGACCCAAAAAGCCTGTCCGCTGACGTTCGACCAAAGGATTGCCCCATGAGTGTCTCAACCGCGAGCATGACCTCGCAGTCCACATCCCGGCCACAGGATTCGCTCTGGCTCCACAGCCGCCACTGGGACCTGCTGTTCATCACGCTGAGCGTGGTGCTGGTGCCGCTGCCGTACCTGGTTTACCTCTTTCTGCGCGACCAGTTCGGCATTCACGATGACGTGGCCCGTAACGCCGTCAACGGCTTCGTGGCGGTGGCGGTCGGCGGGCCGCATATGATGTCCACCTTCCTGCGCACCGGGCTGGATAACAGCTTCCGCCAGCGCTATCCGATGCTGATCCGCTCCTCGGTCATCATCCCCATCGTGGTCGTCTCACTGGCCTTCCTGAACCTGACGCTGCTGCTGACCGTGTTTTTTTTCTGGGCGGCCCTCCACGTGCTGCACCAGGTGACGTACATCGTGGAGCTGTACAACCACAAGGAGCACCATACCGTCCGCCAGGGCAGCGCGGTCACGCCGGTGGCGCGGGCCATTGACTACGCCATCATCCTGACCTGCCTGTTCCCGATGGCGGCCCACAAGATCAGCCAGGGGGCGTTTGACATCGGCGTCAACGACCTGACGCGGGTGATCCCAACCTTCTTCCAGCAGGCCTGGTTCTTTTACCTGATGTCGGGCATTTTCGTCGCCGCCGTGATCGCCTATGCCCTCAAGACCGTCCAGGAGATTCGGGGCGGTTATGTCAACTGGCCGAAGACGATCTTCATCGTCCTGACGGTGACCGTGGCCTTCACCATGCCCATGCTGCCCAACCTGGACACCGCCTTCCAGGGCCTCAACACCTGGCATTCCTTCCAGTACCTGGCCCTGACCTTTTACATCATCAAGTTGCGGGAGAAGTTGGGGGGCCTGGACCAGACCGCGCCGCTGGTCGCCCGGGCCAGCCGCCGGGCCAAAGACTCGCGCGGCCTGTATGCCCTGAGCGCCATGCTACTGGTCGGCTCCGCCGCCGTCTTCGCCATCGTCTATGGCATCGCCAGCCTGATCCAGCCGAGCACCGTCGCCGCCGCGGACCTGTTAAACTGGCGCTTCGACGTGGCCTATTACACGGCGATCCTGTCGTTCCTGTGGATCCACTATTATCACGACCATTTCCTGTTCACGGACTTCCAGGCACTGGCGCCGAGCTACGCGGAGTAGCTCAGGCCCCCCGTACTTCTCGAAGCCGCAGGCCGACTCCTGGCGAGTCGGCCTGTGTGCGCCTGGCCTGCTCTTAGCAGTCGGGGGGAGTGGTGTGCAGGTTGTGGCTGTCAGCGGCGCACCGGCTGACCGTATCCTGACGCACGCACCATCAGCCTGTGCTTAACCCCGGTTTTGCTGTTATAATTTAAGGGGGAGGGTTCACCGCGATCACCAGGACTTGACCGACCGAACGCCTTGTACACCCCTGAAAAACCATTATAATGAAAACTAGACCCTCGCTACACAGCGTTAAGATTGCCAATAATAGTTTTGAGCTATGAAAGTGCAAGCGAACGTGGTCACATGCCCAAATTGCAGCCGTGAGAACCCGGAAGGTGAAGCCATCTGTATTTTCTGCGGCGAGCTGCTGGACTACACCCAGGGCAAGACCCGCAACTTTGGCGAGACCGAGCCTGGGGAAAACCAGCCGCGTTGGGGCAGCGCGCGGTTTGATGAGCGCACCCGTCTGATCTTGCGGGTGGTGGAATCGAGCCAGATCATCCAGGTGAATCCCCACCAGCCCGGCGGCATTGTGCTGGGTCGGCTCGACCCCGACACCGGCCAGGCACCGGAAGTCGATCTCGATCCCTTCGATGCCCAGAACAAGGGGGTTTCCCGTCGGCACGCCCGGCTGGACATCCGCGACGATTCGCTGTACATCACCGATCTGGGCAGTTCCAACTACACCTACCTCAACGGGCTGCGCCTGACGAGCCAGCAGCCGCGCATCTTGCGCGATAGCGACGAGATCCGCCTGGGACATCTCAAGCTGCAAGTCACCTTCATCGACGCCCCTGAGCCAACCATTCCGCCACGGTCGACCACGACGGCGTAGTTCACCGCCCGCGATCCATTCCCGGGAAGAGGGGACGCTGTGGACCAGGTGACGACCGTGCCGCCGGAGGTGGCCGAACGAATCTGCCAGGATATCCGGGCGGCGCGCCGCTGGTACCATCTGGCGCTCTGGCAGTGCTGGGGCTGCGTCCGGTTTTCCGGGGGTGATCCCCAAAAGATGTGCGGCGCGATTGTCGGCTGCAACCTGGTGGTCAGCCGCTATCGGAAACAGTCACCGTAGCCCGCCGGGCCAGCCCCATCGGCGGGCTTGCTGCCCGCTGAATCGTTAACCGGCCCATGGTCAAGCGCGGCGGCGCGCCGCCGG
>DAOTXK010000248.1:0-4492 GCA_034435395.1 Anaerolineae bacterium | reverse complement strand
GTACAGCCGCACCATGTCCGGCGATTGACCGAACAGGCGCATCCACCCGTTGAGGGTGAGGTAATAAAGCAGCGGGTGAATGTCCGCCGCGCCCCCCGCGACCGGCGTCAGCGTGCCATAAAGCATCGACTCCAGCCCGGTTTCGGCAAAGAGGACGGCGAACGCCTCGTCATACCACAGCGCCCGCCCGCCGAGATTGACCAGCCGCAGGCCGGTCGCCAGCAGGAGGATCACGACCAGCCCGTACAACCGCGAATGCTTCAACGCCCTACTCCCCTGCCGCCTCGGCCCCTCCCTCGGAGCGGCGCAGGCGGAGGAACAGCGCCGCCGCCAGGCCGACCAGGATCGCCGTCCGCAGCAGCACCAGCGTCACAAACGCCGGCACCAGCCCTCCCGTGATCATGCCGCCGGTGTCTCCGGTCCGGATGAACAGCAACGGATACTCGGTGAACGCCACCAAGCTGAGCAGCAGGACCGCCAGCACACCGTCGCGGCTTGGGAAACAAAGCAGCGTCAGCGGGATGATCAGCGCCAGCCACTGCGGACTCCAGCCCTGGGCCCACAGGAAAAAAATCAACAGCGTCAGCGCCACAAAGGCGACCAGGCTCTGATCATCGCGCCGCCTCACCCGGAAAAAGGCATACAGGCCAAAACCGCCAAAGACGATCAACCGGGGCCACCACGGGATGGCCGCCGGGTTGCCCGTCAGCCTTGTCGCGTTGGCCACTTCCAGACGCGCTTCCACCGACCCGAAGATACCCGTCGTGTAGTTGCCGTCGATCAGCGCCCAGATCGTGCCGTAGGAGGACTTGCCAAACTGCGCCACCAGCGAAGCCGCGCCCATCGCCCCCGTGGACGCGATCAGCAGCCCATAGACCAGGGCGAAGCTGCCCACCGCGATCAGCGTGTAACGCAGCGCCGCCCGCCACCCCCGGAAGCGCCAGACCGCGCCCAGCACGATCAGCGGTACGAACTTGACCAGCCCGCCGACCAGCGCGGCCACCGCTGAGCGACCCTCACGCCCGGCCAGCAGCCACCACACGCTCAGCAGCAGCCAGAAGGCCACCATCGCCTCGAACGTCCACCACAGGAAAACAGCCGGGGCCAGCAGGACGGCATATATCCAGGCCAGCGCCAACCCGGTGTCGCTCCCGTGCAGATGCCCACCGATGCGCCGCAGCAGGATCAGATTGCCGGTATCAAAGGCCAGCATGATCAGGCCCATGACGCTGGCAAAAGCGGTGTAGTTGCCCTCTCCCTCGGCGGTGGTGAGCCGATACACGCCCACATACATGGCGGGCCAGACCGGCGGGAACTCACTCCAATAGTCGCGGAAGGGCAGCAGGCCGCCGTCGCTCAGCGCGCCAAGGGCATAATAATACGAGAGGTCTCCCCCGGCGCTGACTCCGCGCTCGGTTTCCTTCAGCAGAATCGGCTGGTACACGATCAGCAGCATCAGCCGGAAACCGACGAACAGGAACACCAGCAGGCGGAAATCCCGCAGCAGGGCCAGGCCGCCCGCGCGATTCGAGCCGATCATCCCTGCGCCTCGCGCTCAAACAGCACCGCCAGCTCATCTTCATAGGCCGCCCGCCAGCCAGGCTCGTCCCGTAACACACGCGCCAGGACGCTGCGCCGCTCGATCACCACCCAGGACACATCGTACTTGTCCAGCGTCTCGCGCCAGCCGTCGCTCACCAACAGCACGTTGAGATACTCGCTCAGAAATTCGTCGCCATACAGGTCGGTGCGCCCGTCCACAAACACCGGGAAGTCCGGCGCGGCAAACATCAGGTAACCGCCCCAGTTGTAGCTGTTAAACATCAGCCCTGCCGGTCGTGCGGCGTTGATGTATTCGGCGGCCTGCACTGGAAGGTTTTTGATCTGAGCCTCAGTTACCGTAGCCGGGTTGACGGCCACATAGACCTTGGCCAGGCCGCCCAGGGCAACCACCAGCAGCAAGGCCCAGTTCAGCCGGGCCATCGCCGGACTGGGCCGCGTCACCGGGCGAATCTGCCAGCCATGATCCGCCAGGAAGGCGTCCACGTGGCGGGCCATCACGGGCGTGGCGACCACCGCGAACACCGCGATGTTGCGCCCCGCCAGCAGGCCCATGAAGGCCGTGCCGGCCACCAGGGCCAGGTCGGTCCAGTCCAGGCGCTCCCGGCTCAGCCCGGCAGACCCCAGCGCCCCCAGCAGCAACAAAATAAACGGCCACGTCTGTCGCTGGTGGAAGTCAGGGGACGCCCACTCCTCGATGAAATCCTGCAACACGCCGATGTTTACGGTCTCCAGCGGCACGCGCAGGATGCCGAAGCCAAAGGGGTTGATCACCAGCGCCGCCCCCGCGATGACCATCACCAGGACCAGCCTGCCGATCCCGCGCCAGGGAATCACATCCGGCCCGCCCGGATCAAACAGGTTCCCGGCGACCTCACCCGCCACAAAACCGACCATCAGGATGAAGCCGATGGCGAAGCCGCCGTGCATGTTCCCCCAGATCATCATCACCACCGGTATCCACCACAGCCGGTCCAGGCCCTGCCGCTTGTACAGATGCAGCAGATAATAAACCACCGCGCTGAAAAAAAAGGTGAACATCTGCGGACGCGGCGACCAGAAAACCGCCGCTGCCGCCGCCCCCAGCACCACCACAAACGCCCGGACGTACACGCTGCCTGGGCTGGCGAGGTAAACAAGGGCCATGCCGCCGGTGGCCAGCGCCGCCGTCAGCAGCGCCAGCCCGATATTTCCGCCGTCCCCCGGCAGGCCCTGCCCGCCGAAGACCGCGTAAACCAGGTGCATCACAATTTGTGAGCCCCAACTGTGGTTGATCCAGGGTTCGCCGAATCTGGTATGAGAAAAGAGGTCCGCCCCGATCACCGCCCGATGCTCAAGCTGGTAAGCGCCGCTGCGCAGGTGCCACCAGGTATCGGTGTCCACTGGCGTGCGGGTCGCCATGGCGAAGAGCAGGATAAAAAGAGTGGCAACGGTCAACCGCTGGATCGATAATTGGCGCCACATAAACACCGCCTGTCGCTATCGGTCAGCGGTGCAGTGTAACACAATCAAAGCGCCAGGCAAGTGGAGTTGACTGAGAGATATGGGACGGCGCGGGGCGTCGCTGGCCCGGTCAGGAGCGATACACGTCGGCGACCAGGGGATACGGCAGCGCTGGCCTGTCGGCGCGTGGGGGCATCCGCCAGAAACGAATGTCCAGTGAACGGGCCCGGTGAAGGCAGCGATTGGCCACCCCGACCCGCCCCATCTGGCGGGCACACAGCCCCTTGTTCCACCACACCACCGGGAGCTGCTCATCGGCCGCCAACGCCTGGTCAAACAGCCTGAGCGCCTGATGGTGCCGCGCCAGGCCAAAGAGCGCCGCCCCGTGCAGGAACATCGCCAGGGGGGTGGGGTCCAACGCCTGCGCCTGCTGGGCAGCGGCCAGCGCCCCGTCATACTCCCCCGCCCGCAAGGCCGCCTCCGCCAGTTCGCGCCAGGCCCTTCCGTCCTCTTTCGCCAGGTCGGTCCACCGCTCA
This sequence comes from Anaerolineae bacterium, assembly GCA_034435395.1. Taxonomy (GTDB): domain Bacteria; phylum Chloroflexota; class Anaerolineae; order Aggregatilineales; family Ch27; genus DAOTXK01. The sequence goes on along the minus strand of DAOTXK010000248.1, from coordinate 953 downwards.
AACGCCTGCCTGGCCCAGGCATAATCGCCCACCCTGGTACAGGCTTCCCCCAGCCACCGCCAACCGTCCACCGCCAGCGGGGCCACCTCCAGACCGGCGCGCAAATGCGGGATCGCTAAAGACGGTTCGTCAAGATACAGCAAAAGCGCCCCCTGCGCGATGCAGTTCCAGCCGTCGTCGGCATCACCGCGAACAATGTCGGCCACTTTCAAGCGAGGGCGCGGCACCTCATCCAGGCCCTGGGGGGATGCCTGGGCCAGTTCCCGCCAGGCTTCATAACAGCGGCGCGCCAGGACGAAATCATCTACCCGGACCGCTGCCTCACAGGCGAGCGCCAGGAAACGCGGCGACGGACACGGCCCGTCCAGCGCCCGCTTCATCATCGTCAGGACTTCCACCATCAGCACTGGCGACTGGATGTCTTCCAGCAGGATTTCCGCCTCGTCCAAGTCTCCCAGTTCCAGCGCGCACCGCATCCCCAGACGCAGGGCCTCCTGGCCTTCCGGGGCGCTGCGGTCAATGGTCGCGCACAAGCGGCAGGTCTCCGCCAGCCGCCCCTCGTGATAGGCGATATAGGCCCGCAACAGCAGCGACTGGGGCAACTGACGCCCCGCCAGCGCTTCAAACCGCGCCAGCGCTTCGGCAGCATGGGAGACCCGCCCCATACGGATCAGCGCCACTGCCTCCTCATAGTGAGCCACCGAATCGGCAGGCTCCAGCTGACGCGCCTTCAAGGCCGAATAGTAGGCGGTTTCGTACCAACCCAATCGGTTGAGCAACTGGCCCCGGTAACGCCAGGCCGGTTGCAGAAACCGATCCAGTCGGGTCGCCCGGTCGAAGTAGGTGAGCGCATCGTCGTACCGTCCCAGCTCAAACAGCGTGATCCCTTTATTCGTCAAAACGACGGCATTGTCCGGATCGGCCCGCAGGGCGCGATCAAAACTGGCCAGCGC
>DAOTXK010000247.1:0-6065 GCA_034435395.1 Anaerolineae bacterium | reverse complement strand
GTAATGGGGTGGAAGGGGCCTGTCAAATGTGGCGGCGAGCGGCTAGAACCAGTCCTTCCTGACGAAGATCAGCGCGATCGTGGCCGCCAGCCCGACCGAGAGGGCCACGGTGAGCAGGAAGGCGGCAGAATGTTCTTGCAGCGGCAGGGCCACGTTCATCCCATAGAAGCTGGCGATCATGGTGGGGATAGTCAGCACAATCGTCACCGAGGCCAGGAATTTCATGATCCCGTTGAGGTTGTTAGAGATGATGGAAGCAAAAGCGTCCATCATCCCGCTCAGGATGTTGTTGGCGATGGTGGTCATTTCGATGGCCTGCTGGGTTTCAGTCAGCACGTCTTCCAGCAGGTCTTCGTCCTCCGGGTATTTATTAAACAACTGGCTGCGCTGCAACCGCTCCAGCATCAGTTCGTTGGATCGCAGCGCAGTGGTGAAGTAAACCAGGCTCTTCTCGTATTTGAGCAGGCCCATGACCTCCTGGTTTCTTGTGGAAAGCTGGAGTTTGTCTTCCAGCACGTCAACGGCGTCGTTGATCTCGTGCAGGTAGCGCAGGTATTTGAGCGCCGTGTTCATCAGTACCTGGAGAATCAGGCGGTTCTTTTTGCCGGTGGACAGCCCTTTGACCCGCCCGTTGAGCAGTTCACAGGTGATATCGTTTTTCAGTTTACATATTGTGATAATGAGTTCACTGGTGAGGATAATGCCGAGGGGGACGGTCGTATAAGGGATGTCGGCCGTTTTGCCCTGGAAGTAAGGGATACGCAACACGATCAAGGTGATATCATCTTCTTTTTCGGTTCTGGGACGCTCGTCCAAGTCCAGCGGATACGTCAAAAAGTCCTGGGGGATGCCCAGCTCGCTTTGCAGCCGGGCAATTTCCTCAGCAGTGGGATCGACCACGTTGATCCAGCTTCCGCTGACGAATTCGTCGATGGTATCTAAGCCCAGTTCCCCGCTCTTGTAGATGGTGATCATCGGTTTCCCCCTTACGTGTTCGCCGGGGCAGCCCCGCCCCTGACACAGGTTTCCGATAACGAGATGAAGATGAGAGTGTATCCAGCGTCTGCGCGGATGGTGGCGCGCGCCGATCACATGGAGCCAGGGGAAGGCGGCGGAGTCAATGATGACCCTGTCGTCACTTCCAGCTTCTTCCGGGTTTACGCAGGTCAAACCCAACCACCGGACCCACATGGCCCGAACAGGAAGCTCAGACCTGGTGTTCCGGGCATGGCTGTGTTATCAAGCCAAGGGCTGACTGGCGTTTGTGCCCCAAAAGCGATCGATATGTAGTTGTTGTAAGTGGAACAGGACCGAATTACCGGGGATCACCCTGTTGGGACAGGGTCGGCAATAACGCGGGCGCGTTACTCCCCAGTGTCCGTGATATGGAGAGAAGGGGGTTAACGCTGGCGGGCGTTATCGCCGCCCGATAACGCCGGTAACTGTTCGTTGGTACTACTGCCCTCAGACATTGGACTTTATCTAATCCTCGTACCAGGTTGTTCGGTTTGTTCAACCGGACACTCTGATCTTACACCGAAATAAGACTTTGTAAACTCCTAAAAAGGAGCGGGCAGGGAAGGGCTATGCCGCCGGCCGAAGTGAACGGGTTTTCGTTAGAAATTCACAACTGGTCAAAGGTTGCGCTTTCTCTCATAATAGGGTTCTATAATTTAGAGATGCGGCCGGGGGCTGGATGCGCCGCGCCCAGGGTGAGCAGATTCGGTCAGCTCATCCGGCTGGAGGAGCTTCCCGCCCTGCCGGTATGATTTTATACCAGCTCAATCGCAGGACTGACCAAGAGCGTTTTGTGAGTACAGCGGCTTTTACTTTACCTCGGGTATTTCACCGCCCCGGCAGCACGGAGGGAGGGGTATCATCGGTCGGCGAGATGATCGCCGCTTCCCCTGGCCTGACCCGCGTGCACTGGGACGAATCGCGCCGTCTGGCCCCGCTGATCCCACCCCCGCCGCAGGACTATCCTCAGGGAGCGCTGGGCCTGTTTCGCGGCCAGACGGTGGACTTCATCCTGGCGCATGGGGGCGTCGATGCCTCCGGGCAGCCCCTCGTGCAGTACGTCCTGCTGCCAGCGGACGTGCTGCGCAAAGTCGCCGGGCGGATCACCCTGTTGCTGAGCCTGACGGAGGGTGAAGCGCCTGACCCCGTCCCCGCTGCCCTGCCCGCCGCGCAGCTCCTGACGCCGCCGGCGCCCACGGTCGAGGAGCAGGTGGACGACCTGACGGCCTTCATGCTGGCGGTGGAGGATGACTTCCGGGTGATCGAGGGGCTGCTGGCCGGGCTGGTCCAGGCCACGCCGCTGGCGATCATCAACGGGCCACGGCTGCTGGACGAACAACTGGCCTTCATCAAGGGGATATTGACGCTGCTGCCGGTCCCGGCCCGGTTTGGGGTGACGTTTGCCACGTTTGTGCGGCGGCTGGATGCCGCGCCGGTGCAGATCGCGTTCCTGACCAGCGACGTGCTGCCGGACGGTTGCCTGGGTTATGACTGGAAGGCCAAAACCCTGATCGGCGCCCCGCCGGAAGACCCTTACAGCCGTTTTATCGCCCAGCAGCTACGGCTGGACCCGGCCCTGGCCATCGAACAGATGACCTCGTTGACCCGCACCGCGGCCTGGCGTCTGACCCGCCGCGAATCGCTGGCCCAGGCCCTTGGCTGGGCGGCCAAACGAGTGGCGCTGGACGCGGCGGTGACCGAGGGACAGCCCGCCGATGCCGAGATGGTGGCCGCGGTGCTGCGCGAAGACCCCACCCTCTCCGACGAGCTGCGGGCGCGTTACGCCCGACATCTGCTGGCCTTCGCGCTGGCGCTGGACGAACCGGAGCCTGCCGAGATCATTGCCGTGCAGGCGCGCCAGTATCCCCGTGTGGCGGAGAGAGTCCTGGCCATGCTGGACGAGGCCATCGACGACGGCAAGGCCCGCCTGGTCTACCAGCTGGTGTCACGCTGGCTGGCCGACCCGCTGGGGCCAGAAGGTTCAACCTGGCGAGGACGGGCGCAGGCGGCGGCGGCGGCGCATCTGCGAGAGCTGGTGGCGGCAGGGGATGCGGCGGCGGTGATCGCCTTTCTGGAGGAGGTGCAACGCGCCGGGGACATCCTGATGCTCGGCCAGGTGGCGGCGGATCTGCTGGAGATCGCCCTGCCGCTGGCCGACGGGTCGCCTCAACTGGCGCGGGTGTTGTTCCTGCTGGCCGCCGATCACCTCCCCGCCGCGCCGTTCCAGCGCTTGGCCCGCATGAAGGATTTCACCCAAGGGCTGCCGGAATCCGTGCAGGAGGCGTTGACGCATTTCCAGCCCGGCCCGCCGACGCCCGCCCCGGCCGGTATGCTGGCCAGGGTGGCCGCCGAATTCGGCCCGGCGCAGGAACTGATCGTGCTGGCGCGGCTGGTGGAGTGGGTGGTGGGGCTGGAGCGGCCCGATCTGATCGATACGCCGACGCTGGAACGGATGGCCGCCCTGGCCCGGTCGCCCTTGAAGCCGCGTTTTGAGAAGCTGCTGCGCCTGGCGGTGCAGGATGTGAGTCGGGGCAGTCTGTTGATGCTGCTGGAGCCGCCAGGGCCGCGCCTGCTGGTGGAGATCATGCTGCTGCTGGGCGATTATCGGGAGGTCGTGCGGCTGCTGGAGCGCATCTCGGCGACGATCTTCCGGGGCGATGCCCAGGTCGATTTCGCCCCCTGGGTGAGCGACCTGTTTGAGCAGACGGCGCTGGATGCCGGGCAGCTGGTCACGGCGCTGGAGACGGTGGCCCAGCTGGAGCTGAAGCCGGTGCCGCTGGCCATGGCTTACCGGGGGGCGTTGATCAACAAGTCCTTTGATCCGGCCTTGCAGCCGTTGATCGACCGGCTGACCCAGGCCATCAACGACGACCCTCATCTGGTGCCGCTGGTGGGTTATGGCGAGTCGCTGCGTCTGCTACAACACCACGCCAAACGCCAGGACGTGAACCGCGCGGTGTCGCTGGCCGCCGTGATCACCGGCAGCCTGGGCGGCGCGGAAGAGGGCCTGAGCGTCGTCGGGCGCATCTGGACCCTTCTCAACTGGAACAAGGACGTGCGGGAGGCCGCGCTCGAATTGTTGCGCCGGTACGTGCGCCAGGTGCCGCTGGAGCAGGCGGCGAAGATCCCGGCCCGCGTCGGGCGCAAGCTCGGCGGCAAAGTGGGCGACATGTTGCAGGCGACGGTCACCGTCTGCACCCTGACCGGGGAAGGCGGCTTTGAGTCGTGGGCGGAAGACCTGCGCATCGCCGCCGCCCTGCTGGGTGATGTCGCCGCCAGCTATGCGGCCAAGCGCCTGCCCACGCTCAACCGGCTGCGCGGCGACCTGGACGGCATGTCCGGCGGTGTGTCCGAAGATGAGCGGCGGCAGATCGGCGAGGATTTGCTGGCAATCGCCCGGCTGGCCTATGAGCTGGGGGCCACACGCGGCAAGAGCCGGGGCCGCGCCGCGACGGAACAGCGGTTGCTGGCCGGTAGCGAAGTGCCCAAAACCGGGGTCGATGCGCTGCTCTGGATCGGCGGGTTCTTCGCCGATGGTCAGGCGATCCCGCCGGATATCGAGCGGGAGGCGATGCCCCATGTCTTCGGGCATCTGTCGGTCAGCATGCTGCTGGACGAGGCGGCCACCACCCGTCGGCTGCTGGAGCGGCTGTTGCCGGCGTTCCCGCCGGGTCAGCCGCCGCCGCTGACCCTGCCAGCGTTTAAGGCCGAGGTGGAGAGCCTGTGGAAGGGCATGCGGCTGTATGACCAGCGGCGGCTGCGCGACCCCTTCGCCGCCAGTGCTCAGGGGCTGGCGGCCACGCTGAGCATCCTGGCGGACCAGGGCGATGAGAAAGCGCTGGGGGATACCAGCCTGGGCCGGAGCCTGGAGACCGCCAAACGTGAGCCGAAGTCGGGGATCGAGGTTTTGCGGCTGTTCAGCGGCTACTTCCTGCGCAAGTTCACTCTGTAGACGCGTAGCCTATCCAGAAACGGGGAGCAGGTTAGCGGGCGTTGTTCTGCCCGTCGCCGGCGGGCAGGCTCTGCAACTGCCGGTCGGCAGCATGGCGCAGGCGGGCGGCGGTCAGGCCCTCCCCGCCGGCGATGGCCGTATCCGGCGGCAGGGCGTTGGTGATGGCGATCACGTTGCGCAGCTCACGGCGGGCCTGGTCGTATTCGGCGATCTGGCGGTGAACCCCAGCCAGCGTGAAACGCGGCAGCGCCCAGTTGCGGGCCAGGTAGATGGTGCGGCGCAGGGCTTTGATGGCCTGATCATAGAGGCCAAGGCTCTGGTAGATCAGGGCCAGCGTGTAATGGGCTTCGGTGAAGGTCGGCTCCAGTTCGACGGCCTGCTGGCAATGTAACAGCGCTTCTTCCCAGTGCTGGCGGTTGGCGTGCCACAGGCCGAGCCGGTACTGGGCGTGCGCGTCCGAATTCTCCAATCCAGCGGAGGCCGTCACCTCTGGCGCGTCTTCGCCCGGCTCGTCGTCTGCCTCAACCGGGGTGGGGCGCGGTTTGGGCGCGGGCTGGCTCCGCCGAGGCCGCTGGTAGAACGTCGCCCCGGGGAAGGCGTGCGGCTCAAAGGCGGTGAAGGCCGGCGGCGGGGGATCGGCGTGCCCTATCACCAGCCAGCCGCCCGGCACCAGGGCGCGGTGGAGGTGCTGGAACACCCACTGGCGGGCGTGCCTGCCGAAGTACAGAATCACATTGCGGCAGAAAATCACGTCCAGGTAGGCCGTCTGATTTTGCAACATGAGGCAGTTTTCGAGCAGGTTACAGGTCTCAAAGTGGACCATCTCCCGCACATCCTCGTGCAGGTGGTACTGGGTGTCCACGCGGTCGAAGTAGCGGTCGCGCCACTGCTGGGCATAAACTTCGCGGAACGACCAGTCGCGGTAAATACCGCGTCGGGCCTGGGCCACCGCCCGGCTGTTGATATCGGTGCCCAGGATGTCCAGCCGCCACTCTCGCCAGTCCGGCAGGATTTCGCGCAGCAGGATGGCCAGTGAATAGGCTTCCTCGCCGCTGGCGCAGCCTGCGCTCCACAGCCGCAGGGTCAGGTTGCCCTG
>DAOTXK010000246.1:0-7543 GCA_034435395.1 Anaerolineae bacterium | reverse complement strand
CCGACGGGAAGCGTCGCGATTCATCGCGCCGCTACAATCATTTCCACCACCCGGTCGATCAGATCGTCCCGGTTCTGGCGGGTCAGCTCCAGGACGGTCACATCGGGGCGGGCTTTGATCCGGTCGGCGAAGGGGTGGGGCCGTTTGACGATGGTCCCCAACACCGGCGACCGGCTGTCCAGCGCCGCCAGCACCGCCGCCTGGAACGCCTCCGACAGCAGTTCCATCGGGCCGATCTCGTCGATCACCACCAGCGCGCCCCGCGCCACTGCTGCCCGGATGCTCCCCACGCCGACCGCCTCCAGCGTGGCCCTATCGACGCCGTACTTGCCAATCCGCGGACGCCCCTGGAGGTTCACGTGGGCCAGGATGCCCTCCCGCCCGTCCAGCGTCACGAGCCGGAAACCCTGCCGGACCCCGCCGGCGCGGGTCTCCTCCGTGTAGAAGCCGCCCGCTTCCCCTCCCAGCCGGGCCACGATCTGGCGGATGGCGGTGGTTTTGCCGGTGCCGGGATTGCCCGTCAGCAGGATCGTTTTGCCCATGGGGTGTTTATCCTCTGCCAGGCCGTGGCGCGTGTCCTGGCCGTCAACGCTGGTGATCCGAGGTGTCCTGGGCGGTTACAAGAGATCGTCAGCGGGACAGTTCTCGGCGAAGGCGAAGCCCTCGATGAAGCCGCGCGCCCGCTCGGCCTGCGGATAGCGGGCCAGGTACGCCCAAAAATCCGGGCTGTGATTGGGATACTGGCGGTGGGCCAGCTCGTGGGCCAGCACGTAGTCCACCACATATCGCGGCCAGTTCCGCAGGCGCGAGCTGAGGCGGATATCGCCATCGGTGGTGCCGCCAGTGGTGCAGCTCCCCAGGCGCTTCTCCATGTTGTCCACCCAGCGGATGGTGTGCCAGGTCAGCTCGCCGCCGAAATACTTCCGGTTGATGGCCTCGGCGCGGGCCTGTAAGTCCACGTCCTGGCGCTGGCGGGCGCGGGCGCGCTGCTTGCGCACCTTCTCCACGATCTCATCCACCAAGCGCTCCAGTTCCCGCGGGCGGATGTGACGCGGGGCGCGGATGGCGATCTCGTTGTCCCGGACCGTCCAGCGGACCGTTTTCCGCAGGCGGCGGTCATGGCGGGCGGTGACGATCAGTTCTCCCGGGCCGTCGGGCACACGGCGCTCGATCAGGCTCATGCGGTTACCTCACGATTGGGCGGTGGATCAGGCGCGAGTCACGGGCGGCTCGCCGGCCGGGATTATACCGGCCCCCGCCCGCCGGGGGCGAGTCCCCTGATTCGTAAAAAGTTTGTGAAAAATAAAGTTGTTGGCAAATTCACAAATAAAATTATGTTATACTTAATTCAACGGAAAGGATCGAGTGGGAAGGTGGGGGATCCCCGCCGTTCCCACAGGTTGCCGGAAGCAGTGGAGAGCCGATGAGCGTCACAGTAGCCTGGGATAACGCCGCACACACCATCATCCGGTGTGAATATGAGGGAGAGATCGATGGGGAAAATGTTCGCGCTGCCCTGGCCGCCGTAGCCGCGTTGCTGGAAGGGATTGATTATCCGGTGGACTTCATTAACAACCTGTCGAGCGCCCATATCGGCAGCGAGGCCCTGATCGCCGGCATCCGCGCCATGTCGGACTGGCCTCCTCATACGCGCCGCGTGGTGGTGGTCAGCGGGCAGGCAGCGGTCCGCGCGGCGGCCAACGTCGTGCGCCGCCTGTACCCCAAATGGCGGAGGCGGGTATTCATCGTGGACACGGTGGCAGAAGCCCGGCAAATCCTGGCCGCGCCGCCGGAGTGACCGCCTGGCATGGGGATGGTTTTATCGTCAGGCCGGGCGTCGGGGGCCACAGCCGACGCCCGGTTTTGATTCGTGGCGGTCCCTGGCCTCCGCCTAACCGCCCCCTCCCGCCCCCGGCAGCGTGGCCATGGGTGGGGCGGTGGGATAGGGGAGCATGGTCGGCGTCGGGATCAGGGTGGGGGCCGGTCCCGGCGCGCCGAGGTAGGCCCGCCACTCGTTTTCCAGGTCAGCGAAGCTCTTCCCGGTGGCGAAAGCCATGGCCTCCTGGAAGTCCATCGTCACCTGCGCCTGCCAGAAGGCCCGGTGCGACTCCCAGCCGTAATGCTCGATCCAGAATTTGATGAAGCTGTAGCCCACGTCGTAGTCCCAGCGGATATTCCCGTCCGGGCCGACCGCGCCAGCCATCCCCAGATCGCCCTGCAGGGTGGGGAGCCGATCGGCCCACTGGCGGACGCGCTGCTCGTAATCCCGGCCATAAAAGTGCTCCACCTCAAAATACGAGGCGTGGCCTTCGGTGAACCAGGTGGGGATGTCCCACGCCTCGGCGATGAAACCCTGGAAGATGTGGGTCAGTTCGTGGGGCACCACCGTCTTGACCAGCGTATCCTCGCCCATGGCCAGCGATTGGGCGGTGTAGCCCATCCCCTGGTAGGTGACGCCCTGCAGGGTAGGGTCCGCGTATTCCTGCCACTCGCGGAAGCTGGGGCCATCCGGCATGACGACGACGTAGGGCTTGTAGTCCAGCGAGAAGCCGAAGGCCTCCTCCAGCCGACCGATGGCTCCTGAGGCGCTTTTGAACAGGTCCTCGATCAGCGCTTCGCGCCCGCCGCTGAGCAGCACAATCACGTTGGCATCCTCCCGGCGCAGCCACTGACGGGTGTTGTCGGCGTATTCCTGGGTCAGGTCCGCCGTCTGGAAGACGTTCCCGGCGCTGTCGATGGCCCGGAAGCGATAGTTCAGCTGGAACCAGGGCGGCTGACGCAGACGGTCGAAGTAGACGTAAGCGCCCCGCGTCTCGTCCCAGGTCAGGACGGCGCTGGTGGTCGCGCCCTCGCGGGGCCAGTAGGCGACGGAGGCCCGCTGGATCGGCCCGGCGCGGCTGCTGACCCGGAAGACGAACTCCACCCCCGTGGGATAGTGGGAGATCATCGTCGCCTCGTCCACGGTGAAAAAAGCGGCGGCGGCGGTGGCGGTGGGGTTGGGAGTCGGCGTGCGGGTGGCGGTGGGGATCGGGCTGGGGGTGAGGGTGGGAATCTGGTAGCCTGACGAGGCGGTGGTGGGTCCGGCGAAGGTGGCCAGCAGCCAGGCCGCCGCCAGCAGACCCGCCGACCCCGCCGCCAGCCATCCCCACCGTTTGACGTTAGCCATGTGCTGTCATCCTGAGTCCAACACGCATCCGCTAAGAGTAGCCTCCGCCCCGATGATAACATAGATTGATAAGCGAGTGATGAGTATCTGCGTACTATCACGGCGTCGCGATTCATCGCGCCGCTACCACCGGATGAGTCGTATCCGTAGCGGCGGCATGGATGCCGACGTTATCGGGCGGGGGCGTCGCGATTCCGGGCGAGTCGTAGCGGCGGCATGAATGCCGACGTTGGCGTTGACTGCTCCCGGCGGGTCAGGGTACCCTCATAGGGAAGCGTGAGTATCAGGAAGGGCAGGGGGGGATGCGGCTGTCGGCGGCCTGGGCGCGTAATCCCGTGATGCGGGCCGAACTGAAGCACCAGCGCCACGTGATCGAGACCAACCGCGCCGGGCGGGTGTGGATCGCGCTGGCGGTGCTGCTGGTGGTGCCGGGCATCATCATCTCCGTGGTGTATTTTGGCGCGGCGCTGCTGCTGCCGTTTATGCCGTCCGCCCGCGCCCTGTTTGTGGATGGCGGGCCGCTGGCGGTGCTGTTCATCGTGAACGCCTCGCTGTACCCGGTGGTGACGCTGATCACGCTGTCTCTGGCCTCGGCCAGCATTGAGCGGGAGAGGGACGGCCTGACCTGGGACAGCCTGCTGCTGACCGCCGTGGAACCGCGCCACATCGTCCTGGGCAAATGGTGGGCCTCCACGCGGATGCTGCTGGGCGATCATGTCATGGTCGCCGTGGCCCGGCTGGGGGTGATCGCCTGGATCGTGTTGTTGCTGGACGATTGGGCCGGCCTGCCGCCCGGCCCGTTTGACCTGCCGCCGGAGGTCGTCCTGCTGCCGCTGCTGGCGGCCATCAATTCTGTCTACACGGCGCTGGACCTGGCCTTCACCACCGCGCTGGGCGTGCTGGCCGGGCTGCTGAGCCGGGGCGGCATGATCACCAGCACGCTCGTCCTGGCGGCCCGCCTGGCGGTGATGGGCGGCGGCCTTTACCTGTGGGGGCTGACCAGCCTGCTGCTGATCGAACATCCCGGCGGCCTCTATCTGGCGCTGACCGCCGTCGGGTTCGCCGCCTACGGCCTGCTGATCTGGGGGACGCTGGCCCTGGCCCGCACGGCCATCGCGCACTATGCCCGGCTGGGGTGAGGGGTGGCGTCGGCAGGCGTGCCGATGCTGCGAGGCGCGGGTGGTGATCTGCCCCGGAGGACGGTACACTAGGACCTCGCAGTGAGGGGCAGCCCGATGGAAAACGACGGGCCGTCCGGGCCGGATGCCCGGCGGTGAGGGAGGTTTCGTATGTCTACATTTCGCCGCCAGACGCGGGATGCGACCTGGCAGTGGCTGATCATCGGCGTGGTCCTGGGGCTGGGCTGCGCGGCGGTGGCCTGCCTGGCCAGCTACGCCGCCGGCGTGATCACCATTAACATCAGCGCCGGGACGCCGGTGGCCGAAAACCTGGCCGGGGCCACGGTGCTGGTCAGCGAGGTGGCCGAACTGCCCAGCCCCACGCCGACCTTCGAGCAGCAGGTGATCATCGTCACGGCCACGCCCTCCGGCGTCACCGTGATCCAGCCGTCGGCCACGCCGGTCCCGCCCACGCCGGACCCCAACCGCCCGCTTACCCAGGAGGCGGCAACCCCGACCGACGAAGAGTCGCCGGGCGCTGCCCTGGCCGGGACGCCCCTGTCCACCCCCACGCCCACGCTGCCGGGTGGGGTTGATCCGGCGCTGGTCAGCCTGGCCACGCGGATGGAGCTGGTCAGCGGCGGCGACTACCTGATGGGCACCAACCAGGCCGAAGTGGCGGCGGCGGTGTCGGTGTGCGTCAACGAGTACGGCGGCAATTGCGACATTTCCTTCGCCGAGGATTCGTTCCCGCCGCACCGGGTGATCGTAGACAGCTTCCAGATGGAAGTGACCGAAGTCACCGTTGCCCAATACGTCGCCTTCCTCAATTCACTGGGGCCGAACAGCCACCTCAACGGCTGCTCCGACCAGCCCTGCGCCGCCACCCGCAACGAATCCGAGACCTCCAACATCCAGTTTGACGGCGCGACCTATTCCGTGCCCGATCTCCTGGCCCGGTTGCCGGCCACGCACGTGACCTGGTACGGGGCGCAGGCTTACTGCCGGGCCATCGGTCGCCGCCTGCCGACCGAGGCCGAATGGGAGCGCGCCGCGCGCGGCCCGAACCTGTTGATCTATCCCTATGGCAACGAATGGGACCCGGCGCTGGCCAACACCAACCGCCAGGATCGTTCCGGCCAGCGGGCCTCCACCGGGCCGGTTCAGGTGGGCAGCTATCCCGGCGGGGCCAGCCCGTACAACATCCTGGACCTGGCGGGCAATGTGGCCGAGTGGGTGCAGGACTGGTACCTGCCCAATTATTACAGCCAGCCGGAAGCCAGCGGCCTCAATCCACAGGGGCCGACGGTGGGCACCAGCAAGGTGGTGCGGGGTGGCTCGTGGGATACGGTGCCCTTTTTCACCCGCACCATGCACCGCCAGGAGTACGAGCCGAACACCCAGGCCTTTTTCATCGGCTTCCGCTGCGTGAGCGAGCAGGTCCCCGTGCAGCCGGGCGGCACGCCCGCCCAGGGGACGGCCCCCGCCGGTCAGCCGCGACCGACAGCCGTCGTCCCGCCGACCCGCGACCCCAACATCACGCCGTCGCCGCTGCCGCCGCTCCCGCCGGGGGGATAAAAACAAGGGGCTTAACTTAAGCCCCTTGTCTGTGGACTTCTGGCTGCCCGTCCTGGGGGGTTCTACTCCTGGCCGGTGATCAGTTTGTACAGGTTGGTCGTCTCCGGCAAGGGGGCGATGTTTAACGTCTCGCGCAGGGACCGCTCCAGCCGTTCGTACTGCCGGATGGCCTCGGCGGTTTTGCCTTGCTGGTAGTACAGCTCCATCACCTGGCGGTGGATGTCCTCGAGCTCCGGGGTTTCTCGCAGCGCTTTGGAGTAATTCTCCAGCGCCGCGTCGATCTTATTCTGCGACTGCATGATGCGCCCCAGCCCGATCAGGGCCTGCGCGTGCTGGGCGCGGAGTTCCTTGCGGCGTTCCGCGGCCCAGGCCATGTCCAGCCGGTGCAGGAAGGGGGCGCGGTACAGGCGCACGGCCTGGGTCCAGTGGGTGATCTGGGCGCTTTCGTCGGCCATCATCGCCTCTTCGATGGCCTTGCTGAAGGAAGCGACATCGTAGTAAATGTCGATCTTATCGCTGTGGCTGTAGAAGCCGCTGGCGTACTGCGTCAGGTCATAGCCGAGGCGCTCGTTGATCTTACGTTTGGTCACGTGGAAGACGTTGGTGGCCTCTTTGACGCTGAGGGTGGGCCAGAACACGTCAAAAATCTCGTCGCGGGTGACCAGCGGGTGGTCCATGAAAAAGAAGAACAGGTTCTTGGGCAGTTCGCCATCCCAGTGGGTGACTGGCGCGCCGTTGACCAGGGTGTAGCCGCGCCCCAGCGAATACACCTCCACCCGCGGCACTTCTGGCGGCTCTTCCGGCGGGCCAGCCTCTTCCGGCACATACTCAGCGCCCAGGACGGTGGCCTTCTTTTCTGAGACCAGATCGAACCAGGGCAGGTAGGCCTGCTCGCGGGCGTTGATGATGATCTGGCAGTGTTCCGGGATGTGCTCGACCAGCGCCTCCATGAAGCGTTTGGTCTCGTCCTTCTCAGGGAGCCGATCGTACTGGTCCAGCAAGAGGGTGAACGGCTCGCTGGACAGTTCGCGCAGGTCCTCCCCCATGGCGGCGGCCAGCTCCGGGGCTTTGCCTTTGGCCGTCAGGGCGGCGCGCAGGTGACTCCCGAAGCCGTCGGTGGTGGCGTCCATGTCCTCAATGAAGTTGTTCAGGAACTTACGAAGATTGCGGTCGGTGGTCTGCAAGGCGTAGTAGTACAGCCCGGTATCCGGCTCGCGCAGATACCGCTGGAGGTAGGCGTTCCGGTAGCGATTGCGCGGATAAAGGACGACCAGCGGTGAATCGCCGGTCTCGGTGCGAATCGCCAACGGGCCTTTGTGAACGAGTTCTTCAGCTTTGCTCATGGTTGCTCACCTGTCCTTTAATGATTACGCCTAATAAACTGCTTGTTGTTATTATAATTGACGATTGTCCCCAATACAAGGGCCAGAGGCCCGCCTGGATGAGAATGTTATGAGCGGCCTTTTCTGTGACCGATGGTCGCTGAATCAGGTGTCTGACGTCTGAACGATCATATGAATGCCCTTTGACCAGTTTTATTACTGTAATTTGGCATATGTTACCACATTTTCTGGTTTATGTACATTAAAAACCAGTTTGAAATCGGGCGGATAACAGGTTGATGAAGTCGACTCCGCCAGGGCGAGCCGGCCGGCGTTGGTCGGCGTGCGCTCCCTTGAGC
>DAOTXK010000245.1:0-6970 GCA_034435395.1 Anaerolineae bacterium | reverse complement strand
CCACGATTTTTATCCCCCGGAGATAGCGGCGAACTTCTACGCTGACGAGCAGGCGCTCATCCGGTCGGGCCAGCCGTTGATCAATCGCGAAGAAGTTTTCCAGGACCTGCCAACCGGCGAGCGGGGATGGCTGCTCACCACCAAGGTGCCCTTACGCGACTCCGCGGGGACGGTGGTGGGCCTGGTGGGCATTGGCCGGAACATCACCGGGCGGAAGCGAGCGCAGGATGCCTTGCAGGAGAGCGAAGAGCGGTTCCGCACCATCACCGAGACCTCATTGGCCGGGATTTACATCATCCAGGACGGCAAATTCCATTATGCCAACCCTGCCCTGGCCCAGATTTCTGGCTACACCGAGGAAGAACTTACCGGCGGCATGGGGCCGGAAGACGTGGTTCACCCGGATGATCTGGCCCTGGTCATGGGGCACATCCGCCGCCGTATTGAGGGAGAAGAGGAAGCGGTGCATTATACCTTTCGGGTGGTGCGCAAGGATGGCCGGACGATCCACTGCGAAGTCTTTGGCCGCCGCACCGATTACCGGGGTCGCCCGGCGGTCATCGGCACGTTGCTGGACATCACCAAGCGGGTGCAGGCGGAGGAGGCTTTGCGGGAGAGCGAAGCGCGCTACCGCACCCTGTTTGAGGCGGTGCCGGTGGGCATCGGCCTGACGACCCCGGACGGTCGCATAATGGCCTACAATGGCGCGGCTTATGATCTGATCGGCTACCCTCGCGACACGGCGTTGGATGAGATCGACCTCCGCCAGATCTATAAGAACCCTGAGGACAGGGCGCGGATCGTCGAGCGCCTGCAAGCTGGCGAATCCGTGCGTGATATTGAAGTCCAAATCGTGCGCCGAGACGGCACCATCCGCAATATCAGCATAAGCTTTGTCCCGTCCATCCTGGGCGGCGAGCAGGTGATCCTCTCCGTGGCGCAGGACATCACCGAACGCCGGCAGGCGGAGGAGGCGCTCAAACAGCAGGCGCGCCAGTTGATGCTCATCAACGAGGTCAGCGATCAGATCGCCGCCGTGCTGGACCTGGACACCGTGCTGGAGCGGTCGGCCCGCCTGATCCAGGAGACGTTCGGTTACGACCACGTCGGCCTGTTCACGCGGGAGGGGGACCAGCTGGTCATGCGCGCCCGCGCCGGCGCCTATGCCGGGCGCTTCCCCGCCGACCATCGGCTGAAGGTCGGTCAGGGAATGGTCGGCTGGGCAGCCGCACAGGGGCAACTGCTGCTGGCCAATGACGTGCGGGCTGAGCCGCGCTTCCAGAATCCGTTCCCGGACGATGTGATCCGGTCGGAAGTCAGCGTCCCTCTCCGTTATGGGGACGATGTCGTCGGGGTGCTGGATGTCCAGAGCCGGCGCACGGGCGCGTTCGACGCCAACGATATGCTCGTTCTGGAGACCCTGGCCGACCAGGCCGCCGTCGCCATCACCAACGCCCGGCTGTACGATCAGGCGCAAAACCGGGCCCGCTACCTGTCGGCGCTCAACCGGGCATCGACCCGGGTCAGTCGCTGGGGCCTCGATCTGGACGGGGTGCTCCAGGCCATTGCGGCCAGCCTGGTGGAAGAAGTGGGCGCCGCCCTGGCCTGCATCTGGTTGTATGACGAGGCCGCCGGGCAACTGGTCCTACGTGCCAGCGCGGGGCCGTTCACCTGGCGGGATGGCGAAACTTCGCGTCTCTCCCTCGACGACCGCCGCAACACCATCAGCGAGATCGCCCGCCAGGGCAAACCGCTGATCATCAACCAGTTGGGCGAGGCCGGGCCGTTTGATCCGTCATGGGTCAGGGCGCACGATCTGGTGGCCTTTGCCGGGTACCCGCTGGTGAAAAACGACGATGTGCTGGCCGTGCTGACCCTGTTCAGCCGGAGGCCGTTGGAGGGCGTCATTCTGGACGTGTTAGGCTCGTTTGCCAACCAGGCCGCCATTGCCATCGAGAATGCGCGGCTGTACCAGCGGCTGGAAGCCCACAGCGGCAATCTGGAGCAGGCGGTGAAAGAGCGCACCCGGGAGCTGAGCCGGGCCCGCGAACGGGTGGAAGCCATTCTCAACAGCAGCAGCGACGCCATCATATTTCTGAATCCGGACGGCGAGATGCGACAGTTTAACCCGGCCTTTTACGCCGTACTGGGCTATGAAGGGGATGAGGTGTTCGGGCAGCCGCTGGCGGTAGTCGCTCAGCGCGATAATGGGGACACGCTCATGCATGCGCTCCAGGCGGTGGTGGCCGACGGGCGCGCCCGCCGCCTGGAGTTGGGGATTGATCGTAAGGACGGCTCCGTTTTTGACGCCGATGTCGCGCTGTCGCCGGTGATCAGCGAGGGCCAGCTGCTGGGGCTGGTGTGCAGCATCCGCGATATTACCGAGCGGAAGCGGGCGGAAGAAGCCCTGCGGGAGGCCCTGCAAAAAGAGAAAGAACTGGGGGAGCTGAAGTCGCAGTTCGTTTCCATGGCGTCGCACGAGTTTCGCACGCCGCTCACCACCATCATGTCGTCCAATTTCCTGCTCCAGCATCGCCTGGATCGGATGTCGGAGGCGCAACGGACCAGACACTTCGAGCAGATCCGCTCGGCGGTGGATTCCATGACCAGGCTGCTGGAAGAAGTGCTGCTGGTCGGGAAGGCCGAGGCCGGTCAGCTGGAGTTTAACCCCACGCCGCTTGATCTGGCCGCCGTCTGCGGCGATGTCCTGGAGATCACCCGGCTGGAGGCTGGCCCAGGGCTGGACCTGGTGGCGTCCATCAGCGGTGATTGCTCGGCGGTGATCATGGATGAGCGGCTGCTGCGCCATATCCTCGGCAATCTGCTCTCCAACGCGGTCAAATATTCGCCGGAGGGGGGGACGGTCCGGCTGGAGGTGAGTTGCGCCGACGACGAGGTGGTCATTCGCGTCCAGGATGAGGGCATTGGCATCCCGGCGAGCGATCAGAAGCGGCTGTTTGAAGCCTTCCACCGGGCGGGCAATGTGGGATCGATCAAAGGTACCGGTCTTGGCCTGGCCATTGTGAAACGCTCGGTGGAGCGCCACGGCGGGTCCATCAGCTTTGAGAGCCAGGTTGGTGGGGGCACGACATTCACCGTCACGCTCCCCGCTTCACCCCCCGCCGGGGGTAGTGGCTGAGGCGGCGTCGGGCGTTCTCGCCAGCGACAGCGGATCATCCGCCACCACCCGAAAGCCGAGATAGTAGACGGCGGCATGAGGGCCGAGCCGGTGGCGGCTGGTGGGCCGGGCGACCTCGCTGCCGAAACCCGGCGCGCCGCCGCGCACCACCCGCGAGGAGCCGGTGGCCGGACCGGTCGGATTCCAGCTGCCGTCGGGGGACAGGCGGTAGCCGTCCGGGGCGTACCAATCCGCCGTCCACTCCCACGCGCCGCTGGCCATGTTCAGCGCCCCGACCCAGGAGGGGCCGTCCAGGCGTTGATCCGGCGGCGGGCGCAACTCGACGGCCACCGGGGTAACTCCCTCACAGACCAGGGCCTGGGCCGCCTGGCAGCTCTCCGCGCCGCCCTGCCAGGAGGGGTACTGCCAGCCTTCCGGCCCTCGCGCGGCGTACTCCCACTGCGCTTCGGTCGGCAGATGGAAAGACTGCCCGCTCTCCTGAGAGAGCCAGTCGGTATAGGCCATCGCCTGCGGCCAGCTCACGTAAACGACCGGGTGATCGGCGTAGGCCGGGTTATCGTAGTAGCGGCGCTCCACGGGCGGCTCACACGCGCCCGCCTCCACACAGGCCGCGTACTGGCGGTGGGTGATCTCCGTCTGGCCGATCCAGAACGCGCTCAGGCACACCTCATGCACAGGAAGCTCGTCTGGCTGGCCGTCCGCGCTGCCCATCATCCAACATCCCGCCGGGACGTAGGCCATCGGCAGGCCGCCGATCGATTCCACCACCGGCGACCAGTCCCGGTTGCTGGACCCGACCGGAAGCGGGGTGGGCGTCCCGACGAGGGGGTGGTCGGGGCCTGGGGGAGGGGCAGGGGTGGCCGCCGCCGGGGAGACGCCTGCCTGAGAAGCGGTCCCCTGGCACCCCCCGCCTGCCGCCAGCAGACCTATCACGACCAGTGCCCTGAACAGGTTGGAGAGGGGCCGCATGGGTTTCATCGCCTGGGTGTCCTCGGCCCCATCCGCCGCGCGCGGGGCCTGGTTTGGGCGGCGGCGCGGCTGACAGAGGGCCATCGGCGCGCCCCCACAGCCGTGCGTGAACAATGGCCCCCAAAGAGCTGCCTGGCCAGCCAGAAAGTCCCTTTGGGGGCCGTCACGCGGGGCGCGGCTCAAGCGCCGGATATCGGGATTAGCCGGGGTTTAGAAGACGCTGTCCGGGTTGTAGTACCGGGCCACATTCTCGCTGGTGATCAGCGGCGACGGCAGAACGGTCTCCTGCGGGGCCTGCGCACCGGCCAGGATCGCCATCAGCCGATGGAAGGCAGCCCGCCCGATCTGGTCGGAGTTGTTGAGGCCGGTGGCGGCGTAGTTGGTGCCGTTCAGGATTTGCAGCAGGGCCTCCTTCTGGCCGTCCACGCCCACCAGGAACATCTCGTCCGACCGGCCCGCATCCTCGATGGCCAGCTGCGCGCCCAGGCACATGGAGTCGTTTTCACAGAAGACGGCATCGATCTGGTCGTAACGGGCCAGCATGTCCTCCATGAGGGTGAAGCCGCCGTCCTCGCTCCAGCCGCCGAAGTCCGGAGCGGCCACAACTTCGATGTTGGATTGTTCCACCACGGAGAGCATGCCGTTGGTCCGGTCCAGGCCGATCGAGTTGTCCGCCGGTCCGCCCTTCAGCACCACCAGGCGGCCCTCACCACCCAGACGATCGACGATGTACTGGCCATCCTGGACGCCGATGGTGAAATTGTCCGGGCCGATCCAGCTGGTGAAGTTGCCACCCTTGAGCAGCCGGTCCACCAGCACCACCGGGACCCCGGCGGCCTCGATGGCGTCCAGGGCAGCCGGGGCAGCCTCCAGCGGCCCGCCGCTGATGATGATGCCGTCCACGCCCTGGGCCAGCACATCTTCCACGTCGGCAGTCAGCTTGGCGGCGTCGCCATTGGCGTCGGTGATGATCAACTCGATGTTGGGGTAAAAGGCCGCCTCTTCCTCTACCGCTTCGGACATGCCGATGAAGTAGGCGCAGCACAGGGTGAAGTTGACCATGCCAATGCGGATGGTGTTATCTTCCTGGGCAATGGCAACCGTGGGGGCGGAAGCGCCAACCAGGATGGTCACGATCAAGAGCACACTCAACAACAGTCTCGATTTCATCGATCGCCCTCCTTTATAGATGTCGTGTTTTGGTCGTTATGGGAGATGGTTACGGCTCGTATATCGCTCACCTCCTTCCCTGCCTCTAACCGCTTAGCGGGGCGCGCCCACCGCCTAATCTTCCTTACGGCGCGCCAGC
The DNA here is from genome assembly GCA_034435395.1 of Anaerolineae bacterium. Lineage (GTDB taxonomy): Bacteria > Chloroflexota > Anaerolineae > Aggregatilineales > Ch27 > DAOTXK01. The sequence goes on along the minus strand of DAOTXK010000245.1, from coordinate 1,553 downwards.
ACCGCGAAGAGAATGATCAGCCCTTTGAGAATCTGCTGGTAGTACGACTGGACGTTGAAGAGGTTTAATAAGTTGTCGATCAGCCCCAGGGTGAGCACGCCGCCCAGCGTCCCCACCACGCTGCCGCCCCCGCCGCCCAGGATGGCCCCGCCGATGACGGTGGCGGCGATGGCGTCCAGTTCGTAAGCCGACCCCAGGCTGGGCTGGGCGATTCCCAGGCGAGCGGCCAGGAGCACGCCCGCCATGCTGGCGAACAGACCGGAGAGCACGTAGGCCAGGATGATATGGCGCTCGACGTTGATGCCAGCCAGCCGCACCGCCTCTTCATTGCCGCCGATGGCCACGATGGCCCGCCCGGCGGGCGTCCGGTTCAGGAAGAGCCACACCAGCGGATAACAGGCGATCATGATCAGCGTGGCCACGGCGACCGGCCCGACGAAGCCGCCCAGAATCTGACGGAAGGCGGGGTCGGCGGGAGACTGCGGCGTGTCGGAATACACGTAAACCAGCCCCCGGATGGCTCCCAGGGTCGCCAGCGTCACGATGAACGGGGCCAGCTTAAAGCGGGCGATCAGGACGCCGTTGACGGTGCCGGCCAGTAACCCGATCAGCAGCGCCACCAGGACGGCCAGGGGGAGGGGGATGTGTGCCTGGAGGCCGGATGACATGATCCCGGCCAGGGCCACGATCGATCCCACCGAGAGGTCGATGCCCCCGGTCAGGATCACGATCAGCATGCCCAGGCTGATCAGGCCGTTGGGGACAATCTGCCGCAGCAGGTTGCTGATATTACGCTCGGTGAAGAACACTGCCGAGGTCGAGGCGGTGATCAGCAGCAGGATGACAAAAGCGATCATAAACCCATAGTCGGCCCAGTGGCGGCGGGAAGTGTCCACGGGCCAACGACCGGTCCAGGGGGGCAGGACGGTGCGCAGGCGCTTTTTAACCTGATCAACGCGGGACGATGTCTGCATGGTACTCCTCGGATTCTGGGCTGACATTGGCGGCCAGGGCCAGCAGGCCCTCTTCAGTGGCCTCGGCGCGGCTGAACTCTCCCACCAGATGGCCCTCGCGCATGACCAGGATGCGGTCACTCATGCCGAGAATCTCCAGCATCTCGGACGAAATGAGCAACACGGCCACGCCCCGCTGGGCCAGTTGGTGGATGATCTGGTAAATCTCGACTTTGGTGGCCACATCGACGCCGCGCGTCGGCTCGTCCAGGATAAGCACTTCCGCCTGGACCAGCAGCCACTTGGCGAAGACCACTTTCTGCTGGTTGCCGCCGCTGAGCTGCCGGACCAGCCGGTCGAGCTGGGCGGGCTGAATGTTCAGTTCCTGCACCTTGGCCCGCGTCTGCCGGTCCTGCTGGCGGCGGTCCAGGAGGCCCCAGCGGCTCATCTGTGGCAGAGAGGCCAGGCTCACATTGTCGCGAATGGAGCAGCTCAACACCAGGCCGCTGCGCTTGCGGTCCTCGGTCAGCATGGCGATTCCGGCCCGGAGGGCGTCATGCGGGTTCTTGGGGTGGAAGGGCTGGCCGCGCAGACGGATCT
>DAOTXK010000244.1:0-2511 GCA_034435395.1 Anaerolineae bacterium | reverse complement strand
ACGTGGTGGAGCTGGAAGGCATCGCCGGGACATCGGCTGCCCGCGACCGTGGGGCGGGCTTCAACGCCTACATGCAGGAGTCCTGCTCTGGCGTGACTATCGTGGCTCGCCAGACGGCCAACTTCAACCGCGCTGAGGGGCTGAGCGTGTTCGAGAACATCCTCCAGGCGGAGGCTGAGATCGACGGCGTGTTCGCCCACAACGATGAGATGATCCTGGGGGCGATTGAGGCGGCGACGGCAGCGGGCCGGGCGGCGGACATCATCTTCGTTGGCTTCGACGCCATCGATGATGCCGTGGCCGCGGTCCAGGCGGGCACGCTGGCAGGGACCATCGCCCAGCAACCGGCCCTGATGGGCCAGCTTGGCGTGAGCACCGCTGCCGCGTACCTGGGCGGCGAGGAGGTGCCGGCGAGCATCCCGGTGGCCCTGGCGCTGGTGACAGCCGAGTAGACGCCTGGGGCGTTGTATCAAGGTGTGGGGGCGGTCCGCCGCCCCTGCACCGATCCAGGGCTTCGATCCCTCCCGGGGAGCAGGCAGGCGATGACCGAACCGCAACCGCTGTTACACATGGCGCACATCTCCAAAACGTTTCCGGGGGTGCAGGCGCTCAAAGATGTGGAGCTGACCGTCTATCCGGGAGAAATCCTGGCCCTGGTCGGCGAAAACGGCGCGGGCAAAAGCACGCTGGTGCGCATCCTGAGCGGCGTCTTTCCGCCCGATCCCGACTCCGGGCAGATCGTCTGGGATGGCCGTCCGGTCGCCATCCATTCGCCGCATGACGCCCAGGCGTTGGGCATCAGCATGATCCATCAGGAACTGGCCCTGATCCCCTACCTGGATGTCGGCAAAAATATTTATCTGGGCCGCGAACCCGCCGGGGTCATTCCAGGGACGATCAACTGGGCGCAGCTATACGACCAGGCCCGCCAGCAACTGGCCCGTTTGGGGCTGGATGTCGACCCTCGCACACCGGTGAACCGGCTGCCGCTGGCCCAACAGCAGATGGTGGAGGTGGTTAAGGCTCTGTCGCTCGATGCGCGCCTGTTGGTGATGGACGAGCCAACCTCGGCGCTGACCGAGCGCGAGGTGGACACCCTGTTCCAGCAGATGCGCGCCCTCCGTGCGCAGGGGGTGTCGATCATCTTCATCTCCCACCGGCTGGAGGAAATCTTCGCCGTCGCCGACCGGGTGACGGTGCTGCGCGACGGCGAGCGAGTCGGCACCGAACGCATCGCTGACCTGACCGAGGAGAAGATCATCCGCATGATGGTCGGGCGTGAGGTGCAGGACATTTACGAACGCCGGGAGCGCCAAGGCGGCACGGAACCGGCGCTGGAAGTCAGGGGGTTAAGCTCGCGCGGGGCGATCGAGGATGTGAGCTTCCAGCTGTATCGCGGGGAGATTCTGGGGCTGGCCGGGCTGGTGGGGGCGGGACGCACCGAACTGGCCGAGACGATCTTTGGCCTGCGCCCGGCGACGGCGGGCGTTATCCATCTCGACGGGCGGGAAGTCAAAATCCGTCGGCCAGCGGAAGCCATCCGCCACGGCATCGGCTTCGTGCCAGAAGACCGCAAGGCCCAGGGGCTGTTCCTGCGGATGACGGTCAGTTCTAATGTGGTGATGGCCCTGCTGGGCAAACTCGCCCGCTGGGGGCTGATTCGGCACCAGCAGGCTGAGGCGATCAGCGCCGACTTCGTCCAGCGGCTGGATATTCGCACCCCATCGCTGGTGCAGCGCGTGCGTAATCTGAGCGGCGTCAACCAGCAGAAGGTGGTTATCGCCAAGTGGCTGACCCTGGAGCCGAAAATCCTGATCTTGGATGAGCCGACGCGTGGCATTGATGTCGGCGCGAAAGCCGAGATCCACCACCTGATGAATGAACTGGCCGAGCGGGGTGTGGGCATCCTGATGATCTCGTCGGAGCTGCCGGAAGTCCTGGGGGTGAGCGACCGGGTGCTGGTCATGCATGAGGGGCGGCTGATAGGCGAGTACGATCCGCGCACCGCCACCCAGGACGACATCATGGGCGCGGCGACAGGGGGGGCCAGCATCCCCACCAACAACAAGGCAGGCAGCGTATGATCAGGACCGAGGTGCAGCGCGCCCGAGTGGCGGGCTGGCTACGACGGGGGACTGTCTTCCTGGTGCTGGTGGTGCTGGTGATCTTTTTCTCAGTGACCTCCGATCGGTTCCTGCAAACGCGCAACTTGGTCAACATCCTGGTGCAGAACGCGCCGGTGATTGTGATGACGGTCGGCATGACGCTGACGATGCTGGTGGGGGGGATCGATCTGTCGGTCGGCTCGGTCGCGGCGTTCGCCGGCGCACTTTCCGCCGGGCTGGTCGTCTTCCACGAGCTGCCCGTCGGCGTGGCCATGCTGGCCGGTCTGGCGGTCGGGTTTTTGCTGGGCCTGGTCAACGGCGGCCTGGTTGTCTATGGCAAGCTGCCGCCGTTCGTGGCCACGCTGGCCATGCTGGGCGTGGCGCGGGGCCTGACCCTGGTGTACAC
>DAOTXK010000243.1:0-19252 GCA_034435395.1 Anaerolineae bacterium | reverse complement strand
CCCAGGTTTCAGCTTCTACGTCCAGCGGGTGAGTGGTGATGGATTGGAGATCGAGGAGGGATATACGGTCAGCGGGTTCGCTGAAGACCAGGTCGTCCCGCGCCTCCCAGAAGGTGGCGTCCACCCGCCGGTGACCGTAGCAGGCTTCGTCCCGCCCCAGCCCCGCGCACGCTTCCCCGACCGTCTCCAGCGCCGTCTGCACCAGCGCCGGGCAGGCGTCCGCGCCGCCCTCCTGAGCAGTGGCGGGCCGGAGGAATACGCCCCACCCAACCGCCAGCAACAGAACCACCAGCGCCTTTAGTCTACCGCTCAACACGGCACCCCTTTCTCCTAACGCACCACGTTGATCGTGCAGCCCATCGTGTTGGTCGAGCCGGCCTGCCCGCCCCCGCTGGTATCCTGCCAGCTATCGGTGAGCGTCTGGTTGAGGGACAGCGTGTGCTCGCCGGGCGCGAGGGTGATGGCCGGGTAATAAAAGCCCCAACCCCAGGGGCAGATCGGCGCGTGATTCTCCGGCCCGCGTTGCTGGAGGACGCTCATATCCAGCGGTGCGCCGTCCACAAAAAGCTGGTACACCGCCGGGTGCGGGTGAGCGCTGGCGCTGTCGGGGGAATCGAAGCAGCCGAGGCCCCAGCCAAAGCTAACCGGGTTAGTGATGGCCTCCTGGCTGTAAACGCACGCCATCAGGTGCCACATCAGCCCGACATGGGTTCCGTTATTGCCGCCTCCGCCGGGGGGCGCTGGCGGCGGGGCGGGCGGCTCCGGCGTGACGACCGGCCCCAACGCGGCGCAGTTGCCCGCCGTGCGGACCAGGTCGCCGCGCACCCAGTTTTGGCCGTTCACCTGCCACCACCGGTAGCCGTCCAGGCCGTCGGCGTAACCGGTCAGGGGGACGGCTTCCAGAGCGGTGATCTGACCTTGCAGCGGGTAGTGGGTGCCGGGGCCGCCGCGCAGGTTGATCGTGGTGGCGGGCGCGCCGACACAGGCGTCCTCCTCATCCACCCCCGCCAGCGGGTCGCCCTCGCCGGTCGGGATGGCGGACTGCGGCGCGATAAAAGCGCCCGTCAGCGGCGAGTCGCAGACCGACGTGTCGGAGCGCTCCAGCATGATCAGGGCGTTGAGGCACGTGTGCTGCACCACTGGCGCTACCACGTCCAGCGGCGGCGTGACCACCTGGGAATTCTCATCCACCCGGCCCTCAGCGTTGAGGGTGACGGCATACACCGGCAAAGCGCCCGGCTGCTCCCAGCTTGGTTGTTCCAGGGCGATCTGCTGGCCGTTGAGCAGGATGTTGGCGGTCCCTTGCAGCAGCGTGACCACCATCACCAGGACCTCGCCGCCGGTGTCAGCGGGGATAGTGGTGAGGGAGACGATGATCGTGGAACCGATCTGAATATCCAGGTCGTTGATGCGCAGGGCCACCTCCACCCCCTGCGGCGACTGCACCACCAGCGCGTCAGGAGCCTCGGCGCAGGCGGGATCGCCCAGGCCGGTTGTGAAGTAGACGGCCTGCATCGGGCCATAGGTGAGCGCGGTTCCGTCGGCGACCGGCAGCGCGGCCAGGGCATCGGCATCGTCCGCCGCCACCAGTTCCCCGAAGACCCAGGCAGTGGAACCGTCATCGCGCGCCACCTGGAACCAGTCCCCGCCCGCGCTGATGCCCACCAGCGCCAGCCCAGCCCCGGCGGGCACGCTGCCCACCACGTTGGCGTTCGCCGAGGGGCGGCTGCGCAGGTTGGCCGCCGCCACCGTCGTCGCTATGACCGGCGTCACTGGCGGCGCGGCCTGTTCTGGCGGGACGGCGTTCTCCAGTCTGGCGTCCCCCATCAGCAGGAAGGTCACCGCCTGACCGGGCAGCGTCTCCGGCACATCCGCCCGCACATGGAGCACGGCCACGCCCCACCGGTCGGCGGTGATGTCCAGCGGGGCGGTGCTGATGGTCCGCAGGTCCAGCAGCGGCACGCGGTCGGCTGGCTGGCTGAAGATCAGGTCGTCGCGGGGTTGCCAGAAGGTGGCGTCCACCCGGTTGTAGCCGTAACAGGCCTCGTCCCGCCCCAGCCCCTCGCACGCTTCCCCGACCGTCTCCAGCGCGGTCTGCACCAGCGCCGGACAGGTCTCCCCGCCGCCCTGGGCGATGACCCGCCCGGGGGAGAAGATCAGGATCAAGAACAGCCCGGCAAAGATCACGCTGGATGCTTTCACCTCACTGGCCTCCCACCACAAAAGAACAGACATGGACGCCGCAGAAGGGCGGCATATAAGCCTGCACGGTGTAGCTGCCGGGGACGGCTACCCAGTCCGTCCGGACCGAAACCTCCCAACCCGCCGGGATGTCGTATTCCGGCTCGGCCCCTATGTAGCGAAGGGCGGGATAGTAAACACTCATCGCCGCGCCGTTGATCGTAATGAATCCGCCGCCCGCCGCCCGCACGGCTTCCGCTTCGGCCCGCGTATTGGACCAGCGGCACCCCTGCATGATGACGACGCTTTCCCCGGCCTGAAGGTCATCGACCCCCTCGCGGCGACCGGTTTCGCAGGTGCCGACATCGAAGAGGCGGGCAGGGTTCGGACAGGTGACCGGCTCCGGCAACAGCTGGACCGGCGCATACTGCACATCCGCCATCTCGTAGGGCACCGGGTCGGCGGGCGGCGCGCCAGCGGCCACATCTACCCGCAAACCCGGCAGAGCCGTTCGCGTCTCGCCCACCGCAGTGACGGTGATCGTCCCGGCGAGCGTGTTGATGCTCAGGGTATCGTCTTCCTGCGTGCGCAGGAGCGCCGTGCTGCCGACCTCAACTTCGACGCCGTTGATCAGGAAGTGAACGGTGGTTTCCCCCGGGGCCTGGATCAGCAGGCCGTCCCGTGGCGCTTCCTGGCAGGGGGCCTGGCCCAGGCCGGTGGTCAGGTAAAACGCCTGCATGGGAGCGGGGTAAGCGGCTGTCGGGTCCGGCGCGGCGCGCAGTTCGGCCTCCCCAAACAGGACAAACGTCACGTTCTGCCCCGGCAGCGTGTCGGGCAGATCGGCCTGCACACTCAGGAGCGCAACCCCCCACTCGCCGGTGTCCACGTTTAAGGCGCTGGTTTGCAATCGAGTAATGTCAGCCAACGCAGCCAGGTCGCCCGGAGCGGCAAAGGTGATCGCCGCGCCCCGGCGCGGTTCGGCCAGGACACGGGTGTAGCCGTAACAGGCCCGGTTGCGGCCCAGGCCGCCGCACGACTCACTGGCCGTCGCCAGGGCGGTCTCCAACAGCGCCGGGCAGGCATCATCGCCGTCCTGGGCAGTGACCGGCATGGCCGGCAGCGCGAGCATGAGGATCAGCAGGATAAACAAGACCTTTTGACGCAGCATCAGACACCCCCTGAGTAACAAAAGAGGACATCTCTATCATTCTACTCCGAATGCCGAGGAGGCATCATGGCTCTCCCCGGCAGCGACGATGGAACGATGAGCAACTCTATCGGAATAACAAATGCGCGTGTTCTTACTGTGATTGATGAGGTTCTGATTGATGGTACGTGTTCCTACTCAGCATGAACGACGCAACTCCAAGTCCGGGACGGCACCGCAGGTTGGGGATGATCGTTGTATCCTACGAAAATATGGTCGCCCGGGGGGAGCGGCGGAACATCAAAGATCACCAGGAAATTGAATTCTCCCTCTGGACAGCAACTACATACAGAGCCTCGGCTTATTTCAGGCATTGAAGTGCCGTCTACGGTCAGCGATGCTGTAACCACCGACATCATGGCTGCCGACGCCTCAGCGGTGAGCCAGCACCCCGGCGCGATGAACGCCCTGATTGGGCGGTTTGCTGGGACATTAAACACCGTTCCCGGGTTATAGAAACACGTTTCCATGTCAACTCGGATCGATCCACTGGGCGCAGGCACTGCCGCGGGTGGTGGGATTTCGACTGGCTCCGGCAGCAGTTCGACAGGAGCGTGGACCACGTCGCCAGCGTCATAGGGAACGGGCGGAGCGGGGGCCTGACCGGCGACGGCGTCCACGCGCTGGCCCGGCAGAGCCGTTCGCCTCTCGCCCGCCGCCGTGACGGTGATCGTCCCGGCGAGCGTGTTGATGCTCAGGGTATCGTCTTCCTGCGTGCGCAGGAGCGCGGTGCTGCCGACTTCAACTTCGACGCCGTTGATCAGGAAGTGAACGGTGGTTTCCCCCGGGGCCTGGATCAGCAGGCCGTCCCGTGGCGCTTCCTGGCAGGGGGCCTGGCCCAGGCCGGTGGTCAGGTAAAACGCCTGCATGGGGGCGGGGTAAGCGGCTGTCGGGTCCGGCGCGGCGCGCAGTTCGGCCTCCCCGAACAGGACAAACGTCACGTTCTGCCCCGGCAGCGTGTCGGGCAGATCGGCCTGCACGCTCATGAGCGCAACCCCCCACTCGCCGGTGTCCACGTTTAAGGCGCTGGTCTGCAATCGCGCAATGTCGGCCAACGCAGCCAGGTCGCCCGGAGCGGCAAAGGTGATCGCCGCGCCCCGGCGCGGTTCGGCCAGGACGCGGGTGTAGCCGTAACAGGCCCGGTTGCGGCCCAGGCCGCCGCACGACTCACTGGCCGTCGCCAGGGCGGTCTCCAACAGCGCCGGGCAGGCATCATCGCCGTCCTGGGCCATGATCGGTTGCGTGGGCGCGGCGACCGTCAGGAGCAAAACCAGAGTCAAGACCAAGTAGCGTGACATGATCCCCCCTCCCGTCATCTCACTGGCCATCGTCTCACTGACCTGCGCCGCTCATTATAAACGAAAGGGGTTCAGGGGGCACGCCATTGCCAGCCTCATCCGCCAGCAAAATCGGGTAGCGGGAGATGCTGGTCGCTCTTCCTGACCAAAAGAACGGCTATTTGGCCGCCCCAAGCCGCCATACACAGCCCTCCCCCGCTGCGGTACAATAAGCGGCAGTATCATGCTGTTGGCAGACGACCACCCAAGGACGGCAGGGAACCATGCCTCTACGTATTTTTAACGTGTTGGGCCGCCAGAAGCAGGAATTTGTCCCGGTGGAAGAAGGCCGGGTCAACCTGTACGTCTGCGGCCCCACTGTGCAGGATTACGCCCATGTGGGGCACGCCAAGACGTATGTCTCCTTTGACATGATCGTGCGCTGGCTGCGCTACACCGGTTGGGACGTGCTCTATGTGCAGAACATCACCGACGTCGGCCACCTGCTGGAGAGCGGCGAAGACCGCATCCTGAAAAAAGCGCGGCAGCTCGCCGCCAGGCCCATGCAGATCGTCGAATATTACACCCGCCAGTACTTCGCGGATATGGACGCGCTGGGGGTGATACGCCCGGACATCAGCCCGCGCGCCAGCGGCCACATCCCGGAACAGATCGCGATGATCCAGAAACTGCTGGACAAGGGCTACGCCTACGAGGTGGACGGCAACGTGTACTTCGACGTGCGCGCCTACCCGGCATACGGCAAGCTCTCCAACCGCCGCCTGGAAGACCAGGAAGCCGGTTCCCGCGAAGGGGTCCGCGATGAGAAGCGTAACCCGGAGGATTTCGCGCTGTGGAAACGGGCCGAGCCGGAGCATATCCTGCGCTGGAACAGCCCGTGGGGGGAAGGTTTCCCCGGCTGGCACATCGAGTGCTCGGCCATGGCCGGCAAATACCTGGGGACGACTTTCGACATTCACGGCGGCGGCGTGGACAACATCTTCCCTCATAACGAGTGCGAGATCGCCCAAAGCGAGTGCGCCAACGACGCCCCCTTCGCCAACTACTGGGTGCTGGTCGGCAGCCTCAACGTGCCGGACGAGGATGGCATCCCGGTTAAGATGTCCAAGAGCCTGGGCAATTTCTTCACCATCAAGGATGCCCTGAAACGGTGGCGGCCGGAGGCCATCCGTCTGTTTATGTCCAGCGCCCACTACTCCACCCCGGCGGTCTTCAGCGAGGAGGCGATGGACAGCGCGGCTAAAGGCTGGGAGCGCCTGTACGGCGCGGCTCGCCTGACGCGCGCCATGCTGGCTACCGCCCCTGAAGGGAGCGATGGCGACGCCATCCTGGACGAGGTGGCCCGGACTCGCGCCGACTTCGCCGCCGCCATGGACGACGACTTCAACGCCCCGGTGGCCCTCAGCGCCTTGCAAACCTTCACCCGCGAGGTGAACACGCTGCTCAACAGCGGCGTGACCGTTGGCAAGGCAGTGCTGGAACAGATCGACGGCGTCTACCGTGACCTGGGCGGGACGGTGCTGGGCCTGATCCCGGAGACGGACGCCGCTACCGGCGGCGACGCCGCCCGCGAGGAGGGGCTGATCCGGCTGCTGGTGGACCTGCGGAGCCAGGCCCGCGCCCGCCAGGACTGGGCCACCGCCGACCGGATTCGCAATGAGCTGGCCGGGCTGGGCATCACCCTGGAGGACCGCCCGGAGGGCACCGTGTGGAAGGTGTCGTAGGCGTGGGCTTCCACAAATCCATCCTGTTCCAATGAGGGATGGCGATGAAAATCTCGTACGATTCTCAAGTAGACGCCCTGTATATCCGGCTTCTGAACGAACCTGTCGAAGTCACTACGCAACGGTTGACCGAAGAAGTAGCCGTGAACTACGCGCCGGACGGACGCATCGTGGGCATCGAGATTCTGGATGCGTCGGAGCACGTCTTTGGGCCGGGGGTCGGTCCCGTCGTGACTGTACAGGACCTCATCGCCGTCAGCGCGTAACCTGGGAAGCCTGATCCGAAGACAGGGGGCAAGATGACGGAACGCCCACTTACGGCCCGGCCCCTGCCGATGGGTCGATTGTCGAAGCGATGCTTTAGGAGCATGAACCACAGGCAGCACACCAGTAACTTGCGCCGGGATTGGATGTTTATTGAGGTGAGAGCGACGGTCGTTTGACCGCCACGACTGCGCGAAGGGCGTATGGCATGCCTGAGTTTCTTTATGGCCGCTGGCCGGTGCTGGAATCGCTGCGCGCCAACCGCCGCCGGTTCGAGCAGCTGCTGCTCATGGATTCGGCGGAAGAGCGCGGCCCCATCGAGGAGATCATCGCCGCCGCCGAAACACGGGGCGTGCCCGTCCACCACGTGCCCCGCCGCGTGATCGACGATCTGGCCAAAAACGCCAACCATCAGGGCGTTGTGCTGCGCTGCGGGCCGTATCCCTACGCCGAGTTGCAGCAGCTCCTGGAAACGTCCATGCTGCGGCACGAAAAAAACTTTTTCCTGGCGCTGGACCTGCTGCAAGACCCGCAGAACGTGGGCAGCCTGCTGCGCATCGCCGACGCGGTGGGGGTACACGGCGTGCTGCTGCAAGAGCGGCGCGGCGTCGGCGTGACCCCCGCCGTGGTCTCGGCCTCGTCTGGCGCGGTGGAGCATCTGCTGGTGGCCCAGGTGAGCAACCTGGTTAACGCCCTCAAGACGCTCAAGGACAACGACGTGTGGATCGTCGGCCTGGACCTCGGCCCCAACATCCTGCCGCTGGACCGCACCGACCTCAACATCAACCTGTGCCTGGTGCTGGGCGGCGAAGGCGACGGGCTGCGGCGGCTGGTGCGCGATACCTGCGACCTGCTGCTCACGCTGCCCATGCGCGGCCACGTGGAGAGCCTCAACGTCTCGACCGCCGGGGCCATCGCCCTGTACAGCGCCTGGCAGGCGCGCGGCTGGGAGGGCTGGGCCTACGCCGGGCCGCGGTGACGCCATGCCCGCCGTCGGCTACATCGGCGCTTTTGACGACCAGTACCCGCGCAACCAGATCATCCGCGCCGGGCTGGCCGCCCACGGCTGGACGGTCCACTCCGCCCCCCTGTCCCCTCGCCTGAGCACGCTCCGCAAGCTGCCGTTGTTATGGGGAGCCATGCGCCGGGAAGCGCGGGCCTGCGACCGATTCATCCTGGCCGAGTTCAACCAGCTCCTGGCCCCGTTCGCCATAGGGTTCGGGCGGCTGCTGCGCCGTCCGGTCCTGGTGGACTATCTGGTCGGGCTGTATGATGCGCACGTGTTGGATCGGGAGACCACCCGCCCCGGCACGGCCCGCGCCTGGGTCTTCCGGGCCTTCGACCGCTGGAACGTGGCAACGGCCCCGGCCATCTTCACCGACACCGCCACTCACCGGGAGGCCCTGCGGGGGATAGCCGGACCGGGGGCCGACCGGCTGGCGGTGGTGCCGGTGGGCGTTTATGACCATTGGTGGTATCCGCGCCCCGCTCCACGCAGGGAACCGGGCGAGCCGTTGCTGGTCCAGTTCTTCGGCAACTACATACCCTTTCACGGCGTGGACGTGATCCTGGCGGCCGCCGGGCGGCTGGCGGGCGATGGGCGCTTCCGCTTCGAGCTGATCGGGCGCGGGCAGACGTACCGCGCCGCCGTGCAGGGGGCGGAGCGACTGGGCCTGCGCCGCCTGACCTTCGTCGATCCCATCCCCCCAGCCGAGCTGCCAGCGCGGGTCGCGGCGGCGGACATCTGCCTGGGTGTCTTCGGGGCGCGGCCCAAAACCGACTACGTGGTGCCCAACAAACTTTACCACTGTCTGGCGCTGGGCCGGCCGGTCATCACCGCGGAATCGACCGCCGTGCGCGAGTTTTTTGCGCCCGGCGAGCATCTGATCACGGTGCCGCCCGGCGACCCGGGGGCGCTGGCGGATGCGCTGCGCTCCCTGGCCGACGATCCCGCCGAACGGGCGCGTCTGGGCGGGGCCGCCGCCGCCCGCATCCGGGAGGCATACACGCCGGTGACGGTCGTCCGCCCGCTGCTGCCGCTGTTAGGGTGATAGCCCAGGCGCTGAGACTGATGGTCAATAGGGGAATGGCAACATGAACAACACCGATCGGCTGGAGGGCTACTTCGATAACGTGCGGACTGTCCCGCTGAAGTTTCTGCCGCCGGGGGTGCGCCGCCTGCTGTCGGTGGGTTGTGCGGCTGGGCGGACCGAGGCGCTGCTCAAGGAGCGGTTGCAACTTGAGCAGGTGATCGGGGTGGAATACGAAACAACCATTGCGGCGGAAGCGGCGGCGCGCCTGGACGCCGTATACACCGGGGATATAGAGACGCTGGAACTGCCCTACCCGGCAGGCCATTTTGACGCCGTCCTGTGCCTGGACGTGTTGGAACACCTGCGCGATCCCTGGGGCGTGCTACGCGACCGGCTCTGGCCGCTGCTGGCCCCCGGCGGGACGCTGATCGTCTCCGTGCCCAACGTGCGCTACTGGATGGTGTTGTGGCGGCTGCTGGGGGGCCGGTGGGATTACGCCCGGCGCGGCATCCTGGACAGCGGCCATCTGCGCTTTTTTACGCCGCGCTCCCTTCGGCGGATGATCGGCGACTGCGGCTTCCAGGTGATCAGCCTCCACCGCAAGTACCGCTGCTATGACAGCCTGGGCGACCGCCCGTCGGGCCGTATCGTGGGCGGCCTCACCCGCCGTCTGACAGATGCGCTGACCCGCCTCCGGCTGTTCGACCTGTGTTATCCCCTGCGCGATTTTTTCACCTATCAGATCATCGTGGTCGCCCGCAAGCCGGGGGCCCCCGACCGGCCATCGTAGCGGCGGCACTCATGCCGACGCCCCATCCGATCACCCGGTCGCCCGCCGCGACCACCAGGCCGTCACCTCCCCGACCAGCCCGGCCACCAGGATCAGGGCCGCCGGGTAGGCCGGAATCCAGAAGCGGAGCAGCCCCCCGATCCATGAATGGTAGTAGACGCTGTACAGGGCAATATAACTGAGCAGCCACAGCGCCACGGTCAACGCGCCGACCCGGTCCCGCCGCCCCAGGAACCGCAACCCGCCCCAGCCCACGCCCACCGCCAGCAGCGCCGCCCCGGCCAGCCCCAGGCCCGCCCGCGCCCAGGCTTTGCCCGCCGCGTCCCCCAGATAGCCCAGGCTGAACAGGCCCTCCGGCGGCAGTTCGTCCAGGACCTGATAGCCGGTGGTCAGCGGCCCGCCGAAAAAGTGCTGGTTGTAGATCATCTGCGGGGCGAAAACCACGACCGCGACGACCGCCATCACCGCCGCCGCCCGCCACCGCCGCTCCAGCAGCAGCATCAGCCCGACCACCCCCACGGCCAGGCCGCCGGTCAGCCGGATCAGGGTCAGGAAGCCGCCCAGCGCCCCCAGCGCCACCGGCCACCAAGCCCGCCCCGGCTCCTCCCGCAGCCGCAGAAAGGCCGCCACCAGCAGCAGCGTGAACAGCGCCGCCGGGCCATCGGAGAGCATCTGCGCCCAGGTCAGGTGGACGGAGCCGGTTTCGGCGACCTCCGGCGAAGAGACCAGCCGCAGTCCAGCGTAAAATATCAGCGGCAGCAGCGTCCACAGCAGGACGGTCAGCAGAGCCAGCCGCCGCTGACCGGTCAGCCGTTCAGCCAGCCAGGCCAGCGTCCACTGCCCGACGGGGAACATGACCAGACTCCAGAAGGCGGCCACCACCTGCAACAGCCCCGGCTGATCGTAACCGGGGAACAGAGCGACAAACGGCAGCAGCAGGATCGGAAAACCCAGCGGGTACTTGCTGGGCCGCAAGTCCCCGGCCAGCAGGTCATGGGCCAGGTCATAGTACCCCACGTTGTCGCCGCCGTTGTGCAGCCAGAAGAGATGCTCCGGCGGGTGGAACTGCTGCGGGATGACGCTGAAGACGTACAGGCTCAGGACAACGAGGTGGAGCGCGTAGGCGGCCAGCAACCCCCACCGCCACTGCCGCCGGGAGCGATCAGGAGCGGCGGACCCGGCAGGGGCCAGGCCGTGATCAGGGACTTCGCCGGACAAGGGTCTCTCCTTCGGGCAGTGGTTCCGCCAGACGGCGCATGCCTCCGCCGGTCGCTGGACGCTTGCCGCTAGAACTCCCGGTGGCTGGCGTGACGCTCGTTCAGGATGCGTCTCAGTTCCCGCGCCATCAGGCCGGTCCGCTCGTCGCGCAGCAGCGGCAGGCGGCTCCGCGTGCGGTGAAGCTGGTTGAGGTCGATGGTCTGGACGACCAGCGCTTCCTCGAAGTACGGCCCGTGGGCGATCACCGCCCCGTTGGGATCGGTGATCATCGAGCCGCCCCAGAAGTTCAGCCCATCCTCGTAGCCGACGCGGTTGCAGTGGGCGACGTAATTGGTGAACAGGCTGGCGTAAGCCTGGTTGACCAGTTCCACCCACCGGGCCGAGGACAGCCGGTCGCCCGCGTCCAGCCCTCGCCCGGGGCTGGCGCTCATCAGCAGGAGCACATCGGCCCCGTCCAGCCACAGGAGATAAGGCGGCGAGGCGTGCCAGAAATCCTCGCAGATCAACATCCACATGCGGCCAAAGCGCGTGTCAAACGCCTGGGCGCTGTCCCCCCAGGCGAAGTAGCGCCCCTCGTCGAACAGGGCATAGGTCGGCAGGTAAATTTTGTTGTGCAGGTGGACGACCTGCCCGCCGGAGAGGTAGGCCGAGGCGATGTAAAAGCGGTGGCGGCGGTCCTCGTGGACAAAGCCAACCACCAGGTCCAGCTCGCGGCTGGCCAGCAGCAACACCCGGAAGGTCGGGTCGTCGGCGGTGGGCCGGGTCGCCACTTCGTAGACCAGGTCCTGCAGGTTATAGCCCGTCAGCGACAGCTCCGGGAAAAGGAGCAGATCGACGCCCTCCGCCCGGGCCTGGTCGATGTAGTGGACGTGTTTGTCCAGGTTGGCGGGCACGTCGGCCAGATCAGGATGTATCTGGGCCAGGCCGATGGTGATCTCCATCTTCAAACCCCTTGTCGCAGCCCGGTGCAGCCGGCGGATCGGCGGGGCACGACTACACGAAGCCGCCTCATCAATAGATGAACGGCACCAGTCGGCGGGTCCGCCCCCTGTAGGCGCGATAGTCGTCGCCGAACGCTTCCAGCAGCATGGCTTCCTCGCGCCCGATGCGCCAGGCGATCAGCGGCACGGTCAGCGCCGTCAGGCCCAGCGCCATCAGGCTGCTCAGCGCCAGGCTGATGCCGGTCAGCGACAGGAGGTTGCCCAGATAACCGGGATGGCGCACCCAGCGGTACGGTCCGCTCGTCACCAGGCGATGGGCCGCTTGAATCCCCAGCCGCTGGGTGTACTGCCCGCCCAGCGCCCTCATGGCTGCCACCTGCAAAATGATGCCGCCGGCAAAGACGGCCAGCCCGATCCCGGCCAGCGGCCCATCGCGCGGCAGGGGGCCGTCCCAATGCGCGTATTCCCATGGCCCGCCGACCACGAACAGGGCAAAGACCGTGCCCCCGCTCCAGACCACAACGCGCTGATGGCGGTCATGCGCCGAACGGCGGCCACGGGGACGCCCCAGGACGTTGGCTAGCCACCAGACCGCCCACAGCGCCAGGTAAGCCGCGCCGACCGGACGGCGCAAAAACGATACGCCTCCCCCGGCCAGGACGATCAGCGCCCCGGATGACAGGATGATGGCCGCCGCCCGGATCAGCTTACCGACCATGGGATCGCTCACTGCGCCGTTGTTTCGGCTGAACGCCTGCCGTCCAGATAGGTGCCGACGGCGGCGACGACGCTGAAGGCGATCACGCTGAGATCGAGGACCTGATCATTGCTGAGATACGGCAGGGGCGACGGCAGGCTGTCCCCCCGGAAGAAACCGAGGACGTACATCCCGGCCCCGGTCAGGGCCAGGGCCAGCCAGAGGCGGTAACCCCGGAGCCGTCCGGAAAGCGCCACCAGCGCCATGACCAGCAGCAGCCCTGCCCCGAACCAGAAACCGAACAGCTGGACGTTGTAGCGCGGGGCCACCACCCCAAACACATCCGCCCGCTCGCTCACCGCCCAGGCCGGGAAGTCGGCCAGCGTCCACACCTCCGCCCCGTAGCCGCAGGCCGAGGCCCAGCACCCCAGCCAGGCCGCCATCACGCCGAGCGGCCAGACGCCCGCCAGCGCGTCCCCCACCGGGCGGAAGGGCACCCGCCGCCACCGGCAGGCCAGCCAGACGCCCAGCAGCCCGCCGTACAGCGCCCCGTGCCCGCTCAGGCCACCCGCCCGCAGGTTAAAGACCTCGCCCAGGTGGTCGGCGAAATACGCCCAGGTCAGCAGGACGTGGCCCAGCCGCGCCCCGATCACGCCCCCGGCCAGCCCGCCCAGCCCGACGTCAAACCAGCGCAGCGGGCGCGCCCGTCGTCCCGGCCCGGCCTGGCGATAGGCGGCAGCGGTCACCGCCGCCAGCCCGATCAGCGCCGCCGCGCCGATCAGGGCAGTGAAGGTGCGGATGGAAAACGGGCCGAGGTTGATGAATACCGAGTCCATGGCAGCGCGTCCGGCAGGGGCGGGGCCGGTCCCGCCCGGAATCCGGCCCGATTGTAGCGCCGGAGGGCCGCCCGCTGCCACTCCGCGATTCAGACGCCTGAGTCTCGGAGCTTATGGCGGCGCACAGACAGCCCACCGATGGCCCTTCGCTTCAGGCAACCACGTTGCTGCTAAGGAAGATGCCGACGGTGGTTGAGCGCCGGTAACGCGCTTACGGCTCTGTTCAGCCCGATGCGTTGTGCCCCTGGGGCCGCTGGCCGCTGGCCGCCTGTCGCTGGCCGCTGGCCGCTGGCCGCTCGCCGCCTGTCGCTGGCCGCTCGCCGTCCAGCCGCTGGCCGCTCGCCGTCCAGCCTTCCTCCCCACTTGCCCATCTTTTTCGGTCGCCTGTATACTACGTCCATCCATAGGGGATGCCTGGTTAAAAGATTGTGGAAAGGAGTCGGCCAGTGGCCATGGGATCGAGCACCAGAATCAGGGCGGTTGATAGCCTCTCGGCTTACGAATTCCAGATTGAGATCGATGGCCAGCCGGTCAGCGGCATCTTCGCCGTCAAAGGGCTGACCAGCTTCGTGCTGGACGGCGACCTGCCGCCGCTGGTCATCACCAAGATGGTGCAGCAGGACCCCAGCACCCCCTTCAACACCTGGACGCGGGCCACGATGGCCGGGGGCCAGCCGACTCGCAACCTGGCCGTCGTGGCCGTGGACGAGGGAGTGGAGACGCGCCGCTGGATTTACCACCACGCCTACATCACCGCCATCCGGTTCTCCGACTTTGACACCGCTTCCAGCGAGCTGGTTGAGGAACAGATCACCATCCAGGCCGAGCGCGTGGAGGAAGTCTGGCCGTAGATTGGGTATCCGTCGGCGCGTGGGCGGGGCGGTGGCGGCATGTACAGGGGGATGATGGGCGAGCAAACGGGGATCACAAAAGGCGTGAGCATGGCGCTCGCGCCTTTGTATGGACGTGCGGGGATTCGAACCCCGGACCTCCACAGTGCGATTGTGGCGCTCTCCCAGTTGAGCTACACGCCCGGGCCAGCGACCTGCATTGTAGCGCCCGCTGTCGGGGCTGTCAAGGGTGGCCGCCGCTGCCGGAGACAGCATTGAAACGCTCCCGGCGATTCTCCGATCCTTAACGGGAAATTTCGGATTATAATGATGACGTGACTTAGCATACCCTGGCAGGCCCCGCCCTGCCCGGAAAAGGAGAGGCTCACATGCGACTGCCCAAGCAGGTGATCGCCCTGATTGCCCTGGCTGTGATCGCCACACTGGTTCCCCTGGCGGGGGCACAGCGGGGCAGCGTGCTGGTGGACGGCTCGGCGGCCCTCTTCCCCTTCGCCCAGACGACCGCCCTGGCCTACCGCGACCTCAGCGACGCCGAGGTCATCGTCAACATCAGCGGCGAGGAGGTGGCCTTCGCCGCCATGTGCGGCGACGAACTGGATATCGTCAATGCCACCCGCCCGATCACCGAGGACGAGGCCGCCCTCTGCCAGGAACACGGCGTGCAGTGGGTGGAATTGCTCATCGCCATGGATGGGTTGGCCGTCTTTTCCACCGATTCCGAAACGACCTGCCTGTCCCTGGACGACCTGAAAACCCTCTACGGGGACGAAGGCCCGGCCATCTACGGGCGGGGTCGGGAGTACCAGCAGTTCTTCATGAGCGTCGTCGGCCTAGACGCCATGCGCGCTGACTTCCTCGCCGCCACTGACGACCTTAACACGCTGGCCGGGCTGACCCAGAGCGAAGAAGCCGTCGCTTACGTCAGCCTGGGCGGCGGGCTGGCCTCCGGTCTGACGCCGGTGGCCATTGACGGCGGGGACGGCTGCGTCGCGCCCTCGGTGGAGACGGTCAACACCGGCGACTATCCGCTGGGCCGCAAGCTGTATATGTATGTCAACATCGGCAGCGGCGAGCGGGTCGACGTGGCGGGCTTTGTGGAGTTTCTGCTGACCGCCCAGAACCTCTCCCGCCTGCCAGCGCTGAACCTGATCCCGTTCCAGGAATCGGTTTACGCCCTGAACGCCAACAACTGGGCGCGCCGCACCACCGGCCAGACCTTCAGCGCCGCCCCGGTGGAGATCGGCGCGGTGGCGGGCGAGGACCTGACACTCATCGACGGCGTGGCTGAGCTGTCCGCCGCCATCCGCCGCGTGACCGACGAGACGACCGCCGAGCACCCCGGCCTGGCCTACGAGCTGGCCATCAACGGGAGCGACCGGGCCATCGCCCGCCTGTGCAACGCGGAGGTGGACCTCGCCAGCGCCCGCCGCCCGATCACCGACGCCGAGAGCGCGGCCTGCGCCGCCAACAACGTCCAGTTTATCGAGCTGCTGGTCGGCCTGAACCCGATCGTGGTGGTGGCCAACCCGGCCAACGACTGGGCGACCTGCCTGAATCTGAACCAGTTGAACCTGGTCTTCGGCGCGGAGAACGAACGCCGCATCGTTCAGTGGGCGCAGCTCCAGGACGGCTTCCCGCCCTTTGACCTGTCCATTTACACCCCGCTGGCCCCCGCCTCGGCGGCCTATGCGGAGATGATGGGCGCCACCCGCACCGATGTCACCGCTGGCGATGTGGCGGCTGGCGTGGCCGGGGACGCCAACGCCATCGGCTTCACCAGCTACGGCGGGGCCGTCGCCGCCGGGAGCGCGGTGAAGACCCTGGCGGTGAACGCGGGCGCGGGCTGCATTGCCCCTACCGAGGCGGATATTCAGGGCGGCGCTTACCCGCTGACCCAGCCGCTGTATATCTATGTCAACGCGGAGAGCGCCCTGCGCCCGGCGGTGCAACTGGTGGCGCTGGGACTGCTGACCTCCGACGCCGTGGCCGAGTCCGGCTTTGTCTCGCCCGCGACGCTGGACCTGACGCTGTCCATGGACGCGCTGCGGACCGGCGCGACCGGGACCCTGCTCAGCCGTTAGGCGTCCCGGCCCGCCCGTTCAGCCAGCCAATGGTGGGGGCGATCCTCGGTAAACGGATCGCCCCTCCTGACCCCCACCGGCCCGGCGACGGGGTGGCAGCGTCGGCATGGACGCCGATGCGCCTGGGCGGCGGCGCTCAGGCTGGACCATCCGGCCAAAAGCGGTTACGATTGGTTCGATCCGCGTCGCTCCCAGGAGATAACAGGGACGATCCATGCCCAAGCTCTACCGCCTGAGTCCCGTGATCGACGGCCTGTATGTCGGCGGCGGCAGCGTCGTCTTCTACGCTGACGACCTGCGGCAGCTGGGCCTCACCCGCGTGCTGAAGCTGTACGTCAGCCATCCGGCTTCGCCTCCCTGGCCGGATGACCTCACCATCGGCGAGAACCCGGTTAAAGACGGCATGCCCATCCCTCCGGCAGCGCTGGAGCGCGGCGTGGCTTTCATCCGGGACGGCCTGGCGGCGGGCGAGAAGGTGCTGGTGGTTTGCAGCCTGGGGGTCAGCCGCTCCCCGGCCTTCGTGATGGCCTATCTGCTGGAACGGGGCTACGACCTGCCGGAGGCCTGGCGGTTGCTCAAAACCCGGTACCCGCCAGCCGCGCCCCGGCCAGCGATGTGGCAGACCCTGTTATCCCACTACCGCCTGCCCTATACGATGGATGACGTGGCCGGGTGGTTGGACGGCGCTGGCGAGGGCGCATGATGGAAGGCGTTCTGCCGGTGGACTGTGTGATACCGGGCCTGTACATCAGCGGGATGCGGGCGCTTTACCACGCCGATGACCTGCGCGCCAGGGGCATCAGCCGCGTGTTGAAGCTGTACTTTGGCGATCCCCGGCTGCCTCCCTGGCCGCCCGATTTTGAGGTCTGCGACAACGCCATCGAGGACGACGCGCCGGTGCCGTTCGATTGCCTGCGGCGCGGCGTGGACTTCATCCATCAGGGCATGGAGGTCGGCGCGGCGGTGCTGGTCTGCTGCTGGGCGGGCATCAGCCGCTCGTCCGCCTTTGTGCTGGCCTATCTGGTGGAGTTGGGCTACGATCTGCCGGAGGCCTGGGCGTTGCTTTCCAGCCAGCATGCCGACGCCTGGCCCGCCTTTGAGCTGTGGCATTCGCTGCTCGCCTACTACGACCTGCCCTACACCATGGAAGACGTGCTGACCTGGCTTCGTTGGAGCGGCGACGAGGAGGCAGGAGGTAGCGGCGGCATGAATGCTGACGCCTGATCGGATGGACGGATGGCCGTAGCAGCGGTATGAGCGCCGACGACCACCGCCGCCATCCCAATGGACAGGGCCGCGCCATGATCGACATCCCCGCCGTCAACCACGTGGCCGACGGCGTTTACATCGGCGGAGCGCAGGCGGCGGCCTGCGCCTCCCCACTGCGAAAAGCGGCCATCACCCGTGTACTGAAGCTGTACTACGGCGACCCATACTGGCCGCCGGATTTTCGGGTGTGCGAGAATCCCTTCCCCGATGGGGAGCCTATCTCCCGGCGGCAGTTGGATTACGGCGTGTCCTTCGTGCAGGAGCAGGTCCTGGCCGGGCGGAAGGTCCTGGTCTGCTGCGGGGCGGGCATCAGCCGCTCCGCCACGGTCGTGCTGGGCTATTTGCTGACCAGCGGCCGCCAGCTGCCGGATGCCTGGTATCTGCTCAAGCGGCGGCATCCCGACGCGTCGCCCGCCTTCCCCCTGTGGGAGTCCCTGTTCGCCGCTTACGACCTGCCCTATTCGATCCGTGACGTGGTGGAGTGGTACCAGGCCGATGTCCGATCAACCGACTGACTCCCCAACTGGCGGCTACGTCCAATGGCTGCGCGCCCACGTCGGGAGCCAGTTGATCTATCTGGTTTACGCCACCACCGTCGTCTTCGGCGCTGACGGGCGGGTCCTGACCCAGAAACGCTACGACTTCGACTGGTGGAGCCTGCCCGGCGGGGCCATGGAACTGGGCGAATCGCTGCTGGAGACCGCCCGCCGCGAGGTCCGCGAAGAGACCGGCCTGGAGGTTGCGATCCGAGGGCTGGTGGGCGTGTACAGCCACCCGCGCTATAACCTCCGTTATCCCACCGGCGACCAGGTGCAGCAGTGGACGGCCTGCTTCTGGGCGGAGGCCGCCGGGGGCGACCTGCAGGCGGACGGCGGCGAGACGCTGGACGCCTTTTTTGTGGAGCCGGAAGTCTTCCTGTCCAGGACCCATGTCTCGCACGCCGCCATGGTCCAGGACGCCTGCCGCGCCCGCGCCGGGGGGCCGCCGCTGCTGGAACCGGTGGGGACCGCCCCGCCGCTCAGGCCTCACTATCCCCTCCTGCGCCAGTACGTCGGCCACGCCCCGATCATCCTGCCGGGGTGCAGCGCCCTCATCGCCGACGCGGAAGGGCGGCTGCTGATGATGGACCGCACCGACGGGTACGACTGGAGCTGCCCCGGCGGCTATGCCGACCTGGGCGAGACCACCACCGCCACCGTGGTCCGCGAAGTGAAGGAGGAAACCGGCCTGGATGTCGAGCCGTATGCCATCGTCGGCCTGTACAGCGACCCCCAGGAACACACCTTCCACTATCCCAACGGCGATGTGGTGCATGGCGTGGAGCTGGCCCTGGCCTGTCGGGTGATCGGCGGGACGATGATCGCCACCGGGGCTGACGCCGAGAGCACCACGGTCGCCTTCCTGCCGCCAACAGACATCCTGGCCATAGACGGCCACCCGGCCATTCGCCGGGTCGTCCGCGATTACCTGGACCGTCAGGGCTGGCCCCACCTGCGCTGATCAACCGCCGCCAGGGCTGGCCCCACCTGCGCTGATCAACCGCTGCCAGGGCTGACGGGCTAAAGTGGGGGTGGGCCAGCGGGCGACTTGCCGGTAGACTAGGCCCCCAGGCCCCGTCCTGCGGAGAGAGCGACTGCCCGCCCGTGGTACCAACGTCCCTGTCGGCCCGCCTGCGCGTCCAGGTCCTGTCCTTCACCCTCACCCGCGCGCTGATCAACACCGGCTACCGGATGGTTTACCCCTTCCTGCCGACCATCGCCCGCGGCCTGGGCGTGGACGTGGCAACCGTGGCCCTGGCCGTCACCGCCCGCTCCAGCCTGGGATTCTTCGGCCCGGCCTTCGGGGCGCTCGCCGACCGCCGG
>DAOTXK010000242.1:0-7815 GCA_034435395.1 Anaerolineae bacterium | reverse complement strand
CCCCCCCATCACGCCACGGTGCAGAGGCAAACGTGACGGTATCCAGCCATGAGATGGTCCCTTGTTCAGCCCTGAAGCCGAGAGAACCCTCGCCGTCGGCAATCACCTGCCCCTGCGCTGCCACCGTCAACTTTCCCCGCTCAGCGTCGTACCGTAACGCATGTGCGGGCGAACGTGCTGGCCGGGTCAACCGATGGTCCGGATTGATGGGGGACAGTATGGCATTCTGGGAATCCGGCAAGGCCCGAACACGGAAAGACAGGCGATCCAGGTGGGCCAGGACAACGACATCGGCCCGCGTCTTGGCCACCCCCACCCACAACCCACCATTCCCGGCTCCGGCCAGATTCGCGTCCAGTCGATCCGCCAGCCCCAAGGCCGCGGCAATATCGGTCACCTGATCGAAGACCGCACCGGGCAGGGTCACGCCCGTCGTCGGCGCAGGGGCCAACAGGAGCTGGCGCAGCATCACCCAGACTTCTTCGCCATCTCGGACGAGCGAAAGCTGCATCACTGCCGGTTGGAGACCAGGAATGGCGGCCCCAAGTTGCTCCAATAACATGCGCCTTATCCCGTCAGATATCGGAGGAGCGGCTTTGATGTCCGCCGCCAAAAGGTGCCACAACCCACTATCGCTGTTATCATCATTATAGACCATCCACCTCTGTGGCGCGCCTGCCGCCGTAACCAGGATAACTTCATCATGAACGACAGGTTATGTCTCCATCCGGAAGTCGCTGCTGCGCTTGACGAGGGCCGGCCCGTCGTCGCGCTGGAATCGACCCTGATCACCCACGGGCTGCCCTATCCGGCTAACGTGGAGACTGCCCTGGCCATGGAACAGGCCATCAAGGAGCAAGAGGGCACCCCGGCCACGATAGCTATCCTGGACGGTCAGGTCCGGGTGGGCCTGGAGCCGGACGTGATTGATCGTCTGGGCAGGCTTGGGCCTGGAGAAGTCCGCAAATGCAGCCGCCGCGACCTCCCGATTGTGACAGGCCAAAGAGGCAATGGCGCAACCACCGTGGCTGGCACAATGATCGTCGCCCATCTGGCCGGGATTGACGTGTTCGCCACCGGCGGGATCGGCGGCGTGCATCGCGGCCATCCTTTTGACGTATCTGCTGACTTGATCGAGTTGGGACGCACCCCAGTCACCGTCGTCTGCGCCGGGGCCAAATCCATCCTCGACCTGCCACTGACATTAGAAGTCCTGGAAACGCACGGCGTGCCGATCATCGGGTATGGGACAGACGAACTGCCGGCGTTTTATTCGCGGCGCAGCGGCCTGCCCATCGATGTTCGTGTGGATACGCCGGAAGGGGTGGCCGCTATCATTCTGGCCCGGGACCGGCTGCATCTTCAGCAGGGCATCCTGGTCACTGTTCCGGTTCCCGAAGCGGATGAATTGCCCATCGAAGAGGCGGAAGCCGCCATAACGGCAGCAACCCGGCTGGCGAATGAACAGGGCATCACTGGCCAGGCAGTGACGCCGTTCATCCTCAACAAAGTGGTGGAACTGACCGAGGGCCGCTCCCGCCAGGCGAACACCGCCCTGCTGATCAACAACGCCCGCGTTGCCGCCCGGATCGCCTCGGCCCTGGTGGCCGCCCGGAAGGCCCACGCCTGAAGCCATACCATGGTCCGAAAGCTTTTGGTCGAGGCCGATACCGCTTCTGACGACGCCTTCAGCGCGCGGATGTGAACGCACGAGGGGACAGGATGGCGGCCAGATTCATCGCCCTGGGCATCATCATGGACGACATTGTCTTTCCTGATGGGCACACCCAGCTGGGTGTGCTGGGCGGCGGCGGACCGCAGACCGCCTGGGGGATGGCCGTGGCCGCCGGATCGGGGCGCGACGTGGGGCTGGTGGCTGGCGTTGGCCCAGACTTCGACGACGCAGCCCTCGCCCCCCTGGCCGCGATGGGCATCGATCGGACAGGCGTCCATCGGACCGATCTGCCCACGCCCCGCGCCTGGCAACTGCTGGAAACGACTGGCCGCCGGACACACGTCTGGCAAGTCGATCAGATGACCAGCGACCGGCAGACTCATCCCGACTGGGAAACGATTCTGCGCTTCTACCCCCGGCTGGAGGCCATCCACTGGGGCATTCACCCCGAAGACCCACACCTGTCCCCCTGTATCCCGCTGCGGGAGCGAGGCGTTCTGATCAGCCTCGAGCCGTTCAAAGGTCTGGACCAGCCGCTATCCGACATAGAAGCGCAGGCGTTGCTGACTCAGTGCGACATCTACTCGCCCACCTGGGAAGAAGCGGTCAGCATCTTCGGCGCGGAAGACAGAGACACGCTTTTACGATGCTGTCGCAGGCTCGGTGGGCACGTCCTGGCGCTGCGCCACGGAGCAGCGGGCGCGGAAGTGTGGGATTTGTGGACGGGGAAGGGCGTCCACGTCCCGGCAGCGCCCGTGAAGGCGGTGGTTGATCCCGTGGGCGCGGGCGATGCCTTCTGCGGCGCGCTGGTGGTCACCTGGCACCAGACCCGCGATCTGACCCTGGCAGCCGTCAGCGCTTCGGTGGCCGCATCCTACCTCGTTGAACAGGTCGGTCTCCCGCCCGGCCCACCCAGCGCCGCCAGCCTGCGGGAACGCCAGCGGGCTGTAAAAGCTGGAAGCCGGCACCTCACATGGGAGCCGTAGCGCCGCGAGAAAACTGCCCCCGTGAATGCCGGTGAGGCGCTGCCCATTCAGACGGCCAGGCCCGTCAGGCACCTGGCTCGATCATTGGCGGCGGCGAGATGGTGTGTTCCACCATGAGACCGGCAGCCGCGCCGTCCCCATGCACGCTGACCGGCAACTCCAGACGGGCACGTTCCACAAAACAGAAGTTCTCGTTGACCGCCTCGCAGTAATAAACCGTCAGATCAACTCGCAGGCCGGCGCTGCCCTCCTGAAATGTCGCCGGGATGGTCAGCGGCATCTCCGGCTCAACAATCCGCTGGGTCAGCTCGTCGGCGGGGATGCGAACCACCTCGCCGTCGGGTTGCCACTCGGCCGTGAACGGCGCGATGTTGTTGAACTTGTAGCCCTCTGGAAGGAGCACACTCAGCGTGATCGATCCCTCGCCGGCCACGGTATCCTGAGCTTCCAGCATGATCGGTTCCCCGGTAAACGGCGTCGCCACCACGACCGCCTCACGGCCGGCCTGCAAGGCTTCGCGGTTCGGGAACGTCACGCTGGACACGGTCCCCTCCGCCAGGTCGATCACGCGGATGGCATGATTGTTGGTATCGGCCACGTAGAGACGTCCGTTCGCGTAACTGATCCCGCCCGGCTCATCAAAGCGCGCGCTGGCAAGATCACCGTCGCGGTAGCCACCCGCCGGGTCGCCGACCAGCGACCGGGATTCCCGCGTTTCGGGATCGAGCACTTTGATGGTGCTGTTATACGTGTCTGCCACGTACAGCGCGCCGTCCACGTAAACCAGGCCCAACGGGTGTTGCAGCCGGACGGCATCGCCCACGCCATCGCGATCGCCAAAGTCAAACAGGCCCGTGCCGACGATCGTCCGCACCTCACCCTGCGGGTCCACGTCGGACTCGCGGATGGCGCTGGCCTCGCTATCCGCGAAGTAGAGCACCTCGCCGTCAGTGGTGATTCCGCTCGGCTGGGCAAGCGCTGCCTCAGCCTGCGGGCCGTCACTCAGGCCTTCCCTGCCGCTGCCAGCGTGGACCTCAACCGCGCCCGTCTCGATGTCATAGCGCCACAACTGATGCGGCCCAGCCATCGCGATGTAGATCGTGTGACCCACGCGGACCAGGTCCCACGGGCTGTTGAGCGCCGCCTCAACGCCGACGCCCCCTGCAGCCTGGAAGCGCGCCTGCCGCCCGGTCCCGGCGATGGTCGTCACCGTCTCCGCCTCCAGATCGACGGCCCGCAGCGTATGATTCTCCGTGTCCGCCACGTACAGGATGCGACCATCTTCGCTCAACGCCATCCCCTGCGGCTTGTTGAAGCGAGCCACCGCATAGCTGCCGTCCCGGTTCCCGGCCTCAACGCCGCCAATCACGGCCAGAACCTCATAGGTGTCCAGATCGGCGACCACGATCCGGTTGTGGTTGCTGTCGGCGATGAACAGGCGATCCCCCGCTCCATCCGCCAGGACCTTGCCAGGGAAAGCCAGCAATGTTTCCGGCTGGGCCGTTGTTTCCAGCGTCACATCGAGCGGCGCACGATTGATCAACCCTTGCGCGTCAAACTGGCGGACCATGCCCGCGACCACCGGCTGGATCACCGGGTAAACCCCTTCGCCGGAGTGATACCCAAACACCATACCTTGCGGGTCAACCACCATCACCGTCGGCCAGGCTCGAATGCCCCACAGGTTCCAGATGGCGAAGTCGCGGTCGTTAACCACCGGATGCTCAACCTCATACCGCTGCACGATCTGGCGGATATTCTCCGTGTCGCCCTCATTCGCAAACTTGGCGCTGTGCACGCCGATCACGACCAGTTCGTCGGGGAACTCCTCTTCCAACCGCTTCAGGTCTGGGATGATATGCATACAATTGATACAGCCATAGGTCCAGAAGTCCAGCAAAACGACCTTGCCGCGCAAATCCTCCCAGGTCAGCGGCCCCGGCACATTGATCCAGTCCAGGCCGGACACAAACGGCGGCGCGGGCACATTCCCGGAAAAATCCTGCCCGCCGACATCATCGCCCCCCTGGGCCAGCGCAGGAGCGACCCCGCTCAACAAGACCAGCGCCACGAGCATTACGGTAAACGTCAATGACCTGTTCATCCCACCAACACCTCTTCCGCCCTCGAAAGGCGGCTGCTTTGACCCGTTGAAATATCATATGCGCCGAATATTAAGCCCAACTTACCACGGGATTAAGTTAGGCTTAACGTCCCTCTCGGTACGCGCTGCTTCTTACGAGAACGAATCGCCCGGCTATCCCCACTATTGGTGCGCAGAGAAAAGGGTCAGGCTTCCACCCCCGGCCCGGAAAAAGCCCGACCCGCCTAATCCATGTTGCGGATAACGGCGCTGGCGAACTCGCTGGTTTTGACCTCAGTTGCGCCCGTCATCTGGCGGGCGAAGTCATAGGTCACAATCTTCTGCTCAATCGTCGCCTCATAAGCCCGGACGATCAGCTCTGCCGCTTCCCACCATTTCAGCTATTCCAGCATCATCACGCCGGAGAACAACAGGGAGCCAGGATTCACTTTGTCCTGGTTGGCATACTTCGGCGCGGTGCCGTGGGTGGCCTCGAACAGGGCAATATAGTCACCGATGTTCGCGCCGGGCGCGATGCCCACGCCGCCGACATGCGCCGCCGCCGCATCACTGAGGTAATCCCCGTTAAGGTTCATGGTGGCGATCACGTCAAACTCTGCCGGGCGCATCAGAAGGTGCTGAAAAATGATGTCGGCAATCCGATCCTTGATCAAGATTTTGCCCTCGGGCAGCCTGCCGTCGTAATTATTCCACAACTCCTGTTCGGTGATGGTCTGGTCGGCAAATTCCTCGGCGGCCACCTCATATCCCCATTTGCGGAAAGCGCCCTCGGTGAACTTCTGGATATTACCTTTGTGTACCAGCGTCACCGACTGGCGCCCGCGCTCGATGGCATACCGGATCGCCTGGCGGACCAGGCGCTTGCTGGCGAATTCGCTGATCGGTTTGATGCCCAGGCCGGAACCCTCAAAAAACTTCGCGCCGAACTCCTCACGCAAGAACCGGGCCAGCTTCTCGTTTTCTGGCGTCCCGGCTTCGTATTCGATTCCGGCGTAGACATCCTCGGTGTTTTCGCGGAAGATGACGATATCGAGCCTGCCCGGCTCCTTCAACGGGCTGGGCACTCCTCTGTACCAGCGGACCGGGCGCACGCAGGCGTACAGGTCCAGCACCTGGCGCAGCGTGACGTTCAGGCTGCGGAAGCCCTCCCCTACCGGCGTCGTGAGCGGCCCCTTGATCCCGACGTAATACTCGCGCAGGGCAGCGAACGTCTCTTCGGGCAGGTAGTTGCCGTCATAGAGCCTGGCCGCTTTCTCGCCCGCATAAACCTCCATCCAGCTGATCTGACGCGAGCCGCCATAGGCTTTTTCGACCGCCGCGTCCCAGATACGCCGGGACGCAGTCATGATATCAGGTCCAATGCCATCCCCTTCAATAAACGCAATGATCGGATGATCGGGAACTTTTAATACCCCATTTTCAACAGTAATGCTTTGACCTTCTGGGGGTGGAGCAACTATGTTATACGTCATTGTTGGGCCTCTCCTTAATCACTCTACAGGGCACAAACCCGCCCAATATTATCCACCTGTGTCGCGCCGCACGCCCCGGGGTTACGCCCGGCAAAGAAGGGCCGGTCAGCGCGCCAGCCTGGCCCGCACCAGACCGACCAGCCAGTAGAACTCGTCAATATGCAACACCGCCGCCAGCAGGACGAACACCACCACCCCGATCGCGCCCGCGCTAACCACCAGCAACAACTCGCCAGCCAAGCCGCCTGCCGGCAGCAGGGCAGCCATCGCCTGCTGACTCACCAGCGCCACGGCCCCCATCGCCAGCGCCGCCACGCCCGTTTTGAGCGTCGTAAGCGGCAGGTCTTGCCCACGGAAACCACCAATGCGCCGGCTGAGAAACCAGGCGGCGATGGCCGCGTGCAGGAGATGTTTGGTCGAATCGGCGATCATCAGGCTGAACAGCCCATATTGCGGCATCAGGCCCAGCGCTACCGCCATGTAAGCGCCCAGGCTGATCACGCCAATCAGGGCGGGGGTCAGCGTATCCTGCTGGGCGTAGAAGGCGAAGACCAGCAACAGATCAACCGCCGCAAACGGCAACCCCAACAGGTATAATCGCAGGGCCAACGCGGTTACTGCCGTATCTACCGCCGTGAACTCCCCGTGCTCAAAGATCAACCCCACGACCGACGATGACAGGACAAATAACCCAATCGCCGCCGGGACGATCAGCACAATCGTCAGGCGCAGGCCGCGCCCCAGCGTACTTTTGTACGCGGCAACGCCCTCCGACAACAGCAACACCGCCTGCCGGGATAACGTCGGCAGAATGGCGATGCTGATCGCCGTGGCCACCAGGCCATGCGGAAATTGGATGAGCGTGGTGGCGTAGTTCATGTAGCTGATACTGGCCTCCCCGGCCTGCGCAGCCAGCCGATAGCTCACCAGCCGGATGACCAGCGTGTCGATGAACAGGGAAACCATTACCGGCGTATAGAGCAAGGCAAAGCGACGCAGGCCAGGCTCCTGCCACAGGCCCCGCAGGGCGGGTCGCAGCCGGGCGTCGCGCACGCCCCACAACTGGGCCCCCATCTGTACGGCAGCTCCCACCAGCCAGCCGACGGCCATCGCCGTGATACCTAAAGTAGGCGCAGCCAGGATCGTCACCGCCACAATGCTGCCGTTAAAGACGGCCCCGGCGAACGCCGGCAGCGTAAAGCGGCGCAGCGCATACAGCAGCCCGCTCAGGACGGCAAAAACGCTGAGGAACAGCAGCGCAGGTGTCGTAATCCGCAGGAGATGGGTCGCCAGGGCCGAACTGTCGGCGATCAACACCGGCAATGGGGCCAGCTGGAGTTGGAGGGTATATACCAGCAACCCCCGTGGCGACCCGCCCGCGATCAGGGCGACCACCTGCGGAGCCAAGATTTCCAGCGTTAGCACCAGCAATGCCAGGGCGATGATGACCAGGCCCAACAACAGATTAACCAGCCGCCACAAAGCCGCCCGGTCCTTCTGCATGGCATATTCACTCAACACGGGCACCAGCGCGCTGTTGACATGGCCGCCGATCAGGAGATCATACAGCGTGCGTGG
>DAOTXK010000241.1:0-8610 GCA_034435395.1 Anaerolineae bacterium | reverse complement strand
CACGATGGTCACGCTGTCGCCATCGCAGCGCCCCAGCAAAAAACCGCCGCCTTCGTGGGGATATGCGGCCCGTAACTGATCATGAAGACGCGCCCGCAACGCCGCTAGCAGGTGGATCACCATCGAATGCCTCAATCCTTCCCGTCGTGCGCCATAAGAAAAAACCGACCTGCCCGGTCGGTTTGGCTCACATCCTCATCCACCAGGGGCTGACGCCCGTCCAGTCAACGCCCAACCGCTCCGGGAGACGCTTCCACAACCGCCATACACCTACACATGCATGTGGTTGAAGTTACCCTGTTGGAGGAGAAGAGGCGCGTCCGTTTCATGACCCGTAGCATATCACAGGCCGCCTGAAAATACAAGATTTTCGACATGCTTTACCACCTTACCTTCGCCACCTCAGACGCAGCGGCGGCGCGCAACCTTACGGCTGTGCTCAAGAAGTGTCCCCCGACAGGGGTCATCGATTTTGGTAAATCTCAACGTTTTCTAGTAGACTATCCATCGAGTGACAATTGTGCTATGCTCAAAAACGCGCGCCTGGGCCATATGCGGTTTACTGAAAACTCCTTCCACAGACAGGCGTCCGCTGGTCGCGACGCCTCACCCAGTCGTGTTAAGGTTGTAGGGCTAGGAGCACTTCGTCCATGAGTAAAGGGTCAACGCCTATCGAACCAGGCGAAGCACATATCCTGGTCGTGGAAGACAACGTCCCCAACTTCGTGCTGATTGCCCGGATGCTGGCTTTTATGGGCGTCCAGCACTGCGAGTGGAAGACCAGTGGCTGGCAGGTCGTCCAGTTCGCGGACACCCTGCCACGGGTGGACCTGGTGTTGATGGACATCCGCCTGCCGTATGAAGATGGGTACCAGGCGCTGCAAAAAATACGCTCGCATGACCGGCTGAAGAACACGCTGGTGGTGGCCGTCACCGCCGAGGCCAACGAGGAACAGATGCGTAAGGCCCAACAGGCGGGATTCAACGGCTTCCTGGGTAAGCCGCTCGATCCCGATCGTTTCCCCGACCAGATTAGGCGTATCCTCAACGGCGAACCCGTCTGGGAATGGCAGTGAGGCCCTGCCGGACGGCGTGACGCCCGCCGCCATCTGGCGTCTAACTCCCTCAGCGGCGCGGCCAGGGACCTGGGCAATCTCCCGCGCCAGGCCGCCTCTCGCCCGCCCGGCCAGATATTTCCCCACCATCACCCGCTCACCATATCGCCGCCAGCCCGCCACTCGATAAGGGGCCGGCGATGGCGTCCGGCGTGACCAGCATCAGCGCCGTCATCAGTAGCGCCCTCACCGTGGCGGATGAGCGCGGCACAGGCCATCGGCGCAGGGATGGGGCCTGCCGAAGAGTCGATTGACCCAATACCGGTGATCCGCCACCCAGGCGTAAAGGCGCGGGCCAAGCCAGGTGATCCCCGGCAGGCACAGCAGCGGATACAGCCAGGCCACCAGCGGCAGATAACGGATCAGGTGACGCACCCCTTCATAACCAATCAGGACGCGCCCGTCCGGCGTGATCACGTGGATCAGACCGAGGATCGCTTCCCGGTCCAACTGCGGATAGCGGGCATGGACCGCTGCCCAGTCCTGGGCGTCGACGGTTTCGATGCGGCTCCGCCAGTCCAGCCGCCGAACGGCCTTCATTGAGCCGACGCACAGGCCGCACTGTCCATCGTAGATCATCACGGTTCGGGACATCGTATCCTCGCCTTCGTCCAATCGACTCGTCAACACGCCGCCGGACCGTCCGGTCAGAAGTGATGGGCAGGGGTCATCGCGGCAGCTCTCAGGACCGTGGTTAAGGCGGACGAAAAGAGGGATGGCCATCGCCGATTGTCAGTAGGGCAGGCACTCCATAGAGGGTATAATCATAAAACAGAACTATGTCAACTAAAACTATCCTAAAAAGCGAGGGGTTGTCCCGTGGTTACTGCGACGCAAGCAGACACATGGCTGAACGACATCGTGGCCCCCTTCTCCGGGCGGGGACCGGAGGCGCTGCTGCCAGCGCTGTGGGCAGTGCAGACCGCCCACGGGCACATCAGTCACGCGGCGGTGCGGGCCATCTCCCAAACCCTGCGGGTCCCGGAAGCCGATATCTACGGCGTCATCGGCTTTTACAGCCTGTTGTATGACCGGCCCACCGGCGAGACGATCATCCGCGTCTGCACCAGTCCCGCCTGCGGCCTGGCCGGGGCCGATGAACTGCTCGACCGCCTTGGCGCGCAACTGGGCATCCGCCCCGGCGAGACGACCGACGATGGGCGGTACACCATCGAGCACACCACCTGCCTGGGCCTGTGCGAACACGCCCCGGCGGCGCTGGTCAGCGTGCGCGGAGTCGGCGAAAAGCAGTACGCCCCGGCTACCGACATCGACGCCATGCTGGAAGGGCGCGACCAGCCCTATGAAGCCATCATCGGCGGCTCCATCGTCCTGCTGGACGGCCTCGATCCCAAGCGCCCCCAGACCCTGGCCGCCTATGGCGATTACGCGGCCCTGCGCCATGCCCTGGCCACCCACTCACCGGAAGCGGTGATCGACGAGGTGCAAAAGTCCGGCCTGATCGGGCGCGGCGGCGCGGCTTTCCCCACCGGCCTGAAGTGGAAATTCACCCGGGGCGCGCCCGGCCAGCCGCACTACGTCGTCTGCAATGCCGACGAGAGCGAACCGGGCACTTTCAAAGACCGCGTGCTGATGGAGGGACGCCCCCACCTGCTGCTGGAAGGCATGGCCATCTGCGGCTATGCCATCGGCGCTTCCCAGGGATACATCTTCGTGCGCGGGGAATACCCCACTGCCGTCAGTCGGCTGGAAGCGGCCATCGCTGAAGCGGAAGCGGCGGGGATGCTGGGCCAGGACATCATGGGGACCGGCTTCTCCTTCCAGGTCGAGGTCCGGCGCGGCGCGGGCGCTTACATTTGCGGCGAGGAGACGGCGCTCTTTGAGGCCATCGAGGGCCGGCGGGGTTATCCTCGCATCAAGCCGCCCTTCCCCACCACCCATGGCCTGTTTGGCAAGCCGACCACGATCAATAACGTGGAAACGCTCAGCGCCGTCCCCGGCATCGTTCTGAACGGCGGCGAGTGGTTCCAGCAATGGGGCACCGAAAAAAGCCGTGGCGTCAAGCTGGTCTCGGTGAGCGGGCACGTCAACCGGCCCGGCGTCTATGAGATCGTGCCCGGCGTCACCCTGCGCGCGTTGTTGACCGGGCACTGCGGCGGTGTGCAGGGGGAGCTTCAGGCCGTGCTGATGGGTGGCGCGGCCGGCACCTTCCTCACGCCGGACGAAATCGACGTGCCGCTCACCTTTGAGGACCTGTGGAACATCGGCGGCACGCTTGGCTCCGGCGCGATCATGGTCTTCAACCGCACCGTCGACCTGCGCGACGTGCTGCGCCGCCTGGGCGACTTTTTCCAGCATGAGAGCTGCGGCAAGTGTTATCCCTGCCAGTTGGGGACGCAGCGCCAGCAGGAAATCCTGCACCGGCTGGACGCCCTTCAGCCGGGCGACCGCCAGCGCCTGGCGGACATCGGCCAGACGATGACCACCGCCTCGCTGTGCGGCCTGGGTCAGACGGCGGCCATGGCTGTCCTGAGCGCCATGAAAAAATGGCCGGCGCTGTTCGCTGACGGACAGCCGTGACCCGTCCGCCCACTCTGAACGATCGAGTCGACCACTGCCATCCAGACTAAGGACTGCCCAATGTCTGAACAAACCAAGACCGTCACCCTGACCATCGACGGCATCAAAGTCACCGTCCCCGTCGGGACCACCATCCTGGAGGCGGCCCGGCAGGCGGGCATCGATATTCCCGTCATCTGCGCCCACGAGGCCACCACGCCCTATGGTTTGTGCCGCATCTGCGTGGTGGACGTGAACCAGGGTCGGCTGCTGCAACCGGCCTGCATCGTCCTCTGCCAGGACGATATGACCGTGGACACGCGCAACGCGCGCGTTGAGACGGCCCGCCGCACCATTCTGGAGATGCTCAACTCCGCCGTGGACCTGGGGGAAGCGCCGGCGATTCAGCGGCTGATGGACGACACCCACGCCGACCGCGAGCGTTTCCCGGGGGCCAGGCGGCGGGAATTCCCGCTCTACGATGACAACCCGTTTTACGTCCGCGATTACAGTCAGTGCGTGTTGTGCTGGCGGTGCGTGCAGGTCTGCGCGGCAGACGCCCAGTACACCTTCGCCCTGACCATCGACTCGCGCGGCTTCAACAGCCACATCAGCACGGCCTTCGACGTGACCATGCCGGAATCGACCTGCGTGTTTTGTGGGCAGTGCGTGGGCGTCTGCCCAACCGGGGCGCTCAAGCCGAAGATCGAATGGGGGTTGGAGCATGGCCTGACGCCGGAGGAAATCCAGCAAAGCACCCGTCGACTGCGCCGACCCAAAAGCGGCAACGGTCGCCAGGGCTGAGGCCATCTATGGACGCACACCAGCCGGGCGCTCTACCCTTCACCTACCTGACCATCGACAACGACCGGGTGGAAGCCGTGGACGGCGGCGTCGTCGAGGAAACACGGCTCAGCATCTTCGTCAACGCCCAGGAACTGGCGACGGTGATGTGCAGCCCGCTCGACCAGGAAGCGCTGACGGTAGGGTTCCTGTTTAACGAGGGCGTGATCGAGTCGCTGGACGACATACGCCTCCTCCGGCCCAACGCCACGCGGACCACGGTCGACGTGTTCCTCAACCGTTCGGCGTTCACCCCGCCCCGACGGATGGTGCTCACCTCTGGTTGTGGGGGCGGCGTGACCTTCCAGGACCTGTGGCAAACGCACCCCGCCCTGGAGACGGATTTCGCGACCACCTGGGAGGTGATCGTCTCTCTGATGCGCACCCTGAAGGGGGAAGCCAGGATATACAATCAGGTGCGTGGCGTGCACACCTCACTGCTGGGGGATGAAAGCGGGATGCTGGTCAGCGCGGAAGACATCGGACGCCATAATACCATTGATAAAGTGGCCGGGAAAGCCCTGCTGGGGGGAATCGACACCCGCGATACCATCCTGTTGACCACCGGGCGTATCAGTTCGGAGATGTTAAACAAAGCGCGGCAGATGGGCGTGCCCGTTGTCGCCAGCCACACCTCCCCCACCAGCCTGACCGTGGCGCTGGCGGAGGCCTGGAACATCTGCGTGATCGGCTACGTCCGGCAGCATAGCCTGCGCCTGTATACCCATCCGCAGCGGTTGGGCCTGCTGCCCACTGGCGAACGAGTGGGCCGGCAGCCGCAACTGGCTCCGTAGCACCGGCCTCCCACCGGTTTTGAGGCAGCACAGGAGACCGGTTGGCCGCCACACTGACGGGGCGCACGGAGCCGACGCCGGATGCTCAGTCGCCGGCTTGCTCCTTGCCGTCTGAGGCAATCGCCACCCTCTGCTGGACGGCCGACTGATGAGGAGCAGACGCTGGCAGTGACGGCGACGGGGTGGCCCGCCCCTGGCGACGCTGGCTGACCATGTTAATGCCGTTGCGGATGACGGTCAGGGTGCGGATCAGGTGGCTCTCCAGCTCGCCCAACACGTCGGCCACGTAGCGGTCGGCATCAATCTGCATGGCTTCCGCTTCCTGGCGCGCCTGCTCAATGATATTGGCGGCGCGGCTCTGGGCCGCCTGGGCGATGGCCTCCCGCGCGATCAGCGTATCGCCCTTTTCTTTCGCCAGCTTCACCAGCCGGGCGGCCTCTTCGTTGGCCTGCGCCATCAGCCGATCGCGCTGCTGGATCACCCGCGCGGCCTTCTCGATCTCTTCAGGGATCGAAATGCGCATCTGGTCGATGATCTCCAGGGCGCGCTCCTCGTCAATCAGCGTATATTTGCTGAGCGGGATGTGCCGTCCCTCGTCAATCAGGTCCTCCAGGCGATCCACAAGATGCTGGATGTCCATGAGTGTACTCCCTCCCCCAATCAATCGGTCATGCTCACCATGTACACGGGGTTATCGCCGTGGTCATTGAGTTCGGCAAAACGCCGCCGTAACGCCTGCTGCACGTGCAAGGGCACCATCGTACTGACGTCACCCCCCAGCGAAGCGATCTCCCGCACCGTGCTGGAACTGAGGTGCACATACGCTTCCCCGGCGATCAGGTTCACGATCTCCAGGTTGGGGGCCAGCCGACGGTTGGCCAGCGCCATGCGGAATTCCAGCTCAAAATCTGAGAATACACGCAAACCCCGTACCAGCGCAATCGCGCCCACCTCACGTGCATAGTCTACAGTGAGACCGCCATATATCGCAACTCGCACGTTTGGGATATGGTGAAGCGATTCCTCGACCAGCGCCAGCCGCTCCTCGGCGCTGAACAACAGCCGCTTGTTGGGGCGGTCGTATACCCCCACGATCAGCTCATCGAACAGGCGCGCGGCCCGCTGCGCAATATCGATGTGCCCGTAGTGAACGGGGTCGAACGATGCAGGGTACAACGCCTTACGCATGAGCTTTGTCCTTTGCCGGTTAACTCCGATCAGCTGCTGCCGACTGCCACATCGCCACCCGTTCCGCCAGCAGCCGGTGCTCTGGCAGCGCCAGATCGGGGTCTTCTTCGTAGATTGTCCGGGCCTCGCGCTGCGCCAGCTCCACCAGGGGGGCATGGATGTCCGCGGCAAACCGCACCTGGGCGGCCAGGCCGCTCTGCCGCGTCCCCAACAGGTCCCCGGCCCCGCGCAACTGGAAGTCGATCTCGGCCAGCTTAAAGCCATCAGCCGTCCCGACCATGGCCTGCAACCGCTGACGAGCCTCCTCGGTTGACGGGTCGCCCATCAACAGGCAGTACGCGCGGTGGTCGCCGCGTCCGACCCGCCCCCGGAACTGATGGAGCTGTGCCAGGCCGAAACGGTTCGCGCCTTCGATCAGGATCACGCTGGCGTTGGGGATGTCGATGCCCACCTCGACGACCGAGGTGCTGACCAGGATGTCGATATCTCCAGCCTGGAAGGCGGCCATCACCGCCTCTTTTTCGTCCGCCCCCAACCGCCCATGCAGCAGCCCCAGCCGCCGGTGGGGGAAAACTTCACGGCGCAGGCGCTCGTATTCGTCCACCGCCGCTGCTAACTCGTTTTCAGGATCGTCGCTTTCCACCAGCGGATAAATGATAAACGCCTGGCGGCCCTCTTTGACCTGGCTTTCGACGAAGGTGTAGGCGCGCTCCCGTTCGAGATCGGTCAACAGATGCGTCTCCACCGGCGTCCGGCCCGGCGGCATCTCGTCGATCACGGTCAGGTCGAGGTCGGCGTGCAGCGTCAGGGCCAGCGTGCGCGGGATGGGGGTGGCGGTCATCACCAGCAGGTGGGGATTCGTCCCTTTGCCACGCAGCGCCCCCCGTTGCGCCACGCCAAACCGCTGCTGCTCGTCAATGACCACCAGCGCCAGATTGGCGAAATCCACGCCCTCCTGGATCAACGCGTGGGTGCCGATCACCACGGAGACCGTGCCCTCGGCCAGCCGGGATAGCGTGTCCTCCCGCTCGTGGGTGGGGGTCGCGCCCGTCAGCAGGCGCACGGCGATTGCCCGGTCCGGCACCAGCGCCGCCAGCAATTGGGTAATCGAGTGGAAGTGCTGCTCGGCCAGGATGCTGGTCGGGGCCATCAGGGCCGCCTGCGCGCCGTGATGCACGGCGAACAGCATGGCCAGCGCCGCCACCACCGTCTTGCCCGACCCCACATCACCCTGCAACAGGCGATTCATGGGGCGGTCGCGGGCCATATCAGCGCGGATGTCGCCCAGCGCCCGCCGCTGCGCCCCGGTCAACCGAAACGGCAGGCGTCCCAGAGAGGTCTCCAGCCAGTCGTTCGGGACCGGCAGAGGCACGCCGGGAACCCCCTGCCAGGCCCGCCGCCGGGCGAGCATGGCCATTTGCAGCAGGAACAGCTCATCAAAGGCCAGCCGCTCGCGGGCATAGGCCAGGAAGTCCCAGTGTTCGGGGAAGTGCACCTGGCGAAAGGCCCATCCCAGTTCGACCAGCTCCGCCCGGTCCAGCACGCTCTCCGGCAGATAGTCCGGCAGGCGCGGCGCCCAATAGTCCACGGTGGACTTGAGGATACGGCGCATCGTGCGGGCGGTGATGCCCCCGGTCAGCGGGTAAACCGGCACGATGGCCCGCGTGTGCAGGTTGTCGTATTCCAGCAACTCCCACTCCGGGTTGGTCATCGACAGCTTGCCCAGATAAAGGTCGGCCTGGCCGCTGACGACCACCTGAACGCCCCGTTTGAGCTGGTTCCGCAGATAAGCCTGCCCGAAGAACGACACATGCAGGGTGCCCGTCCCATCGTCCAGAACGATGTGCAGGTATTCGCGCCCGGTACGCCCCT
This sequence comes from Anaerolineae bacterium, assembly GCA_034435395.1. Classification (GTDB taxonomy): domain Bacteria; phylum Chloroflexota; class Anaerolineae; order Aggregatilineales; family Ch27; genus DAOTXK01. The sequence goes on along the minus strand of DAOTXK010000241.1, from coordinate 278 downwards.
TCAGCACAGCGCTGCTGCGGACGGACCCGATCAGCGTGACCGTCTCGCCAGGCCGGGCCTTGCTGATGGGCAGCATACGTGTGTAATCGTCATACCGGCGCGGCAGGTGATACAACAGATCGCCCACCGTCCGAATCCCTAATCGGTCGAGCTTTTCGGCCATGCGCTCGCCCACTCCCTCGACGATCGTCACCGGTGCCGCCAGCCCATGCAGCAGTTCCACCGCTTCGTCATAGGCGGGCAGGCTGCGCGGCTTGCGGCGCGGCTTGGGCCGGGAC
>DAOTXK010000240.1:0-18401 GCA_034435395.1 Anaerolineae bacterium | reverse complement strand
GCCCAGCGGATGGACGGGGTCTTGAGCGGCGAAAAGTCCAGCACCACCGCCCCCGACCTGAGCGACGGCCCAATGGTCTGGTACAGCTCTTCCACCTGGTGGTACGGCCCGGCCAGCAGCACGATCTGCGCCTCTTTGACGGCGGCCAGGGGGGTGCGGGCGGTGGCATCGACCGCGCCCCGCTCTCTGGCGGTTTTGGCGTTGGAGTCTCGCTCGTCGTGCCCGGTGACGGTGAAGGTGTGGCGGGAGTCCTTGCTCGTCATGTACCGCTTGAGGGCCAGCCCCAGCGAGACGCCCAGCCGCTCCAGCCCGATAATCGCCACGTGTATCTCGGCCATACGCTCGGATGCCCTTCTCTAACTCATACAGGTCCCGGTTCCTCCATCAGGAGTTACGCCAGTGGGCAGTCAGCGCGCCAGTAGCGGCGCGATGGGTCGCGCCGTTTTTTGTTGGCGTCGGCATCCATGCCGCCGCTACCTCCCAACAACCCAACGGCGTAAGTCCTGCCTCTATAATGTACCGCAGTTTTGGCCGTCCTGTCGGCGAACCCCCAACCGCTTACATGTTCATCAGGCGTCTCCCGTTTTTGGAGCCGCCGCCGTCCCCGCCTGCTCAATCAATCTGCCGCATCCAGCGCGCGGCGTCGCGCAGCAACCTGCCTCCCAACAGGTACCGCCCCAGCCGGAACAGCAGGTACGGCCCTGCCAGGCAGCCCAGCGGTGCCCAGACCAGGCTGGTCAGCACCAGGAACGGCACGGCCACCAGGGCCAGCATGGCCGCCGGGGCGAGCGCCGCCGCCAGCGCCGCGTTGGGCCAGCGCAACGCCACCGCCGCCCCCAGCCGCGCCGCCAGCACGTTCGCGCCCCATAACAGCCCGACCACGACGGCCAGCAGCAGCCCCGGCAGGGTCACATCCGGCGGCGGTGAAGGGGCTGGGTAGCTCATGTACATCCAGAACGGCGCGAGAACCTTCAGCAACTCGACCAGGAATCCGATCATCACGGCGGGGATGGCGGCGGCGGCCATGGCGCGGAAGTGGCGCGTGCGATACAGCGCCGCGTGGAGCAGGCCCTGGGCCAGGGTCCGCTCCGGCAGGCTGGTCAGCAGCAGGAACTGGAAGTGCTCGCCGCGCAGCTCCAGCGCCGTCAGCGCGCCGGTGAGGGCGGCGACCACCGGCGGCACCAGGATCATCACCAGCAGCCCCAGCAGCAGCAGGGTTTCCAGCAGGGCCACCTGCGCCTCCAGCCAGGCCCGGCAGCAGATGGCCAGGATGATCAGGCCCCCACCCAGGCCGAACTCGGCGGCGCGGTCGGCCCGATGAAGCCTGCGCCCGATCAGCCAGGCGGAGAGGGGGTGGATCATTCGCGACCTCGGCCAGGGCAGCGCCGCCCGCCGGAGACGGGCCGGGTCATCCCCGTGGCGGAGGCGTCGCCGGTCAGGCCGGACGGGGAGCCGGTGGACATGTGGGTTTCCTCCCGATCACCATTGTAGGGGGAAGGCCGCGCGCCGCCAGCCGACCGGGAGTTTTCAGGGCCGCAGCTGCTGGGCGGCCAGCTCCAGCTGTCGGGCCAGCATCGCGTCGGTGATCAGCAGGCCGATGAGGCTGATCCCAAGGGGCAGCCATGAGGCGGTGCAGATCGCGATAGCGCCATAAGAAAGCAGCCACCACCACACAACGAGGGCCATCGCCGGGGACGCCACCGACAGGGCCAGCATGTTGGGCACCGCCAGCAGCGGCGCGGCCAAATGGTGCCGCCAGCGCAGCGCCGTCCGGACGCCAGCCGCCACCGCCACGAACAGCATGCCACACCCGCCTATCGGCCAGAGCAGCGTCGGCAGGATGGCCGGCGCCAGCACAATGAGTGACCCGGCAAACTGGGGGATGACCAGCGAGGTCGCCCCTAAACTCGCCAGCACCCACCAGACGGCCTGGGAAGCCGTCAGGCCGAGCAGGACGGCGATCAGAGGGCGCATCCGGTACAGGGCCGCCAGATAATATCCCCAGACCAGCCGCTCTTCGGTCACGGGAGTCAGCAGCACCAGATCAAACGGTCCCCGCGCCACCGCCGCCGCCGTCAGACTGGCGGCCATCAGCGCCAACACCACCGGCCCCAGCACGATCACCGCCTGGTTGATCGCCAGATGGACCCACAGCAGCGGGCTCGGCGACAGGGCGATGATCAGCGCCTCACTCGCCAGGTTGGCCGCGCCCACCGCCACGGCCAGCCACCGGACGCGCCGCCAGGATGGTCCCTGCCGCCGGGTCAGCCGCTCGACGATCGGGTCGTTCTCCAGATCGTGGGGGAGCTGGCGCAGCAGCCTCCATCCCAGCTTCATCCGGGACCATCCTCGCCGTCCGCTGTCAGGCGCTAATTCCGATCATCCGCCGCCTGCAGGATCGCCAGCAGCCGCTCGGTCTCGCCGCCGGGCGGCCCGGCGACTGGCTCGGCGTGGCGGCGGCACAGCTCGACGGCGCGCGCGCTCCCGCCCGCCGCGGCCACCAGCTCCGCCGACCATTCCGGGTGCCGGGCGCTGATGGCGAACGGGCGCGTCCAGCCGCGCGGCTCGCCCCGCGCCCAGCGACGGTACAGCGCGGGCAGGAAGCGGCGGGCCAGCACCACCAGTACCCGCTCATGGAGGTAAAACGGGGCGATCGTTTTGCCGGAGTCGTGCAGCAGCGCGGCCACGAGCAGGTCGTGCTCCTGATGCCCGGCGGCGCGCACCGTCCGCAGCACATTGAGGCTGTGCAGCCGCTCGCCCCGCCGCATCCGCCGGAACAGCGCCAGCTGCGCCTCCGTCAGGACGGTCTCGGCCAGCGCCTCGTCCACCGGGCGAGTCCAGGCGGTCAGGGCGCGCAGGCCCTGCCGGAGGCGGGTGACAGCCGACATGATCAGAAGCCCAGCAGGATTCGGGTCAGCGTCCACGTCGGCCCGCTGATCAGGAAACCGAGCACATTCAGGGAAGGGATGAAGTAGCCGATGAAAATCAGGCCGAGCAGGATGTACATGCCGTACTGGTCCTGGAAGCGGTCATACGGATAGTGCTGGTGGTCCGGCAGGAAAAGCTTCAGCACCGTGCGCCCGTCCAGCGGCCCCAGCGGGATCAGGTTAAACAGACCCAGCAGCACGTTCCAGAATACGATCATAAACAGCACGTCCCCCAGGCTGGGGAAGATGGTGGGGTTGCCGGGGATCAGGTTGGCGGTGAGCAGGCGCGGCGCGGTGGCCGCCAGGAGGCGGTAGGGCACGGCGAAAACCACCGCCACCAGCAGGCTGCCGACCGGCCCGGCCAGCACCGCCAGCGCGTACCGCTGGAAGCGCGTCAGGCGGTAGCCGAAGCTCAGGCGCGGGTAGTTCATCCCGGCAGGGCTGATGGTGGCGAAGCCCAGCGGCATGGCCGGGAAGCCCACGATCAGGAACAGCAGAAAGCCGGGCCAGTAGATGTGGACCGCCGGGTTGAGCGTCAGGCGCTTCTGGTGCTGCGGCGTACTATCGCCCATCAGCCAGGCCACGTAGTTGTGCATAAATTCGTGAAAGGTCGTGCCGATCAGCAGCGCCAGGGCCACGCTGATGATCAACGCCAGGGTCGGTCGGCCAAAGAGAAACAAGGTGATCTCCTTAGATTGGATTCACGGACAAGGGGCTTAAACCCCTTGTCACAGGCTTTTGATGATTTTTCGGACAGGTTTTTAAATAACGCTCAGCGCCTGACTGAATCAGCACTCCTGGCGTCCTTGGCGGTTTGAAAAACGGTCGAACGAAGCCGCCCCAGGCCGGGCTCCGGCCCCCATTATACCACGCCTGGCCCCGGCTACTCTGCTATAATAGGGCCAGGTGTCAGGCGTGATCGGTCCCGGCTCTCCCCTCATCCGAGGATATCAACGATGCCCCTGGAGATTCACGTGGGTGATGTCGCCACCATGCGCAAAACCCATCCCTGCGGCAGCCAGCAGTGGGAGGTGTACCGCATTGGGGCCGATATTGGCATCAAGTGCCTGGGCTGTGGACGGCGGGTGATGCTGCCGCGCCGCAAGTTCGAACGGGCCGTCAAGCGCCTCCATTCACCGCCGCCCTCCGGCGACGACGCTTCCTGACCTTTTCTGTTCCCAGCCCTCAGCCAGAAAGGATCGACGGTATGTCTGAAGCGGATCAGCCCCCATCGGCGGGCGAATCCTGCGTGCAGCCGGCCGGCGGGCCGGTCGCTGCCGGGTCAAGCGGGGGCGGCTCCCCTGCGGGCGGGCCAGCCCCTCTATCAGGAAAGGAGTCTGACCAGATGATGGCGCGTGTGGGCCAACCGGCCCCTGACTTCGAGGCCACCGCCTACGTGGACGGCGGCTTCAAGAACATCAAACTCTCCGATTATAAGGGCCAGTGGGTGGTCCTCTGTTTTTACCCCGGCGATTTCACCTTCGTATGACCGACCGAACTGTCGGCAGTTGCCGTCAAATATCCTGAACTTCAGGCGCTGGGCGTTCAGGTCCTCTCGGTCAGCACCGATAGCCGCTTCACTCACAAAATCTGGCAGGAGCAGGAGCTTTCCCGGATGGTGGAAGGCGGCGTGCCCTTCCCGATGCTCTCCGACGCCGGGGGGCGGATCGGGGCCGCCTACGGCGTCTATGACGAGGCCGCCGGGGTGGACATCCGGGGGCGTTTCCTGATCGACCCGGACGGTGTGATCCAGGCCATGGAAGTGCTCACCCCGCCGGTGGGGCGCAACGTCGCCGAACTGATCCGGCAGGTGCAGGCCTTCCAGCACGTGCGCGCCACCGGCGAAGTCGCCCCATCCGGCTGGCGGCCCGGCAAGGCGACGCTCAAGCCCGGCCCGGCGCTGGTGGGCAAAGTGTGGGAGGTCTGGAAGCCGGAGGAGGCGTTCAGCTAGGAACCTGTCCGAAAAATCATCAAACAAAGGGCTTATGAGCTTTAACCAGTTAGTGCGGATATCAATCGATGTAGCCCAGGTACTCGACGCCTGATCGTAGCGGCGGCATGGATGCCGACGCCTACCCAAAACGGCGCGACGAGTCGCGCCGCTACGGGAGGACTGACGGCCCAGGGGCGACCGTCACCATCGCCGCTGCCCGTTCGCGGCCATCTGCCTGGGGGGCCTATCCCGCGCCGCGTGAGTATCCGGATTTTTTGCTGAAATTCATAAGCCCCTTGTCCGTGAATTCTCGGACCGATACCGAGTCCCTCTAACGCGCGGCCAGCGACGAGACGATCATCACACTGCCCTGGCGGGAATCCCCTCGCCAGGGCAGCGTCTTTGTCTGGGGGGTGGTGGCGGCGGGGGCCGCTAGCCGACCGGCGCTTTGAGCGCGGCCTCCACCGGCTTGTAAGCCAGGCCGAAGGTCTCCGCCACCGCCGGATGCGTGCAGTGACCCTGGTAGGTGTTCAGCCCCCTGGCCAGGCCGGGGTCTTCGTCCAACGCGGCCAGCAGCCCCAGGTCGGCCACGCGCAGCACGTAGCGCAGCGTGGCATTGGAGAGGCCGAGGCTGGACGTGCGGGGCACCGCCCCCGGCATGTTGGCCACGCCGTAATGCAGCACCCCATCCACCACGAAGGTCGGATCGCTGTGGGTGGTGGGGTGGGTGGTTTCGATGCAGCCGCCCTGGTCCACCGACACGTCCACGATGACGCTGCCCTCAGGCATGTCCCGCAGCATGGCGCGGGTCACCAGCCAGGGGGCGCGCGCGCCGGTGATCAGCACCGCCCCGATCACGGCGTCGGCGGTGGCGATCATTTTGGCGATGTTCCCGGCGTTGGAGTAGAGGGTGGTGACGCGCCCGTGCAGGGTGTCGTCCAGGTAGCGCAGCCGCTCCAGGTTGATGTCCAGCAGCGTCACCCGCGCGCCCATGCCCAGCGCCACCTTGGCGGCGTTGGTGCCCACCGTGCCCGCCCCCAGGATGACCACGTGCGCCGGGTCGACGCCCGGAATGCCGCCCATCAGCACGCCCCGCCCGCCGTTGGGCCGCTCCAGGTAATGGGCCGCTTTCTGCGCCGCCATGCGCCCGGCCACCTCGCTCATCGGCTCCAGCAGCGGCAGGTGGCCATGCTGGTCTTCGACCGTCTCGTAGGCCAGACCGGTGATGCCGCTGTCCAGCATCTGGCGCGTCAGCGTCTCCTCGGCAGCCAGGTGCAGGTAAGTGAACAGGATCAGGTCGTCGCGCAGAAAGGCGTATTCCGACGGCTGAGGCTCTTTAACCTTGACCACCATCTCCGCCTGGTTCCAGACCGCCTCGGCGCTGTCGAGGATGGTCGCCCCGGCGGCGATATATTCGGCGTCGGTGAAGTTGCTACCCAGCCCGGCTTTGGTCTCCACAAAGACCGTGTGGCCGTGCCGGACCAGTTCGCTGACGCCACCGGGTGGCAAGGCGACCCGATACTCGTCCGTCTTGATCTCTTTGGTTATGCCGACTTTCATTGAGCAACCTCCGTGTGGGAATTCCCTGTCCTTGGGCCGTCCCCTGGCGCGGGCCGTCGCCGCCGGGCCGCATCGCCTCCGCAGCCCATCACCCCGCCAGGACACCTCATAAGACCAGAAACGCTGTCTGCCAGCCTGCTGCTCCCTCTGGCGTTGTGAAAACCGCCGCAGCCATATTGTACAGGATGTATGATTGAAAATCATGTTCCTGGGGGCATTATGGCGAACCTGGTCCGGTTTCCTCCCTCTTCGGACGGCTGGCCGCCAGCGAAACGCCAGCCGGATGTTTACATCTCGCCGCCGCCTGGTATGATAGTGGCTTCATCGGATGACGACTGCTGGTCCGCCGCCGCGCGCCTGGCAGGAGCAGATGATCATGCGCAACTTCATTTCCGACCGTGTGCAGCGGGTGCCGCCGTCGGGCATCCGTCGCTTCTTCGACATCGCCGCCACCATGGACCACGTGATCTCGCTGGGCATCGGCGAGCCGGATTTTGTCACGCCGGAGCCGATCCGGCGGGCGGGCATCCGGTCGCTGGAGCAGGGCGCGACTCACTACACCTCTAACGCGGGCATCCGGGAGCTGCGGGAGGCGGTCTCTCGCTACCTGGCGCGGCTGTACGGCGTGTGTTACGACCCGGAAGACGAGCTGGTGATCACGGTCGGCGTCAGCGAGGCGATGTACCTGGCCGTCTCCGCCACCATCAACCCCGGCGACGAGGTGATCATCCCGGAGCCGTGTTTTGTCAGCTACGCGCCGGAAGTGGCTCTGGCGGGCGGGACGCCGGTGATGGTCCCAACTGGCGTGGCCGACGATTTTCAGGTCACCGGCGCGGCGGTGGAAGCCCACATCACGCCCCGCACCAAAGCCATCCTGATCGGTTATCCCAACAACCCCACCGGCGCGGTCATGACCCGCCAGCGGCTGGAGGAGATCGCCGCCCTGGCCCGCCGGTATGATCTGCTGGTCATCTCCGACGAGATTTACGACCGGCTGGTATACGGCATGGCCCACACCAACTTCGCCACCCTGGACGGCATGCGGGCGCGGTCCATTGTGCTGGGCGGCCTGAGTAAATCCCATGCCATGACCGGCTGGCGGCTGGGCTGGGCGGCGGCCCCGCCGGAGTTGATGGCCGCCATGAGTAAGATTCACCAGTACACCATCATGAGCGCGCCCACCACCGCCCAGATCGCGGGCGTGGAGGCGCTGGAAAGCGGCGAGGAGCACGTCCAGCGGATGGTGGCCGAATACGACCGGCGGCGTCGGCTGCTGCTGGGCGGCCTCAACGAGCTGGGGCTGCATACCTTCGAGCCGCGAGGGGCGTTTTACGCCTTTCCCAGCGTGGCCGCCACCGGCCTGACCGACGAGCAGTTCGCCGAGGCGCTGCTCCGGGAGGAGCAGGTGGCGGTGGTGCCGGGGCGGGCCTTTGGGCCGAGCGGGGCGGGTTTCGTGCGCTGCTGTTACGCCACCGCCTACGAGCAGCTTGAGCAAGCGCTGGAGCGCCTGCACCGTTTCATGCAGCGGCATGGGTAGGAGCGGTAGCGCCGGGCCACCGCCAGCCGCCTCCGCCCTCAGTCGGCAGACGCCACGACTTCGTCGGGCTGGGGGGCTTCCCTGCCGCCTGCCCCGACGACCTCCCGCCGGTTGGTCTCGATGGTCATGATGGCTGGCACGAACAGCGCCCCCGCGCCCATCACCAGGCTGACCGCGCCGGCGACGATCATCGGCGCGCGCACCCCGATCGCGTCGGCCAGCGGCCCGATGACCAGCAGCCCGAGCGGCGTCATGGCCTGCACCGCCGCCCCCACCAGGCTGAGCACCCGCCCCTGCATCTCCGGCGCGATGGTGGACTGCATCATGGCGAAAAACGGCCCGTTGACGATCGGACTCATGAACCCGGCCAGGAACAGCCCGGCCACCGCCAGCCCGAACAGCGTCGCCGGGGCCAGCCCCAGGATCAGCATCCCGATGGCCTGCCCGATGATAGCCAGCAGCGAGGTGAGCACCCGGCGTTTGAAGCCGCCCCATACGCTCAGCGTCAGGCCGCCCACCAGCATCCCGATTCCCCAGGCCGATTCCAGCCAGCCCAGCTCGGTCGCCCCGCCGCCGAAGTGATCCGTCACCAGCAGCGGCATCAGGGAGAAGGCCGGGTTGGCCAGCAGGTTCAGCACGACGGCCATGACGATCACCGCCAGCAGCCCCGGCCAGGCCCGGACGTAACGAAAGCCGTCCAACATGTCCTGCCAGACGGACGGGCGGACGGACTGGGCCGTCGTCGGGGGCCGTTCCGGCTGCGGGATGTCGATGACCAGCAGCGGGGCGATGGCCAGCAGCGCCGTGCCCACGTCGATGAGCAGGATGCCCGGCAGCGGCAGGACAGCGTACAGCAGCGCCCCCACTGGCGGGCTGACGATGCTCTGCAAGCCCTGGAGGGTCTGGTTCAACCCGGCCACGCGGGCCAGGTGTTTATCCGGGACCATGAGCGTGGTCGAGGCCTGCATGGCTGGCCAGTGAAAGGCCCCGCCCGCCGCCCGGATCAGCATCAGGGCCAGCACGTGCCACGTCTGAGCGCCGCCGCTGGCGAACAGGGCGGCCAGCAGCAGCGTCGCCAGGGCGATCAGGCTGTCGGCGACCAGCGTCACCCGGCGGCGGTTCCAGCGGTCAACCAGCGTCCCGGCCAGCGGCCCCAGGGCGATCTGCGGCAGCAGGCTGAACAGCGTCCCCAGGGCCAGGATCGTGGCCGAGCCGGTCTCGGCGGTCAGCCACCACACCAGGGCAAACCCGACCAGGCTGCTGCCGAACAGGCTGAAGGCCTGCCCGGCCCAGATGGTGAAAAACGGCAGCTTCCATTGTCCGTCGCGCCAGGCGACCCGTTCCGTGCGCATGGTCGCTCCTTCCGCCCGCCCTGGCGGGCCGCCCGCCCGTGAGGGGAGCGGGGCTTCCATCGTGGGCGGGGATTTTTACAGTTCTATACGCGGATCAAAATCTTTAAGTTTCGCCTGACAGAAATCAATATGCCTCTTAAATACCACCAGGTGACACAAATGTCAAGCAAGACATTAAAATTTCGAATGCCCAACGAAGAATTTCTTATATCCTGGTGAAGAATCATGCTGCTCTGTTGGGTGCGGGCCGTGCGTTTCCCCTGGCTGGCCTCCTCCGCCAGCCGGGGCCGGGGAGCGGGGCCGCCCCGGCGCGGGCGGATGTGGGCGGGGCGGTAGGGAGGGGGCCTGGTGTGTGGGGGGTTAGAAAAGCGTAGGAATGATCCCGCCTGGCCCCGGAAACGTCCCCCCAGGCCGGAAATCCGCTTGACAGCTAGGGGCACTACGGCTATAAAACGTCTGTGGACAGGCTGCGATCATACCGTCCCTTACTGTTACATCCCTTGCGCACCTAACGACCTGGAGGAGTGCACACATGCCCCGGGAGAAAAGCGGCTATTATTATCCCAACCGGATCGCCCTCATCGTCTTCGAGGCGATGGAAGACGTGATGGGCACCAACGGCCTCAACGCGGTGTTAAATCTGGCCGGTCTGAGTGAATTCATCGGCAACTACCCGCCCGATAACCTCGAGAAGGAATTTGATTTCGCCGACTTCACCGCCTTGCAGGTCGCGCTGGAAGACATGTATGGGGCACGCGGGGGACGTGGCTTGGCGCTGCGCGCCGGGCGGGCGGCCTTCGCCAGCGCCTTAAAAGGCTTTGGGGCCCTGGCGGGCGTTGGCGATATGGCCTTTAAGGTGCTGCCGCTGCCGGCCAAGCTCAAGATCGGCATCCCGGCCATGGCCAGCATTTTTAACCAGTTTTCCGATCAGATCTCCAACGTCTACGACCAGGGGGACCACTTCCTCTACACCCTGGAACGGTGCCCGATGTGCTGGAATCGGACGGCGGACCGGCCCGTGTGTTACATGGGCCAGGGGCTGTTGCAGGAAGGGCTGCGCTGGGTATCCGGCGGGCATGAGTTCCGGGTGGTGATGCAGACCTGCAAGGCCCAGGGCGACGATATGGGCCGCTACCTCATTTACAAAGAACCGCTCGATTAGGCCCGGCCGGCGTCCAGGCCCGGCGGATATCAGGCGCGCCAGGGTTGGTGGGGGCGACCGCGGTCGCCCCGGTGTCCGTCCGCTTCCGCCCGGCGGTGGTGAGCGCCGCCCGCGCCGGTCCCTGGCTTCCCCGGCCTGACCGTTCCTCCCTCCATATCCCCGGATGGCCTTCCTGGTCTGGACAGGATGCGGTGTCTTATCCGGTGGATTCCTGGTTTGAACCACCAAGAACACGAAGGTTCCCTACAAGATTCATAAGGGTTTTTGGCGTGCCACGCACGATTGGCGGTTCAAAGCTGCACTTCCACCACCAACGATCCACAACCGGATGGGACTGTTGCCGGATTGCGTCCAATCAGTACAATTCAGTAAATTATTCGTAGAATATTTCCGGTTTAGAGCCTATCCGAGAATCATCGGCAGCCTGAGCAACAAGGGGCTTAAGCCCCTTGTCCGTGAATTCTCGGATAGGGGCTTAGTGGAAGGTAGGTGGCCATGAGCGAGGCTGAAGCCGTCCGCGCTAAGGCGCTGGAGGAAATCCGCGAGATCATGACCCGGCGCGCCAAGGACCGGGAACGGCTGGAATATCTCCTGGAGATCTTCACCAACCGGTTGTTCGAGGGGTTTGAGGAAGCGGTTAAGATCGTCCAGGCGGAGGGCATCGCGGGGCTGGGCACGCCGCGTTACCTGAAACATCCGGCGGGCGGCTGGCGGCGCGTGATGCAACTCCCCATCGACGACTGGAAAATCGTGCTGGTGCCGCTGGTGGGTTCGGCCTGGCCCAACATCAACGACGAAGCCATGATCCCCGGCAGCGCGTTTAAGGAGCCTTGCGCCCGCCTGGCCTTTTTCCTCATGCAGCAGGACGATCCGCAGACGACCGCCTTTTATGACGCCATCATCCTGCTCAACTCCTCATGGTTCGCCTGGGGGTACGGCTGGCCCAAGCAGCAGGATGACGTGGAGCGGACCAACTTCACCACCCTGGCGCTGGACCTGCTGGCCAGCTTCGTCAAAGATATCCACCTGACCTGGCGCACCCGCGATAACTCCACCCTGGCCGACGCCCTGGACCCCAAGCGCCGCGCCTATACCTTCGGCCTGCCGGGCGAAGAGTGACGGGTAACGCCGGGCCGGGCCTGCCCGCGGATCGTTTGGGGGCCATGCTGCCCTGCCGCCCGATCGGGGATCGATGTCCGACTTGCTGGAAGACCTGCTGCGAACGGCGGATGACCGGCTGCTGGTTGGCCAGGTTCAGGATGCGCTTGACGCGCTGGACCAGGCGGTCCGCGCCGCCCCGGCGGACCCTCGCCCCTACGCCCGCCGCGCCGCCCTGCTGATCGGCCTGGCCCAGACTCCGCCAGGGGTGGAGCCTGCCCGGTCGCTGCGCCTGGCGGTCGCGGACCTGGACCGGGCCATCGCCCTGGGGGGGAAAACCGCTGCCGTCTGCTTCCTGCGGCTGCGCGCCCTGGCCGAATTGAGCGACCTCCCGGCGGCGCGGGCCGCCTGCGCGGAGGCCCTGGCTCTGGATGGCGGCAATCCCCGCCTGCGGGAGTGGGGCGTCCGGCTGGCGATCCGGGCAGGCGACCCGGTGGAGGCGCTGCGGCTGGTCCGCGCTGAGCTGGCCGCCGCGCCGAATGACTTCGGCTGGCAGCGCTGGGAGGCGGAAGCGCTGCTCCTGGCCGGGGATTGGGCGGCGGCGCGGGAGTCCTTCGCCGCCCTGATCGCCGCCCATGCCCCCGCCGACCCGGAGGCCGCCCCCTGGGAAGCGCCGGGGTGGGGGGCTATCTATCTCCAGCGGGCGGAAGCCTGCCGCCGGATGGGGGACTTCGACGCGGCGCTGGCCGACCTGGATCGGGCCGAGTCGTTTGTGCCGGACGATCCCGCCCTGCCGTTTGGCCGGGGGCTGATCGCCTGGGCGCAGGGCGACAAGGGCCGCGCCTTCGCCCTGCTGCGGGCCGGGCTGGCCGCCGCCGGTCCGGGCGTGCGGACCGGGTTCTGGCGGGCGCTGGCGGGTTATCCGCGCCTGGATGAGTTGCGCACGGCGCTGGGAGAGGAGACCCCATGACTGACCGACACACGCTGCCACAGTCGGCCTATTTCCGGCTGGAGAAGCTGGCCGACGGCGTTTATGCTGCCATTTCGTTGAACGCCGGCGCGGCCTCCAACGCCGGGATCGTCGATCTGGGGGACGGCGCGCTCGTCTTCGACGCCCTCAACACGCCCCAGGCCGCCGACGACCTGATCCGCGCCGCCGACGCGCTGACTGGCTCCCCGGTCCGGTACGTGATCAACAGCCACTGGCACGGGGATCACGTCGAGGGCAACGCCGCCCTGGCGGAGGCGGGAGCCATCATCATCAGCACGGCCCGCACCCGCGACATCCTGGCCGAGGAGCGCCCGGCGCTGATCGAGTCCTTCCGGGAGCAAAAACCTCAATTTGAGGCGGAGTTGAAGGAATTGCAGGCCCGTCTGGAGACGGAAAACGATGAGGCCGAGCGCCAGCGCCTCCAGGGGGAGCTGCTCACCTGCCGGATTTTTCTGGAAGCGCTGCCCCGCGTGACGCTGCGCCTGCCGGACTGGACGTTCGAGCGGAAGCTGGTCGTGCACGGCCCCAGCCGGGCCGCCGAAATCCTCACCTTTGGCGGCGGGCATACCGAGAGCGACGCCATCCTCTGGCTGCCGGATGTGGGCATCGCCTTCATCGCCGATTTGCTGTTCAACAACGCCCATCCCTGGGTGGGCCACGGGGAGCCGGACGAGTGGCTGCGCATCCTGGACGACATCGACGGGCTGGCCCCGGAGACCGTCGTGCCGGGGCACGGGCCGGTGGGCGTGCCCGCCGATCTGGACAAGATGCGGGCCTACCTCCCGGTGGTGCGGGGGGTCGTGGCTGACCTGGTCGCGGCGGAGGCGGCGGATGAGGCCATCGCCAGCCTCGCGCCCCCGCCGCAGTTCAGCGCCTGGGACGGCGCTCACCGCTTTCAGAACAACGTCCGGGCGCTGGTGGCGCGGGCCAGAGGGGGGCCGGTGAGGCCGTAAACCAAGACGCCAAGTACGCCAAAAAATCCCAGCCTTGTCTTTGATCCTTTGTGATCTTCGTGTCTTCGTGGTTAAAAAACGGTTTGAAAGAATCGGCCCTCAAGTGACCTGCACCTGTTGCCCGTCCGGCTTGACAAAATCCCCTTATTGGCGCTTGAATGGAGAACGTATTAACGCCCTGGTCGGGCGTAACGCGTCACCATCGTCGGATCAACCCCGCCAGTGACGTCGCGCCAGCTTTTTGGGGAAAGTGCGTCGTGTTACCGATAATGGTAGCTGCGAAAAGGGGGGATGGAATGTCTGGACAATGGCGGCTTCTGGCAGGTTTGTGGGGTGTGGCATTGGTGCTGGCGATCCTCGCTGCTGGCGCGGCGTCGGTCGCCGGGCAGGGCGGGGGCGAAGATCGCATCTGGCCGGAGGACCTGGCCTACCTGGGCGCGTTTCGACTGCCAGAAGTGCCGGATGAGGGTTGGGCCTACAGCGGCGCGGCCATGGCCTACTATCCCGACGGCGACCCTAACGGGCCTGATGACGGGTTTCCTGGTTCGTTGTTCGCCACCGGCCACGATTGGTATCAGCATGTTTCCGAGATCAGCATACCCGTGCCGGTCATCTCGGCGAGCCACGATGTGGCGGCGTTGAATGTCGCCACCACTTTACAGCCTTTGCAGGACATCCGGGGCGATATGTTCGATGAGATGGAGCTTCCGCGCGTGGGGCTGGCCTACCTGCCGCCGCAGGGAGAGCAGACCACCGGTAAGTTGTATTTCGCCTGGGCCGCGCACATGGGGGAAGGGGAAACCCATCCCTCTCACGGCTGGTGTGAGCTTGATCTCTCCCACCCGCAGAGCGCCGGTCCCTGGCGTATCGGCGAGTACTGGAACTACGTCACCGGCGACTACCTGGTCCCGATTCCCGCCGAATGGGCTGATCGGTACACCCCTGGCATGACGCTGGCTACGGGGCGCTATCGGGCGGGCGGGCAGGGCGCACAGGGCCCTTCGCTGCTGGCCATCGCCCCCTGGCGCGAAGGGAATCCCCCCGCACCGGGCAGCACCTTGCCGGCGGTCCCCCTGCTGCTGTACGGCAATGCCTATGATGAAGGATCGCCGCGCCTGAACGACTATCATCATTCCGACGAGTGGAGCGGCGCGGCCTGGCTGACCGCTGGCGACCGGTCAGCGGTGATCTTCGTGGGCACAAAAGGGACCGGCGACAACTGGTACGGCTGCGCCGATGGCACGGTGTGGGAGGAACCGTATCCTGACGACTGCCCCGATGGTGAGCGTGGCTGGTGGAGCACGGGCTTCGTGGGGCAAATCCTCTTTTACGATCCCGCCGATCTGGCTGCGGTGGCCCAGGGCCGGATGGGGACGGGGGACCCACAGCCCTACGCCGTGATGGCCATCGATGACTACCTGTATCATGTTGACCAGGAGCAGATGTGGTATCACGTGGGCGAGGCGGCCTTCGATCGCGCGCGCGGCCTGCTGTACGTGATGGAACCCTTCGCCGACGGTGATAAGCCCATCGTGCATGTCTGGCGGGTGAGTCCGTAGGGGCACGGCATGCCGCGCCTACTACCGCCACGAACCGAGGCGTTTGGTAAGCCCGTATCCGGTTCTTTGCCCACGATTATACGCTCATTCAAGGCCGCCCCGACACGACAGCTCAACCTGTTGAGGAATACGCCTGGCGCGCCGGTCTGGCAGCGGGATTATTTCGAGCACGTCATCCGAACCGAAGCGGCGCTGGACCGCCTGTGCCGTTATATGCTGGACAATCCAGCCCGCTGGCGGTGGGACAGGGAGAACCCGGCCAGGCGGTGAGTCAACCGTCCGCGAGCGCCTGCCCCTCCTGCCTCGGCGTGGTACAATCCACCCTCAAGATCAGGCCTGATCTCAACAAGTGAGACGTAATCCCATGACCGACTACGAACCCGTCATCGGCCTGGAAGTCCACGCCGAGATGCTCACCCGCAGCAAAATGTTCTGCGCCTGCGCCGTGGTGGACAGCACCCAGGCCCCGCCCAACACCGTCACCTGCCCGGTCTGCCTGGGGATGCCGGGCGTGCTGCCCGTCCTCAACCAGCGGGCGCTGGACATGGCGATGCGGGTCGCCCTGGCCCTGAACTGCCACATCCCGCCCTTTAACCAGTTCGCCCGCAAGAATTATTTTTACCCCGACCTGCCCAAGGGCTACCAGATCAGCCAGTACGAGTATCCGCTGGCCGTCCAGGGCTACGTGGACATCGACCTGCCGGATGGCGGCAGCAAACGCATCAACGTGCGCCGCGTCCACATGGAGGAGGACACCGGCAAGCTGACCCACGTCGGGAATGGCCAGAGCCTGGTCGATCTGAATCGGGCGGGCGTGCCACTGCTGGAGATCGTCAGCGAGCCGGACCTGCGCAGCGCGGCGGAAGCCGAAGCCTACGCCCGCCAGCTACGCGCCGTCCTGCAATACCTGGGCGTTAACCACGGCGATATGTCCAGGGGTGTGCTGCGCTTTGAGGCCAACGTCAGCGTGCGCCCGGTGGGTTCGGACGAGTTGCGCACCCGCACCGAGATCAAAAATCTCAATAGCATCCGGGGCATGGTCCGCGCCATCGACAAAGAGGTCGCGCGGCAGATCAGGCTGTGGGAGTCCGGCCAGGGCGTCCGGCAGGCCACGCTCGGCTGGGACGAGGATGCCCAGCAGCTGGTCATCCAGCGGGTCAAGGAAAGCCCGGACGACTACCGCTACTTCCCGGAGCCGGACCTGCCCATCCTGGAGATCAGCCGCCAGCAGGTGGAAGCCGTGCGGGCCAGCCTGCCGGAGTTGCCCGACGCCCGGCGCGAGCGGTTTATCGGCGATTTTGGCCTGAGCCGGGGCGACGCCGCCCTCCTGGTGGCCGAGCGGGCGGTGGCCGACTATTTTGAGGCGGCGGTTCAGGCGGGCGCTGATCCCCGGTCGGCGGCCAACTTCCTGACCGGCGAGATCTTCCGCCTGATGAACGCCGACTCGCTCCCCCGCGACCAGATCGGAGCCATCCAGATCACGCCGGGGGCGCTGGCCGATCTGCTGCGGCTGGTGGAGGAGGGGACGATCAACCTCAACACCGCCAAGAAAGTGCTGGGTCTCCTGTATGCCCGGGGCGGCGACCCGGCCCGGATCGTGGCCGAGGAAGGGCTGGCCCAGGTGGCGGACGAGGGGCCGATCCGGGCGGCGGTGGAGGCGGTGCTGGCCGCTCACGCCGACGAGGTGGCCCACTACCTGGCCGGGGGGGAGAAGGTCGCCCAGTTCCTGATGGGCCAGGTGATGCGCGAGTTGCGCGGCCAGGGGGAGCCGCAGACCGTCCGGCGGCTGCTGCGTGAGGCGCTGGAGGCGAGACGGACGTAGCGGCGGTTCGGCCCGCTGCACAACAACCCCCATCCAATCGCCCGATAAGTTGGTGAATTCTGACCGCCATTACCGCACATTTGTGCTATCATAGGGTGAGCCACACCCCTCAACCAGAACCCCTGTTGCGGCAATAAAAAACGGTTTGCCGCCGCCGCTGCGGCTGCCGCCGATCCCCCGCCCCCCGCCCGGTTGACGCGCGCCCCGTCCCCGCGTATATTAGCCCCACAACCATCGTTCGACCGAGCAGAGCCAAAGGCGGGCTGTGTGTACGACCGCATCCTGAACGCGCGCTACCGCATCGTGCGGGAGATCGGCAAAGGGGGCATGGGGCACGTCTACCTGGCGCTGGACCTGGAGCGCCAGCGGGACGTGGCCATCAAGACGCTGGTCCCCAAGCTGTTGCCCTCCAAAGCCGTGGGCAAAGAGGCCGTGGAGCGCTTCCGCCGGGAGGCCAACATCCTCAAGGGGCTGCGCCACAACAACATCGTCGAGTTCCTCGACTATTTCATCGAGGATGGGAACCACTACATCGTCATGGAATACGTCAGCGGTGGTTCGCTCCGTGACCGGATCAAAACCGGGCCGCTCTTTGACAGCCGGGACGTGTGTGAGATCGGCCTGTCCCTGGTCAGCGCCCTGACCGCCGCCCACGACCTGGGCATCGTCCACCGGGACATCAAACCCAGCAACATCCTGTTCGCCGAGGATGGCACGGTGCGGCTCTCCGACTTCGGCGTGGCCCGCCTCAAGGCCAGCAGCCCCATCGACGGCGTGGACGAGAGCGCCGTCTGGGGCCAGCTGCCGGGCACCATCGCCTATATGGCTCCGGAGACGCTCAGCCTGGGCGCGCACCCGGATGAGCGCAGTGACATCTGGAGCCTGGGCGTCGTATTCTACGAGATGATGGTCGGCAACCCGCCTTTCCTGGGCAAAAACGCCCAGGAAACCGCCACCCTGATCCGCGAGGTCTCCCTGCCTCCGCTGAGCATCAACGTGCCGTATATCTGGCCGGCGCTGGAGCTGATCCTCAAGCGGATGCTGGTCAAAGACCCGGCCTCGCGCTACGCCGGCATGCGCCGCCTGGGCGCGGACCTGGAAGACGCGCTGCGGGAGGAGGGCGTGCTCCCCACGTCGGGGCTAAAGGATGCCCTGCAACGTATCGTCCGGCGGGTGGAAAGCGTCCGGTGGGGGGAAGACTCCGTGGCGCTGGAGGCCGGGGCGCTATCGACCGAGCGGGATCACAGCACCACCGGCCCCTACAGCCTCGAATACGCCGCCTCTCGCGCCTTGCTCATCGCGCCGGGCAGTTACGCCGACGACCAGATCGCGCCTCTGCCGGAGGCGCTGCGCGGCGCGATCCTGCTGGGCGAGGTCCTGCGCGATCAGTACGGTTTTGACGTGCAGATGCTGATGGCCGAGGAAGCCAGGCTCGACGCCGTGGACGAGGCTCTGAGCGGTCTCCAGAACACCCACCCGGACGACCGCCTGGTCGTCTATTGGGCGG
>DAOTXK010000239.1:0-4151 GCA_034435395.1 Anaerolineae bacterium | reverse complement strand
GGGGGCGATGATGGTATTGCAGGCGCGTGGCATACAGGTGCCAGATGATGTGGCCGTAGTCGGCTTCAACGATTACCTGGAAGACAGAGCGTTCACCCCTCCCCTGACCACGGTGCGGAAACCATTCTATGAGGCAGGGCAACTGGCGATCGAGTTGCTGTTTGACTTGCTCGCGGGTCGAAAAGCGCCTGAGAGTGTAAGGATGTCCACTGAGTTGATGGTGCGCCGATCGTGTGGTTGTCTGGCCCTGCCAGTAGGGGGGACGGGGATAGAGCTGGAGACAGGTTCAGATGAACCACTCGCAGCTGGCCTGGCCACGCGAGGGAAAGCGGTCATTGCCGCGATGGAACAGGCGGCGGGGAATGCGGCCGTGGGTATAGCGCCCGGCTGGGCGGAGCAGTTGGTGGACGCTTTTATTGCCGATGTAGAAGATGAGTCATCGGGCACCCTCCTGCCCGCCCTGGATAGAGTATTGCGCCAGGTAGTGATGGCTGGCGGCGACGTGAGCATCTGGCACCGGCCACTCTCAGTGTTGCGCCTTCACTTGCAGTCCTCGATTGCTGGCAACAATAGAGCCTTATCGCGGGCCAATTGTCTCTGGGAACAGGCCCAGGTGATGATCGGGGAGACAGCGCGGCGGGTGCAGATGTACCAGGGCCTGCAAATGGAACAGAGCGCTGCGGCGCTGCACCAGATCAGTGAGACGCTGGCCTCCACCACCACCTTAAATGTATTGATAAACGTGCTCAGGGAGGGACTGCCGCGCCTGGGTATTCCGAGTTGTTATTTATCCCTGTACGAGCAGGATTCTGAGCCTGGTGAAAATACCTCACTGGCGAATAGCTGGGCAAAGCCGGTCCCAGAATGGTCAAGGCTGGTGCTGGCTTACGACGAGAACCGATCTATCGCCCTGGAACCCGGCGGACGACGCTTCCGCTCCCGCCAACTGGTGCCGGCTGGCCTGTTGCCCTCAACCAGGCGTTATACCCTGGTGGCCCAAACCCTCTACTTTGGGGAGAATCCGTTGGGGTTTGTTTTGTTTGAGGTGGGTCCACGAGAGGGCTGGGTCTACCATGCGCTGTGCGGGCAGATCAGCAGCACGTTGCAGGGCGCGCTGCTGATGCACCAAGTGGAACAGGGCACCAGGCAGCTCGATACAGCGGTGACGGAGACCCTGGCGACCGTGCAAGAGATTCAGGTGACCGTAATGGGAACAGCCCAGCTGGCCAAAACAGTGGCGGAAGCCGCTCAGCAATCGGTGGACGTTTCGCAAACCGGTCAGGACGCGGTCACCGACACCCTGACGGGGATGGAAACGACCCGACAGCAGGTGGAGGATATCGCCCAAAACATCCTGGCGCTCTCAGAACGGACGCAGCAGATCGGCGAGATTATCGATGCGGTGCAGGAAATCGCTGACCAGTCCAAACTGTTGGCGCTTAATGCCAGTATTGAGGCGGCGCGGGCCGGCGCGGAAGGGCGCGGTTTTGCGGTGGTAGCCAGGGAGTTGCGGCATCTGGCCGAACAGTCGCGGGAAGCCACGTCACGGGTGCGCGACCTCCTCACCGAGATACAACAGGCGACCAACACGGCGGTGATGGTGACGGAACAGGGCAGCAAGGCCGCCCAGCGCGGTATGGAACTGGCGGGCCGGGCGGGAGAGGCTATCCGTAACCTGGCGGCGACCATCGAGGAGGCGGCACGGGCCACGACCCAGATCGCAGCCATTACTCAGCAGCAGACCACCGCTATGGAACAGCTGGTAGAGTCCATGCAGTCGATCAAGCAGTCCAGCACGCAAACCACCGTGAGCTTCAGGCAAATCGAACCGAGCATCGAGTAGGTGGGTTGTGAGGGCCGCTTGAACAATCCGACCTTATTCCCCCCGTCCCACAAGACGGGGAGGTTGAGCTGAGACCACAGTGTCGATACCCCCGGTAAGCGCCTGACGCATCTGAGCAGCGGACGCGGCGGCTGGGCCGGCCAAGGCCATCACTCCACCAGCAGGTCTTCCCACTCCTGCATCGCCGCTTCCAGATCGGCCTCCGTCCGGGCGTACTCCTCGCCCAACTCGGCCACGCGCCCGGCGTCTCCGGCCCCGCTGGCCTCGCCGATCGCGCCGCTGAGGTCCACCAGCCGGATTTCCAGTTCCTCGATCCGCGCTTCCAACTGCCTGGCCCGCTGGGCGCGCTGGTAAGGCGAGAGTCGCGGCCCCCGGTCATCGGCCCGGCCGTCCCGGCGCTTGGCCTGACGCGGCTCCTGGCGAGCGTCGGCGCGCCCGGCTGTCCGGAAGTCTGCTGCGGCGGCCTGGGTGGAATCCGCCGCCCTGCCGTCGCGGGCCGCCACGTAGGCCGAATAGCCGCCTTCGAAGACCGTCATCTCGCCGGGCCGGACGGCCCAGATTTGCGTGGCCAGGGCGTCGATCAGGTAGCGGTCGTGGCTGCCCATCAGGATCGTGCCCGCGAAGTCCGCCAGCACGTCCTCCAGAATCTCCTGGCTGGGGATGTCCAGGTGATTGGTCGGCTCGTCCAGCAGCAGGAAGTTGGCCCCGCTGAGGGCCAGCTTGGCCAGCGCCACCCGCCCCCGCTCCCCGCCGGAGAGCGTGCTGATCGGGCGGAACACGTCGTCGCCGGTGAAAAGATACGTCGCCAGGTAGTGGCGCGCCTGGCTCATCGGCATGTGGCGCACCGCCAGAATCTCGTCGATGACCGAGCGGTCCGGGTTAAGCTCTTCGTGCGCCTGGGCGAAGTAGCCGATCTGCACGCTGGCCCCAATCCGCACGCGCCCGCTCTTGGGTTCGAGCTGGCCCAGGATCGTCTTGAGGAAGGTGGTTTTGCCCGCGCCGTTGGGGCCGATCAGCGCCGCGATCTCCCCCCGGTAGAGGGTGATGTCCGGCGCGGTGAACAGCGTCTCCCCGTCGGGATAGCCCACCGCCAGGCCGTAGGTCATCAGCACCTTGTCGCCGCTGCGCAGGGCCGCCTCCAGGCGCACCCGCAGGCGGCGCTCCTGCCGGGGAGCCTGGAGCAGCCCCGCCGCCCCCGGCCCGTCCAGCCTGGAGGCCGTCAGTTCCCCGTTTAATGCCTGTTCCAGCCGGTTGAGGTCCCCCCTGGCCCTGCCCAGAATCATGGTCTCCAGGCGGCGGATTTTGCCCTTGGCCTGGCTGGTGCGTTGCCCGGCCAGGTGGCGGCGGATGTAGTCCATCTCCTTGGCGATGAAAGCCTGCTGGGCCTTGTATTCCTTAAACAGCCGCTCGTGACGGGCCTCGCGCTGGGTCACGTAGTGGCTGTAATGGCCCCGGTAAACCTCCAGGCCGCCGAAGGCCATCTCCCAGATGGTATCCACCGCCCGGTCCATGAAGTACCGGTCGTGGCTGACGGCCAGCACCGCGCCGGGGAAGGACTTGAGAAACCCCTCCAGCCATTCCACCGCGTCGATGTCCAGATGGTTGGTCGGCTCGTCCAGCACCAGCAGGTCCGGCGCTTCCAGCAGCAGCCGCCCCAGCAGCGCCCGCGTCCGTTCCCCGCCGGAGAGTCTGGTCAGCGGGCGGTCGTACTCCGCCTCGGTGAAGCCCAGGCCGGTCAGCACCATCCGGGCGCGGTGCTCGTACTCGAAGCCGCCGGCGTGCTCGTAACGCGCCTGCAACGCCCCGTACCGTTCCAGCAGGTCCGGGTCATCCGGCGCAGCGGCCATCTGCTGCGCCAGCCCGGCCAGCCGGTTTTCCATCTCCCGCAGCCCGCCGAAGACGCGCATCATCTCCTCCCACAGCGAATGCTGGCCGGAAAGCTCCGGGCGCTGCGGCAGGTAGCCCATGGTCAGCCCCCTGGCGCGGGTGATGGTCCCAGCGGTGGGGGTATCCAGCCCGACGATCAGGGTGAGCAGCGTGGTTTTGCCCACCCCGTTGGAGCCGACCAGCGCGATGCGCGCCCCGCGCGGGATCGAGGCGCTGACCCGCGCGAAGATGTCGCTCGCGCCGAAACTTTTGGCCACATTCGACAGGGTTACCAGTGCCATAGGTTGCTCTCAACTTTCGGCGGCCGGCCTCTGGCTGAGCCGCCTGACCATCCATCCTGACCAGAATTGATGCGCCACATCCCCGAACCGACTCGGCCCTGCCCCCCGGTCAGCGCTGCCCCTGAAGATCATACCAGAAC
>DAOTXK010000238.1:0-15661 GCA_034435395.1 Anaerolineae bacterium | reverse complement strand
GGGACATCCCGGCGGGGGCGCGGGTGCGGATCAGTTACGCCTATTTTGATGGCCGGAACACGGTGTACGGCATCGTGGCCGAGGATGAGCGGACCACCGCCGAGGCGCGGGAGCGGCAGCTGATCCTGAGTCCGGATGCAGTGCCCGGCGCGCCGACGCCCACCGTCGTCTTTAACGAGTTCATCGGCGCGGGCGGTTATCCGCTGGTCACCACCGAGGCGGTGGGGGACATCCCGGCGGGGGCGCGGGTGCGGATCAGCCACGTCTACTATACGGGACCGGCGGTTGTGTACTGGATTGTGGCCGAGGAGGGGCAAACTATCGCCGGGGCGCGCGCCGATCAGCTGGCCCCGGCCCCGTGAGGCCATGCCGGGCAGCCGCTGGTCGTCGGCCTTGAGGGCCTGGCAGGGGGTGAACGCCTGGCGAATCCGGCGGGGGACCGGCTTGCAAATTGGGGCCGATCCGCTATGATTGGGTGAAGAAGCGACGACCGCCGGTCGCTAACCCAACGTTGGCGGTCGTCGAGTTTCCGTGGAGCGGTCTGTGCGTGCCAGTCACAGGCCGCTTTGTTTTAGCGGGCAGTCAACGCCGGGGCCGGGCGGGCCTGCTCCCGGCCTGCCATCAACCCTGGTCGGCCAGCCCGTAGCCGCTCTCCACCAGCTCCTGGAAGCGCTGGGCGAAGCGGGCCGCGGGCGCGCCGTCGATGAGGTCGTGGTTGAAGCTGAGGGTCACGCTCAGGTATTCGCGAATCGCGATGCGCCCATCGACCACGCCCGGCTGCTCCGCGATGCCGCCCAGCGTGACCGCCAGCGTGTGAACGGGCAGGCTCAGTCCCCAGCCGCCGCCTGTCCCGAACATGCCGACCGACGTCAGCCCGACCGTCCCGGCGTACTGCTTATGCCAGTGAGGGCTGCGGTCCACCGCGCGGTAGACCAGCCGCCGGGCGACGGTCGGCAGCCAGGGGAACCAGCGGAGGAAACCGGTCAGTGTGCTGCGCTCCGGCCCGGCCTGCACAGCGCGAATTTCGTCGTGGATGGCGCGGGCGCTCCGGCGGTTGGCGGCGCGGATGATGTGCAGCATGGGGAACGGACGCCCGTCCAGTTCGACCTCGATGGTGATCAACACGTCCACCTCGTCAAAGAGGATCAGCCGCCCCCGCCAGTCGCGGTAGGCGTGCAGGAGCCGGTCCGCCTCCACCGCCTGGCCCAGGCAGCCGATGATGAAGGCAGTGAAGGAGAAGGTCTCCCCGGTCCGGGTTTTGTGGGCGCGCAGGCGACGGCGTGGCTCCGTCACGTCGAACTCGACCAGGCCGTGAATCATGGGCCGACGGCGGCCATTCCACCCCGCGTCGAGGACCAGTTGTCGGCTGCGGGGAAAGGGCCTGATTTCGTAGCGCTCGCGGCGCGATGGCGACATGATGCTCCTCTGGCTTGTCTCCCCCGTCAGGCTATTCCGTGGCCGGGGCCAGGGCCGCCTCCGCCCGCGCCTTGATGCCCTTCAGCATCCGGCGCTCCATCACGAAGGTGATCGGCTCCACGATATGCCACAGCACACGGGTTCCCAGGCTATCGCCGCAGGCGTTCCGCCCACGGGCGATCAGGCGTGTTGTGCCGTCGGCCTGTGGGTCGAGGATCAGCGCCCAGGTGGCGCACGACTCCGCCTGGCGGGTCTGGCCGTTCAGCGCGTCCATGACGATGGCCCGCCCTGGCTCGATGGCGGTCACCACCTGGCCGGGATAATGTTTTTCCGCCGGGCCGAACAGGATGGGATCGCCCACGTTCAAATTCTGGAACTCCGGCAGGATGCGGTCGGCGCTGTGGATGTCGCAGCCGAGCAGGTTCTCCAGCCCATCATAGCTGTAGAGGCCGCCGCGCCCCTGCCCGATCTGGACCAGCCAGGGCCAGATGTCCGCCGGGCGGGTGGCGATGGTGATGGCGCGGGTGTAACTCAGCTGCGGCTGGGGGACCCGTTCGTCGCCCGGCAGGGTCCTGCTGGCCTCCGCCGGGGTCGCGCCCCAGGTGTTGTACCACCGCCGCGTCACCGGCGCAGTGGCCAGGAGAAAGGCGATCTGCAACGCGCCGAAAAGGTTTTCCACAAACAGGCCGGGCGCGGACCGCTGTGCTCCCATATTGGATTGACCTCCGTTTCTGGGGTGATGACGGTCTCAGCAGGGCGGTCGAAGGGTGGCGGTTCCTGCGCGTTGGTTACCGGCGCGGCGCGCGTTCACCGCAGGGCCGGGGCGATCGACGCCGCCCAGGCGCGGATGGCCTCCCAGTCGCGCCAGTCGCCTTCCGGTATCTCGTCCGAGGCCCGCGATAAAAACTGGCGCAACAGGAAATTCAACCGGGCATACTCCATCCGGCCCCCAAACAGCCCCATGCTGACCGGTTCTTTGATCGCTCGCAGCGGCTCCAGGTAGCCGAGCACCGTCTGGCGATTGGCAGGAGTGTCGTTCATCATCGTCAGGCAGACGACAAAATACGCCACCGGAAGCCGGCCGAGGGCCTGGCCGTGCCGTCGGGCGAATTTTACCGCGTCCCCGAATAACTTGTCCATCCGCACACCGCTGCCCAGCACCACGCCCCGGTACGGGCGCAGGTCGCGGACCTGGCGGGCCGGGAGCACGTCCACCGCAGCGCCTGTTTCACGCAGCACCTCCCCCACTACCTCGGCGACTTCCTGAGTGGAGCCTGCTTTGGTCGCATAGGCCACCAGGACTTTATCTGTCATGTGAGTTTCCTTCTTTCCATTGGTGTTTCCGGCGCTCTAAACGCAGACCGCCGTTCCTCGTCCTGCGCGCCGGGGAGCCAGCCGTCCGCCTGTGTCCGATATATTTACGCCGGTACGGGGAAATGGTTGCGGCCACTGTCCGGCAGCCACCCGGTTTTGGCGGGCGGGATAGGGCATCCCTGGGCGGGTTGGGGGCCGCGGCCTCAGGTCAGGCGTCCTCGTCCGCCAGCGGCAGGGTGATCCGGCACCGGCTGCCCCCATCGGGAGCGCCGTCGACGGTGATGGTGCCGCCATGAGCGCTGACGATCTTAAAGGCGATCGACAGGCCCAGCCGCATCCCGCCCTGGTCGCCGGTCATCGTTTTATCGGCCCGGTAGGTGCCCAGGGGGTGGTCGGCGCTGAGGTCCACCCCGGCATCCTGCAAGGTGATCACGGCCTGCCGGTCTTCGGTGAAGGTCCACAGGGAGAGTCGCCCGTCGGCGGGCACGTAATGCAGCGCATTGGTGACCAGCACGGACAGGGCGCGGACCAGCTCCTGCCGGTCGGCGCGGACGAGGGCCGCCTCCACCGCCGGTGAGTAGGCGATGGTCAGCCCTGCCCGCTCAGCCAGCGGCTCGTGCGCGGCCACCACCTCCCCCACCAGCGAGTCCAGGCGGTGCGGCTGGAGGTCCAGGTCGGGGGAGCTATCCAGCCGGAACATGTGGATCATGTCGTTCAGCAGGCCCTCCAGGTGCAGGGCCTGCGCTTCCAGGATGTCCAGGTGCCGCTGCTGCGCTTCCGGGTCGGCGGACTTCTTCAGCACCGCCAGGCTGACCTTCATCGTGGTGATCGGCGACTTGAGGACGTGCGAGGCGTCGCCGATGAAACGGGCCAGCGTCCGGGCTCGTTCCTTTTCCACCGCCAGGGCCAGGGCGCTGGCCGCCGCCTGCTGGCGTTCGGTGACATCGCGTTTGATGACCAGGACTTCGTCATCGCTGATGCGGGCGAACCGGGCTTCGATGTCCAGCGTCTCGCCGCTGGCTGACGGCAGCTGGTACTCCAGGGTTTGCACATCGCCGGTTTGCAGCGCCCGGCGGAGGCAGGCCATCACCGTCTCCGCCGTCTGCGGCGGCATCACGTCGTCCACCCGCCGGCCCAGGAAGGTCGCCGGGTCCCAGCGCAGAGTGGGGTGCTCGGTGGTGCTGACGCTCAGGTAAGTGCCGTCAGCGGCCACCCGGACCATCAGATCGGGGATGGCGCTGACGATGGCGCGGTTGGTGGCCTCGCTCTGGCCCAGGGCCTCCGTCGCCGCTTTCTCCGCCGTGATATCGCGCATGCTGCCGACCAGAAACCGGGGCAGCCCGGCCTGATCGCAGACCAGGGTGTGTCGGTCGCTGAGCCAGTGGTAGTGGCCTTCCCGGTCCTGGAGGCGGTACTCGGTGCAGGAGACGGTTTTTCCGTTCAGGACAGGCGTCGGCGGCTCCTGCCAGTGGCTGGCGAGCGCCTGATCCGCCGGGTGCAGCCGCTGGTGCAGCCCGTCCGGTCCCCCGGCAATGACGGCTTCCGGCGTCAGGCCGAGCAGGTCGTTGATGGCCGGGCTGATGTAGTCGAAAGTCCCGGTCCCGTAATTCAGGCGGTAGAGCGCGTCCTGCGAGTTCTCCAGCACGTTGCGGAAGCGCTCCTCGCTGGCCGCCAGCTGGGCCAGCCGGTCCCGCTCCAGCCGGTCCCGGTGGCGGACTGCCAGCAGGACGCTGACAAACAGCACCGTCGCGTAAATGGCCAGCTGGAAAACTTCCCTGGCCAGGGCCGCGGGCATGGCCGCCGCGAAGCCCAGGACAGCCAGGGTGTTGGCCGCAGCCAGGATGAAGACCGCGCGGCTGGGCAGCAGCACGCTGCTGACCAGAAGGGGCAGCGTCAGATAGGCCAGCAAATAAACGTCAGTGGGGCTGTCGTCGGGGATGGCCAGGAGATAAATGGCGACGAAGGTGAGCACCACCGCCAGCCAGATCGCCAGCCGGTAGTGCCGGGTGCGGCTCAGGGCGTAGGTCACGGTCAGCAGCCCGATCGTGGCCAGCGCCACCAGGAAATCCCCGGAAAACCAGTGGTGACTGGTCGGCGCTACGAGGTGCGGCGTGAGCGCGGCCAGGACGCTCAACGGCAGGATGAACACCAGCAGGCCAGCCAGAAACTGCGCCTGGCGGCGGCGTTCCGGTTGCTGAATGGCGGCTGCCGGTTCGGTCAGCCAGCGCCAGAGGGCCTGAAGGCGGGCCGGTATTCCCCGGAGTCCACCCGCCTGAACTGTGCCATTGCCGTTCACTCGATTACCCTGTAGCCCTGTCAACTGGGTGGCTGGGGAGGACATCAGCAGCCCCCCATCCACCGGTGTCCCGGTTCGCGGTTATTCGCTCTGTTCCTGCCGGGAGTAAGACTCTTCTGTATTGTAGATGATCTTTATGACTCTTCAGGAAAGATTCACGTTTTATTTATGAATCTAACGGCTTGGTGGCGGTGACCGCGCCAGCACCTCCGGTTGTCGTGGACAGTCCCTGATGGCCCGGCGCAGCCCGGACAGCGAGCGCCGGCCGGCATAGATGATACATTCAGTAGTTACGCAGTTCCAGGTTGACCGTCCTTTTTTTTACCACACAGACACAAAGGTCACGAAGAACACAAAGGTTTTTATAGATTTTCTTCGCGCTCTTGGTGTACTTTGTGCCCTTCGTGGTGAATGACTCCGGCCAACTGCGTAACTCCTAACATTAAAAAACCGTTGCGGGACAGCTGCCAGACGACCGAGGCCGGGCGCGCTTTTTCCTGGGAGGTGGCTGACAGGGCCGCCCCTGGACCGCTATAATAGTCTCCGTTTGGCGACGGCCCCGCGCCGGGAAAGGAAGGATCGATGCAGTTTCTATACCGTGAACCGCTCATCCTGGACGAGATCACCCGCGCTGCCCTGCCGGGGGAATTCGTGCGGCTGTCCGGCGGCGTGACTCACTACCAGATGGCCGGGCCGGAGGACGGGCAGCCCGTCATCCTGATCCACGGCTTCTCCACGCCGCTGTACATCTGGGACCGCAACTTCGACGCCCTGGCCGAGGCCGGATTCCGCGTCGTCCGTTATGACCTGCTGGGGCGCGGATACTCCGACCGTCCTCCGGTCGAATACCATCCGGACCTGTTCGACCGCCAGCTGCTGGACCTGATCGACGCCCTGGGGTTTGAGGCCCCCGATCTGGTCGGCCTCTCCATGGGCGGCGCGATCGCCGTCACCTTCGCCGACCGCCACCCCGACCGCCTCCGCCGGCTGGTCCTGATCGACCCGGCGGGCTTCCCGCTGAAGGCCCCCCTGGCCGCCCTGCTGTTGTTCCTGCCGGCGGTGGGGGAACTGGTGATGGCCCTGGCCGGGAATCGGGTGCTGCTGGCGGGGCTGCCGCGCGACTTTTACCGCCCGGAGCAGTTCCCGGAATATGTGGAGCAGTACAAGGCGCAGTTGCCGTATCGTGGATTCAAGCGCGCCCTGCTCTCCACCATGCGCCACATGCCGCTGATGAACATGGCCGACACTTACGCGCGAGTCGGGCGGCAGGAGCGGGAAGTGCTGCTCCTCTGGGGGCAGGAGGACGCCACCATTCCGCTACCCACCAGCGAAAAAGTGCGCGCCGCCATCCCCCACCTGGAATTCCATGCCATCCCGCAGGCCGGGCACGTCTGCCAGTACGAGCGGCCCGACCTCGTGAATCCGATCCTGAGCGCATTTCTGAGCCGCTGAGTCGTGAGCTACGGTGCGCCTCCGCCCGCGGGATGAGCTGTCAGTCGATCAGTTGGGGGGAACGTGCCCGGCGTCGGCAGGACGGCTGCCGGGACTGGCGGTCAGGGAGCGACCCGGAGCCGGTGGTCAGTTACTGGATCCGTTGCTGCGGTGGACGCGCATCATACCATCGATCAGGTCGCGCAGTTCTTCGGCGGCGCTTTCCAGACCGTCGGCCACGCCGGTGTAGTACGCGTACCAGTCCGGGGGGATGTCTCCCTGGCGCTCGGAGCCTTCAGCCCGAACGTCCAGGGCCAGCGTCCCCCACCAGTAAGCCAGCCGGTCGAGGGAGTCAAGGGCGGGCGCGGTCCCGCACAGCTCCTCGAAGGCCACTTCAAAGGCGAAGGCGCGGCCATAAAAATACATGGTCGGGCGGAGGTATCCCGTCGCGCCGATGAGCTTGGCCTCCTCGGCGCGGTACTCCAATCGTGCGGTCAACTCCAGTAAGGTGGTCATGGGCCTCAGGATAGCATAACTGCTCCAAACGCGCTTGAGCCGGTCCAGGCCAGGCCCACACGCACGAGACGACAATTTCCTGGGCCTCCGGCGGCGTTTTTCTGCTACACTAAAAGGTGATGTGAGGCCCGGCTGTACCCGGTTCGGGCGCAGCCCCAAGGAGGAGGAGG
Organism: Anaerolineae bacterium; assembly: GCA_034435395.1. Classification (GTDB taxonomy): domain Bacteria; phylum Chloroflexota; class Anaerolineae; order Aggregatilineales; family Ch27; genus DAOTXK01. The sequence continues at coordinate 8,518 of DAOTXK010000238.1, read as the reverse complement.
TTTGAGATGATGGACGATAAGCGGATTGCCTACGCCCTGATCGTCATTGGCGTGGTCGCTGTGCTGGTCGATCTGCTGATCGATCCCCTGCGTGGCGTCACCTTCTACCTGTCAACGGTCCAGATCATCGTGCTGATCGTTGGCATCGTGGTGGCGGCGGTTGGCGTCTATCTCGGTTTTATCCGCCAGCCGCCAGCCGCATGATAGCCCTCCGGTCGCCAGCCGGATGGCCCGCCCGATCCCTGTCCTCACCGCTGCCGGTGGACATCAACCAGGGCGCGTCACGCTGGAGCCGGGCCAGGCGGCGCGCCCGCCGTTTCCCGGAGCCGATCATGCTCCTCACCGTCCGCCCAGCCGACCCCCGGTTGAGGAATGTTTTAGCGATCGTTGTCCTGGCGGAGTGAACCCGTCCGGAGGGGGACGACATGGAAACAATGACCATCACCGATGGCCTCACGCTGTTTTTTGAGGCCGGGGAGCAGGAAGCCGCCGACCTGATCCGGGAAGCCAGCGAGCAGAGCGCCCGACTCCTGCGCCAACACTGGGGACTCCCCACGCCGGAAGACTGCCGCGTGTACGTCTTGACCGCCTGGCGTCCATTTTTCTTCCACGCGGCTCCCTGGCCCTGGCGGATTCTGGTCGGGCTGTCCCTGCCGGTCTGGTCCTGGCGGGCCAGCCGGCTGTGGCCGTATGCCGGGGGGTGGGCGGTGCGTTACGGGCGACGGCGAGCGGTCGGGGTGAAACCGCCCCGGCTGATGGCGCTTGCCGACCGCAGCCTGGGCGAACGTCTCTTCATCAGGGAAGATCAGGTCAGCGACAAGGTCCGCCACGTGACCTGCCACGAGCTGACGCACGCCTTCACCGCGCACCTCAAGCTGCCGCTGTGGCTGAACGAAGGTCTGGCCATGGTCGCGGTGGATAAACTCTTCGGCAGGCCGACGGTGGAACCGGAGACGCTGGCGGCGCTGACCCGATCGTCGCGCCCGACCGGCCCTCGGAGCTATCGCCGCGTCTCGGTCAAAGACCCGGATGCGCTCGTGTATCAGTACATCCGCGGGTACTGGCTGACGCGCTACCTGGACGAGGCGCAGCCCGGACTGCTCAAGCGTCTGCTCGCCCGGCGCTCCAGTCATCGCGCCCTGGAGGGCGAAGTCGCCGCCGCCCTGGGGATGGAACGGGCGGCGTTCTGGCGCGCGATCGACGGCGTGGTGGTCGCGCACTTCCAGCCGGGGGGAGCGGCGGGCTGAGCGGCCAGCGGGCGCTGGCGGATGGACGGTCCGTCAGCCCTTCTTCAGCCCTTCTTTGCGGAGGAAGTCGCGCACGGCCTCCTGCCAGGGGCGCAGCGTGATCCCCAGCTGCGCCGCTGCCAGGTTGCGCAGGACGCCGAACTCCGGCGGGGTGGAGGGGCGCGGGTACTGGGCCAGCACGATCGGCTCGATGGGCACATCGGCCCGCCCGACTTCGTCCAGCACGAAGCGGGCCAGCCCCCAGCGCGATGTATACCCCTCGTTGACCAGATGATAGGTGCCATACTGACCGGTTTCCAGCAGGGCAGCCAGCGCCGGGACCAGGTCGTCGTTGTAGGTGGGGGCAGCGATCTCGTTGCTCACCACACGCAGCGGCTCGCCCGCCCGGACGAGGGCCAGGATTCGTTGCACGAAGTTGCCCCCGCCATGCGCGATCAGCCAGGAGGTGCGCACGATATAGTGGCGGGGCAGCAATTCCCGCACGATCCGCTCGGCTACCCACTTGCTGTAACCGTAGGGGTTGATCGGGTTGGGGCGGTCGTATTCCCGGTAGGGGGCGCGGGCCCGACCGTCGAAGACCTCGTTGGTGCTGATGTGCAGCAGCGGCGCGCCGACCCGCTGGCAGGCCAGGGCGACGTGCCGGGTGGCGAAGGCGTTGATCCGCAAGGCGCGGTCGGGGTCGCGGGCGCAACCGTCCACGTCCGTCCAGGCGGCGCAGTGGATGACCAGCTCCGGTTGTCGGTCGGCCAGGTAGGCGATGCTGGTTGGATCGGTCAGGTCAACCTCCGGCAGATCGACTCCGGTGACGGCGTGAGCCGGGCGGAGGTGCTCGGCCAGTCGGCTTCCCAGGCGACCCTTCACGCCGGTGATCAGGATGTGCATCGGCGGCGCTCCTTGCGTGCAGGCCGGGATCACGGGGAAGTATACCGTACTTAGGGGGCGCGCAAGGTGGCCGGGCGGGCTGCCTCTTTGGCTTCCCGATGGGCGAAAATCGATCACATGAAGGGCGTGACATTTGTCCTGGCGCGGGCGGCGGGGCCTGTGGTATCACTAAACCCCGGCGCGGACGCCGGAGGATGGCCGCCCCGGATGAGCGAAGATTCACTTGCCCGCACCGGGGTACTGTGGGTATCATAAAAAGACACACGCGCCGGGGGCTGGCGCGCGGGGTTGATTGGGTCGGAAGTGATTGTATATTCCTTTGGGGAGCACAATCGCATAGCCGTCTTTCACCTGTTGCCAGCCGGTTGACAGGGTGTCACTGTGGCACTGGCAAGATCGATTGGCGGTTCCCTTTTTTTGCTTTACAATACCCGCCCAATCCTGGCGCGCCAGTTGAGTATTTTAAGGAGGGCCGGACTTGACCATTCTAATGGAGGTCAAGAACCTCAGAACCAGATTCCATACCCAGGAAGGCACGGTCTATGCCGTCAACGGCATCTCGTACACGCTTAACGAGGGGGAAACGTTGGGCGTGGTCGGGGAAAGCGGCTGTGGCAAAAGCGTGCATGCCCTCTCCATCATGGGGCTGATCCCGCAACCGCCGGGTGAGGTGAAGGCCGACGCCATCAACTTCCGGGGGCGCGACCTGATGAAGCTGTCCAGCGAAGAGGTCCGCCTCCTGCGCGGCTCGGAGATCGCCATGATCTTCCAGGACCCCATGACCTCCCTCAACCCGGTGTTGACCATCGGCCACCAGATCACCGAGGCGCTCAAGCTGCACCTGGGCATGGATAACCACCAGGCACGGGAGCGCGCCGCCGAGTTGCTGGCCATGGTGGGCATCCCCAGCCCCGCTGACCGGCTGGACGATTACCCCCACCAGTTCTCCGGCGGCATGCGCCAGCGCGCCATGATCGCTATGGCCCTGTCCTGCAACCCGCAGCTGTTGATCGCCGACGAGCCGACCACGGCGCTGGACGTGACCATCCAGGCGCAGATTCTGGACCTGGTGCGCCGCCTGCGGGACAAAATCGGCATGGCGATGATCTGGATCACCCACGACCTGGGCGTGGTGGCCGGGCTGGCCGATAACCTGCTGGTGATGTACGCCGGGTACATCGTCGAGAGCGGGCCGAACGAAGACGTGTTCGCGGACCCCCGCCATCCGTACACCCTGGGGCTGCTGGGGTCGCTGCCGCGCCTGGACCGGAAAGGGGAGAAGCTGTTTTCCATCGAGGGCGCGCCGCCAGACCTGCGCCGCGAGCCGACGGGGTGCCCCTTTGCCCCGCGTTGCATGTACCGCATTGAGCGATGCCTGGCGCACAATCCGCCGCTGATGCCGGTCGCGGACGGCCTGCCGGGCCGTTTCATTGCCTGCTGGGTGGATGTCCGCACCGGTGAGCCGCTGCCCGAAGCTGAAGGAGAGCTGATGCAATGACGAGCGATGGGAATGGCGCTCAGCTCAGGAAAGAGGTTCTGCTGGAGGTTAAGAACCTCAAGAAGTACTTCCCCATTACGTCGGGGATCATCTTCCAGCGGCACGTGGGCGATGTGATGGCGGTGGACGACATCAGCTTCCAGGTTTACCGGGGGGAGACGCTGGGGCTGGTGGGCGAGTCCGGCTGCGGCAAGAGCACCACCGGGCGCACCATCTTGCAGCTCTACCGGGCGACGGCGGGGTCGGTGAAGTTCGAGGGCGTCGATCTGGTGGCGCTCAAGGGCGAAGACCTGCGGAAGATGCGCCGCCGCATGCAGATGATTTTCCAGGACCCTTACGCCTCGCTCAACCCCCGCATGACCGTGGGGAAGATCATTGCCGAGCCGCTGCTGGTTCACAAGGTGGGCAACAGCAACAAAGAGCGCGAGGAGCGGGTCGAGTACCTGCTGGACAAAGTCGGCCTCAACCCCTATTTTGTGAATCGGTATCCGCACGAGTTCTCCGGCGGGCAGCGGCAGCGTATCGGCATCGCCCGCGCCCTGGCGCTGGACCCGTCGTTTATCGTGTGCGACGAGCCGATCTCGGCGCTGGATGTGTCCATTCAGGCCCAGGTGGTCAACCTGCTGGAGGAGTTGCAGCACGAACTGGGGCTGACCTACCTCTTCATCGCCCACGACCTGAGCATGGTCCGCCACATCTGTAGCCGGGTGGCCGTGATGTACCTGGGCAAGATCGTCGAAATTGCCCCCACCGAGGAGCTGTACACCAATCCGCTGCACCCCTATACTCAGGCGTTGCTCTCCGCCGTGCCGGTGCCTGATCCCAGGGTGGAAGCGCAGCGCAAGCGGATCATCCTTAAAGGGGATGTCCCCAGCCCGATCAACCCGCCCAAAGGCTGCAACTTCAATACCCGCTGCCCGGTGGCCGTGGATGTGTGCCATGGGGAAGACCCGGAACTGGTCGAAGTCCAGCCAGGGCACTGGGTGTCCTGTTATCGGGTGAACTGATCCTCAGGGCGAAGGAGAGCGGCGATGGTTGGGGTGGCGCATCGACGGGCGCTGGCCGTGATGCTGGCGATGGTGGGGATGGTGAGCCTGGCGGCGCTGGCCTGCACCTCCGACCAGGAATGGATCATCCCGCGCACGGCCACGCCGACGCCCACCAATACCCCTCGCGCGGTGACCACCAGCAGTGAGTTTGCCATCGGCGACACCGTGGTCATCGTTGGCACCGGCTTTTCCGTGTGGCAGACGTATGAGCCAGAGCCGGATACAGGCCGGAACCGGGTCATCGGCACCCAGTGTTTCCCCGGATCAACCGTCGAAATCCTGGATATCGGCCAGGATGACGCCGGCAATCTGTTCTACAAGGTGCACTGCGTCCTGGACGGGTGGATATCCGCCGCCAACGTCCAAAGGCCGTCGCAGTAGAGGAGAAGCAAAGCAGTGGGCATGGGCAGATTCCTCATCCGCCGCGTTCTGGCAGCGATCCCGGTCCTGCTCCTGATCATTTTTGTGGCGTTTGCCGTGATTCGGGCGACCCCCGGCGGCCCGTTTGACCTGATCGGCGAGGGGCGGCGGGTGCCGGAAACGGTCAGGCAGGGGTTGCAGCGGCAATACGGCCTGGATCAGCCGCTGCTGATCCAGTTTGTGAATTACCTGGCCAGCCTGGCCCGGCTGGATTTCGGCCCGTCGCTGGGGCGCTCCACGCTGGGTGAGCCGGTCAGTCACATCATCGGGCGGGGGCTGCCGGTTTCCATGCAGGTGGGGTTCATGGCCGTGATCCTGGGTTTTTCCCTGGGCATCCCGCTGGGCGTGCTGGCGGCCATCCACCACAACACGATCATCGATTACACGGCCACTTTCATCGCGGTGCTGGGCACGTCTGTCCCGAACCTGGTGCTGGGGCCGCTGCTGATCATCGTCTTCGCCGTGAAACTGAACTGGCTGCCGGTGGCCGACGTGGAGGGCGTGTGGCGCAGCACGATCAGCAATCCGGGGGTGATCTTCTCCTGGAAGTACGTCAGCCTGGCCATCCTGCCCGTCTTTGCCCTGGGGACCGGCATGGTGGCGGGCATCGCTCGCCTGACCCGTGCCAGCCTGCTACAGGTGCTGCGCGAGGACTACATCCGCACCGCCCGCGCCAAGGGCCTGAAAGAGCGGGCCGTGATCTACGGCCACGCCCTCAAAAACGCCCTGATCCCGGTGGCGACCATCATCGGGCCGCTGCTGGCTGGCGTGCTGACCGGCTCCTTCATCATCGAGCAGATTTTTAACATCCCCGGCATCGGGGGAGAGTTTGTGAGCAGCGTCACCACCCGCGATTACAATCTGCTGGTGGGCGTGACCATCGTATACTCGACCTTCCTGGTCGCCGGGAACATCCTGGTGGACGTGATGTATACCTGGCTGGACCCGCGCATTCGGTTTGACTAGCCAGCCCCGTGGGCGCGTGTCCCGACGGAGCTTCGCCGGAGGGGCGGATGGCGGAGCGTCCCCGAACCGGCGTGACGAGCGCTTTCCAGCCGCGGAGAGGTTATCTCAAACACCGTTGCTGTCGTCATAGCCACTAAGGAGAAACGTCTATGGCGGTCGCCAAGTCAGCCAAGCCGGTCGCTCTGGGTGATGAGCACTATAAACCGCGCGCGCTCTGGCAGGACGCCCTGCTGCGACTGGTCCGCAACCGGATCGCCGTGATCGGCCTGGTGGTCATCGCCGTGTTGACCGTGATCGCCTTAACCGCTGATCTGATGGTCCGGTGGGGCTGGATCGATCATTACGCCACCCAACACCTCCCCGGCTCCAGCATGGCCGCGCCGCTGGCCTGCTCGATCGACCTGGACAAGGACGGCGACGGCCTGCCGGACCCGATCCAGTTCTGTTTCCTGGTGGGCGCGGATCGGTTGGGGCGAGATATCCTCAGCCGCACGGTTTACGGGGCGCGCATCTCGCTGGCTGTTGGCGTGGTCGGCGCGACGGTGTCGCTGCTGGTGGGCACGGTTTATGGCGTGATCGCCGGCTTCTACGGCGGGCGGGTCGATAACCTGATGATGCGTTTCGTCGACTTCCTGTATGGCATCCCGGTGCTGCCGCTGATCATCATCATGCAGGTGTACTTCCGAGGCCTGCGGGAGCGGGCGGCCCAGGTGGGCGGCCTGGGACAGGTGATGGTGGACATCGACACCAGCATGGGCGGCCTGTTTTTCCTGTTCATCGCCATGGGGCTGCTGAACTGGATCGGCATGGCCCGTCTGGCGCGGGGGCAGGTGCTGGCCTACAAGCAGAAGGAATTTGTGGAGGCGGCGCGCTCGGTGGGGGCGAGCAACACCCGGATCATCTTCGTGCACCTGCTGCCCAATGTGATCGGGCCGCTGATCGTGGTCGAGGCCATGGCCATTCCGGGCTATATTTTTACCGAGACCGTGCTGAGCTTCCTGGGGCTGGGGGTCAACCCGCCGACGCCCAGTTGGGGCGCGCTGATCACCGACGCCATCCAGGAGGGCGCGATCCGTTTCCGCACGCACATGCTGCTGGTGCCGGGGGCGGCGCTCTCGGTCACCACGCTGGCCTTCAACTTCCTGGGCGACGGCCTGCGCGACGCCCTCGACCCCCGGATGCGCGGCGAAGGGTAGGCCGAGGAGCTGCGTCTCTCCGGCGCGGCCAGTTCTGATGACCTGGACATCCCCGGCAGCACGCGGGGATGTTGTGTTGTCTGGGGGGAGGAGCGCCTGGCGATCGCCGGGGGCGGCTATCCCCCGCCGTGACCGTCAGCCGCTGACCGCGGCGATGAAGGTCTCCAGCGCCAGGAGGGGGTCGATCTGGCCGGTTTTGATGCGGCGGTCAATGTCCAGCAGATGGTGGTAGGTGGTTTCCAGGTCTGGCAGGGAGAAGTTGCGGCTCTGCGTTTCCAGCTTCTGGGCCACGAAGGTCTGCACGCCCAGGGCTTTGGCCAGCGCCGCCCCGCGCCCGCTGCCCTGCTCCAGGTGCTCGCGGGCCTGGATCAACAGCCGAAACTGGCGCACGATCATGGCGAACAGGCCCAGGCCACCGCTCTGGTCAGCCCGGGCCTGGCGGCGCAGCAGGCGGACGGCCGTCCGGCCATCGCGCCGCCCCAGCGCGTCCACCATGGCGAAGACGCTCTCCTCCGGCAGGTAAGGCGTCAGCGCGGCCACGTCCTGGGGGCGGATGGCCCGGCCTTCGCCCACGTAGGCGGCCAGCTTAAACAGCTCGTTGTCCATGGCCACCAGGTTATTCTCCAGGGCGGCGATCAGCGCCTCCACCGCGCCCGGCTCGATGGCCGCGCCGTAGTGCGCCGCCCGCGCCGCCAGCCAGGCGCGCGGATTTTGCGGCACGCGGAAGGTCCTGACGAACCCCCGCGGATCGGAGCGGGCCAGCTGGAGCACCGGGTGTCCTTCTTTAAGGGTCTCTTTCTCCACGAAGACCAGCCGCGCCCAACCGGGCAGGTCGGGGAGCTGGGCCGCGATCCGGTCGAGCTGCTCCTGGCCGCTTTTGCCCGCCCCCGGACGCGACAGCCAGCTCAGCCAGCCATCGACGATGACCAGCCGTTTATCCCCCAGGAAGGGCAGGGCACAAGCGGCGTTAAACACGTCGGCCAGAACCGCCGTCCGTCCGTCGAAGGCGGCGGTGTTCAGCTCGGCGGTGGCCGGGTCGCCCATCTGGGCGCGCATGGCGGCGACCGCTTCCTCGATGCTGAAGATGTCGTCGCCGTGGAAGACGTAAAAAGCGGGGGGCGGCTTGCTCATGGCGGGGATTATGCCCCCGCCCGTTGGTGGCCGCAAATCGCCGGGGGGGTACCGCGTCTTTTTCGGTAGTTTTTTCGTTTGAACCACCAAGGCACCATGTTCACAGAGGTAGCGTCGCCATGCATGGCG
>DAOTXK010000237.1:0-7034 GCA_034435395.1 Anaerolineae bacterium | reverse complement strand
CTACCCCAGATAAGGAGGGACCATGTCCATCAAAATCGCCATGATCGGCGCGGGATCGATCGGCTTCACCCGCCGCCTGATGGGCGATATCCTGGCCGTGCCGGAACTGGCCGATACCCACTTCGCCTTCATGGACATCTCGCCGCGCAACCTGGAGATGGTCACCCAGCTGGCCCGGCGGGACATCCAGGCCAACCACCTCCCGGCGGTCATCACGCCCACACTGGACCAGCGCGAGGCCATCGCCGATGCCGACTACGTGATCTGTACGATCCGGCAGGGCGGGCTGGAAGCCTTCGCGCTGGACATCGACATCCCGCTCAAGTATGGGGTGGACCAGTGCGTGGGGGATACCCTGTGCGCCGGGGGCCTCATGTACGCCCAGCGCTCCATCCCCGCCCTGCTCAGCATCTGCCAGGACATCCGCCAGGTCGCCAAACCGGGCGCGCTGTTCCTCAACTACGCCAACCCGATCGCCATGAACACCTGGGCCTGTAACAAGTACGGCGGCGTGGAGACGGTGGGGCTGTGCCACGGCGTGCAGGGCGGCCACTGGCAGATCACGGGCGTGATCGAGCACTGGGCCAGGCGGGAGGGCCTGATCGGGCCGGAGGAGAAGCTCCACCGCCGGGAAGTGGATATCGTCTGCGCCGGGATCAACCACCAGACGTGGTATATTAAAGTCCAGTGGCGCGGCCTGGACATGGTCCCCCGGCTGCTGGAGCTGTTCGAGGCGCATCCCACTTTTCCGCAGACGGAAAAGGTTCGCATCGATGTGCTGCGGCGCTTCGGCTACTACAGCACCGAGTCCAACGGGCACCTCAGCGAGTACGTGCCCTGGTACCGCAAGCGCCCGGATGAGATCATGGCGGGGATCGACCTGTCCAGCTGGATCAACGGCGAGACGGGCGGTTACCTGCGGGTGTGCACCGAGGGCCGCCACTGGTTCGAGACCGACTTCCCCACCTGGCTGGCAGAAGAACCCCCCAAAATCGGCCCGGAGCGGCGCAGCGAGGAGCACGGCTCCTACATCATCGAGGCGCTGGAGACCGGGCGTATCTATCGGGGGCATTTTAACGTGGTCAACCGGGGGCACATCACCAACCTGCCGGACGGCTGCATCGTGGAAATCCCCGGCTACGTGGACCGGAACGGCCTCAACATGCCGGTGGTGGGCGATCTGCCGCTCCCCTGCGCCGCCACCTGCGCCGCCAGCGTCCGCGTGCAGGAGATGGGCATGGAAGCCGCCGTACACGGCGACGTGACGCTGCTCAAGCAGGCCATGCTGCACGATCCGCTGGTGGGGGCGGTCTGCAACCCGGAGGAAGTCTGGCAGATGACCGACGAGATGCTCGTCGCCCAGGCCCGATGGCTGCCCCAGTACGCGGCGGAGGTGCCGGAGGCCAGACGGCGGCTGGAAGACCACGCCAAAAACGGGACCCGCGTCCGGCTGCGGGAAGGCTGGCCGGGCGCGGCCCGGCTGCCGGTCAGGACGGCGGCGGAGATGGCCCGGGATCAGGCCGAGACCCGCACGGCCGGCGGGTCCCATGCGGATTAATTGACGGACGATAGCTAAAAACCGTTCGCTAGTTCAGGAGGAGATAAATCATGACCGTAGCCAAACCTTTACCCATGAGCGCCACGGCAGTCCACAGCCGCCCGGTCACGCTGGCCGTGATCGTGGGCAACCGGGGCTTCTTCCCGGCGCACCTGGCCCTGAGCGGTCGTAAGGCGGTGCTGGAAGTGCTGGGGAAGGTGGGCATCAAGGCCATCATCCCGGACGAGGGGGCCACCAACGTGGGCGCGATCGAGTCGCTGGCCGAGGCCCGGCTGGCCGGAGACCTCTTCCGCCAGCACCGCGATGAAATCGACGGCGTGCTGGTCACGCTGCCCAACTTCGGCGACGAGCGGGCCATCGCCAACACGCTCCGCTTCGCGGGCCTGGACGTGCCGGTGCTGATCCACGCCTTCCCCGATGATCCGAAGACGATGGACCTGGCCAACCGCCGGGACAGCTTCTGCGGCAAGATGAGCGCCTGCAACAACCTGCACCAGTATGGCATCAAGTACACGCTGACCAGCAAGCACACCATGGACCCCACCAGCGCGGCCTTCATGGAGGACCTGAAGTTTTTCGCCGGGGTGTGCCGCGTGGTGCGTGGGCTGCGCACCGCCCGGCTGGGCATGATGGGCGCGCGCCCGGAGGCGTTTAAGACGGTGCGCTTCAGTGAGAAGTTGCTGGACCAGGCGGGCATCAGCGTGGAGACGCTGGACCTCTCCGATGTTTATGGTCGAATCGAGCGGCTGGCCGACGACGAGGCCGAGGTGAAGGCCAAGCTGGAGGCGATCAAAAAATACGCCATCACCAAAGATATTTCCGCCGAGGGCCTGCTCAAGATGGCCAAGTTCGGCGTCGTGTTGGACCGCTGGATGGCCGATAACCAGCTGGATGCCACCGCCATCCAGTGCTGGACCTCGATGGAAGAGTACTTCGGCATCGTGCCCTGCACACTGATGAGCATGCAGAGCAACGCCCTCAACCCCTCCGCCTGCGAGACGGACATCGTCGGCGCGCTGGCCATGCTGGCCATGGCCCTGGCTTCCGGCAAGCCGAGCGCGCTGCTCGACTGGAACAACAACTACGGCGACGAGGACGATAAGGGCGTGGTCTTCCACTGCTCCAACCTGCCCAGAGACGTGTTTATGGACGACATCCCGGTGATGAGCTACCAGGAAATCATCTCCGGGACGGTGGGCAAGGAGAACACCTACGGCACCATCCAGGGGCGCATCAAGGAAAGCCCGTTCACCTACCTGCGCATCTCCACCGACGACCGGAACGGCCGGATCATCGCCTACACCGGCGAGGGCGTCTTCACCAACGATCCGATCGACACCTTCGGCGGTTACGGCGTGGTGCAGGTGCCACGCTACCAGGAGCTGCTGGCCTACATCTGCGAGAACGGCTTCGAACACCACGTGGCGGCCAACCAGTCGCGGGTGGCGCGGATCATTCACGAGGCGCTGACCAAATACCTCGGCTGGGAGACGTACTGGCACAAGTAGGGTGGTCCCTGCCGGGTCCGCCCGGCAGCGAATGCCCATCAGGACAGGAGCGACCGGTCTGGTCGCTCCTGATCGTCTGGCCGCCGCCGGGCGACCGGGGGCGGGCTGGCCCGGCGGTCCCGCGCCGGCGCAGCCAGCCGCTTACAGCCGCCGCTCCATGAAGTCGGCCAGAATCTTAAAGGCCCGAATCTTCTGGTCGATGTCGGTGGAGCCGTGCCCCTCTTCCTCCAGCTCGACGTATTCGAAGTCCTCCCCCTCCACCCGGCCCAGCTCCAGCAGCCGGTCGCGGAAGATGCGCGCCTGGCTGATGGGGCAGCGGGGATCGTTGACGCCGTGCACGATCAGCAGCTGGCCCGTCATCTGGTGGGCGAAGTGGAGGGCGCTGCGGTCCCGCCACAGATCGGCGTTCTCCTCTGGATCGCCCATCTGCTCCCGCAGGAAGTACTTGTAGTGCTCCATGCTCTCCTCGTATATGGCCCGCAGGTCGGTGACGCCCACCCAGGCCACGCCCGCCTTCCACAGGTCCGGCTTTTTGGTCATCGCCATGTAGGTCATGTACCCGCCATAGCTGCCGCCAAACACGCCGATTCGAGCCGGATCAACCTCCGGCAGGCGCTTGAGGTAATTCACGCCGCCTTCCACGTCTTCCAGGTCTTTGCCGCCCCAGTCCTGACGGCAGGCATCGCGGAAGTCGTTGCCATAGCCGGTGCTGCCGCGCGGGTTCGGCTCCAGCACGATGAAGCCCTGGTCCGCCAGGAACTGGGCGAAGACATCAAACCCCCGGAAGAACTGCCAGGTGGGGCCGCCGTGAATGTGGACGATGGCCGGGTATCGCTGGCCCGGTTTCAGGTCGCGGGGACGGTAAAGGATGGCCGGGATGCGGGTCCCATCGGTGGAGTCGTACCACAGGTACTCGTGGGGGGTGAATAGACCGGGATCGATGGAGCCGTATTCGGCGGGCAGCAGGACGCGGCTGCCCCCGTCGCTCAGCCGGTAGTCGCGCAGTTCGGCGCGGGTGACGTCGGTCTGGATGTTGACCATGAAGCGGTCATTGTCCAGCCAGTCGGCGTCGTAGCTGAGGCCGGGCGGCAGTTCGACCGGGAGCGGCTGGCCGCTCTGGACATCGTAGACCGCCGTGGCGATGGCTGAATCGGCGTTGCGGTAGCCGAGCAGTTTGGTGCTGTCTGGCGAAAATTTGCCGGGGCTGAAGTTCTGCCCCTCCGGGCTGAGCCAGCGGACGACGCCGGTCTGGAGATCGTAGACGCCCAGCCGGTCGTGGCCGGAAGCGTCGGAGCTGATCGCCAGATAACGCCCGTCGTCGCTCCAGTCGCTGACGCCCTCCTGCGAGCCGACTTTCATCTGGAGGAGACGCCGCCGGTCGCTCCCATCGGCCTTCATCAGGTAGAGGTCCACGTTCTTCAGGTCGCCCGTCTCCTCGTTGGTCGCGTAGGCGATTTGCTGCCCGTCCGGGCTGAGCACGGCGTTAAAGACCGGGAAGGGGTAATCGGTGAGCCGGGTGTATTCCCGCGTTGCCAGGTTCAGGGCGTACAGGTTAAGCTGGCCGTCTTTGTTGCTGGTGACGTACAGCGTGCGGTTGTCCGGGCTGACCTCGACCGGGTATTCCTGGGCGTCGGGGTGGTCGGTCAGCTGCTCGGCCTGGCCGGTCGCCAGGACCATCCGCCAGATGTTGTGCTGCTCGTCGCCGTCGTTATCTTTGGCGAAGTAGATGGCTGCCCCGTCCTTGGACCAGGCATAACCGGCGTGGATGGCCCTGGGGAGCTGGCCGCGGCTGACCTGTTGGGGCGTGGCCCCGGCGGCGGGGTCCATCGTGTATAACTCCAGCGCGCCGCCTTTGTCCCAGTAAAAGGCGATCTTCTGGCGGTCCGGCGAGACGGTGGGCAGGTAAAACGTCGGCAGGCTGGCCAGTTCTTCCAACGGAATATGGCCGATGGCGGGCTGAATCTTCACGGGACGATCATCTCCTTTTCTCCCACTGATAGGCAACGTCAGGGGCCGCCGCCAGCGACCCAGGACCGGCAGCGGGCCGAGTGCGCCGGTCCTGAGGCGGGCTAGCGGTAGTCCAGGATCGGCGCGCGGTCGTCTTCGGCGCGCCTGAGGGCCATGACGCCACGCAGCTCGAGGATTTGATCACGCAGCATGGCGGCCTTCTCGAATTCCAGCGCTTTGGCCGCGTCTTTCATCTGCCGCTCCAGGTCCTTGATCACGCGGTCCAGTTCCAGCGGCGGCAGGGAGACCAGCGCCTCGGCAGGGGCCAGTTCCTCTTCCGCCGGCGCGGCGGTCAGGCGGCGGACCTGCTCGGTCAGGTCGCGGATTTCTTTGACGATCTGCTGCGGCTCGACGCCGTGCGCCACATTATAGGATTCCTGAACTTCGCGACGGCGGTTGGTCTCGTCGATGGCCTGCCGCATGGCGTCGGTGATCCGGTTGGCGTACATGATCACCTGACCTTCCACGTGGCGCGCCGCCCGACCGATGGTCTGGATCAGCGCGAATTCGGAGCGCAGGAAGCCTTCTTTGTCGGCGTCCAGGATGGCCACCAGCGACACCTCCGGCAGGTCCAGCCCTTCGCGCAGCAGGTTGATGCCCACCACCACGTCGTAAACGCCCATGCGCAGGTCGCGCAGGATGTCGATCCGCTCCAGCGTGTCGATCTCGGAATGCAGGTAGTGCACCTTGATGCCCATTTCGGTCAGGTAGTCGGCCAGGTCCTCGGCCATCCGTTTGGTCAGCGTGGTGACCAGGGCGCGCTGCCCCTTCTGCACCCGGACGTGAATCTCCCCCAGCAGATCGTCGATCTGGCCGCTGACGGGCCGCACCTCGACCCGGGGATCGAGGATGCCGGTCGGACGGATGATCTGCTGGACGACCTGCTGGCTGTGTTCGGCCTCATAAGGGCCAGGCGTGGCGCTGGTGTAGATGACCTGCTTGACGCGCTGCTCGAACTCCTCGAAGTTGAGCGGGCGGTTATCCAGCGCGCTCGGCAGGCGGAAGCCGTAATCAACCAGCGTCTGCTTGCGGGAGCGGTCGCCGCCGTACATGCCCCGAATCTGGGGGATGGTCATATGGCTCTCGTCGATGACCAGCAGGAAGTCGGCGGGCATGTAATCGAGCAGCGTCCAGGGCGGGCTGCCGGGCGGGCGCTGATCCAGATGGCGCGAGTAATTTTCGATGCCGGAGCAGTAACCCAGTTCGCGCAGCATCTCCAGGTCATACTGCACTCGCTGCTCCAGGCGCTGCGCTTCCAGCAGCCGCTCCTCTTTCCTCAGCTCGGAGAGCCGCTCCTTAAGCTCGATCTCAATGTCGTGGATGGCGGCCTGGAGCTTCTCTTCCTCCGTGATGAAGTGTTTGGCCGGGTAGATGCTAAGCTCCTCAAAGTCGGCCAGGATTTCCCCGGTCAGCGGGTTGAGGGCCTGCAACCGCTCCACTTCGTCGCCCCACATGGCGATGCGGTACGCCTGCTCCCCGTAAGCGGGCATGACCTCCAGCGTATCGCCCTTGGCGCGGAAGGACCCCGGCTTCAGGTCGAACTCGTTGCGGGTGTAGTGGATGTGCACCAGGTGGCGCAGGATCACATCGCGGCGGATGGCCTGCCCGCGCTCCAGCTTGAGCACCACCTTGCCGTAAGCCTCTGGGCTGCCCAGGCCGTAGATGCAGGACACCGAGGCCACGATCAGCACGTCGCGGCGGCTCATCACCGAGGTGGTGGTGGAGAGGCGCAGCCGGTCGATGTCCTCGTTGATGTCGGTTTCTTTCTCCACGTACAGGTCTTTGGACGGCACGTAGGCTTCCGGCTGGTAGTAGTCGTAGTAGGAGACGAAGAACTCGACCGCGTTGTCGGGGAAAAACTCCTTGAACTCGGCGTACAGCTGGGCGGCTAGCGTCTTGTTGTGGGCGATCACCAGGGTCGGGCGCTGCACGCGCTCGATGACCTTGGCGATGGTGAAAGT
>DAOTXK010000236.1:0-11552 GCA_034435395.1 Anaerolineae bacterium | reverse complement strand
ACTTTCACCCCCCGGCCCCCGCCGACACCCCGCCCGGTCAGTCTGCCGGTCGCTGCCGCCACCGCCGCCCCGCCGCCTTCATCGGCCTCGCTCCAGAACTTTTACGCCAGCCCGCCCCCCGGCGTGACCGGCGCGGAGGCGCGGCTGTATACCCTGCCCGTCCTGCCGACCATCAGCGGGCGGGTCCGGCAGATTTTCGCCAGCGGTCAGGCGCGCGGCAATCGGGCCAACGTCTTTGCCAAAGTCGGCGACTGTCATATCGCCGCCCATGCCTTCCTGCTGCCGCTGGGTGTGGGCGAATACGACCTGGGGCCATACGGCCATTTGCAGCCGACCATCAGCTTTTTTTCGGCCTCGCCGCGCCAGGGTGTGCCCAACTCCTTTGAGAACCAGAGCATGGCGGCTTCCAGCGCGTTTAACGCGGCGGCGGTGCTGGACCCCACCTGGTCCGACCCGGCCCACTGCTCGCCGGGGGAGTCGCCGCTGGTCTGCGAGTATCACCTGGTCCGGCCCAGCGTGGCCGTCATCCTGGTCGGCTCGGTGGATATGCAGATTTACGGCGTGGAGCAGTTCCGCGCCTCGCTGAACCAGGTCGTGCAAACCACGCTCGGCGAGGGCATCATCCCGGTGCTGACCACTTTCCCCAGCAGCCCGGCCTACCTGTGGAACGAGTCGCTGGCCTTCAACGAGGCGATTATGGACATCGCCGCCCGCGAGCAAATCCCCCTGATCAACCTGTGGCGGGCCTCGCGGGTGCTGCCCAATTACGGCCTGGAAGCCGACAACTTCCACCTCTCCCACCGGGACAGCCGCTGGATTTCGTTCAGCGGGGAAGAGTACCAGTACGGGGTGACGCTGCACAACCTGCTCACCCTGTACACGCTGGATATCTTGCGCCAGCAGGTGCTGAGCCGGTAGTCCGGCCCGTTGACCGCTCCGACGCCATTTGACGCCTTGCCGATGATCCCCCTGCGGAATCCGGGCGTTCGGTTGACAGGCCGGGCTGGCTGCCTTACTGTAAAGGGCGGTTCTCCGCAGCACAACATCGGTGGGGGATATGACGGCAAACCGATCCATCAGCCCGGTTTTTGTCCTGGCGGCGGTTCTGGCCCTGTCAGGGACGGCCTGCCATCTGTTCAGCCCTCCGGCGAACCTGACGGTGGCGGCGACCCCCGCCGCCTCACTGACGGCGCTCCCGGCGGCCAGCCTGCCGACTTCCACCGGGACGCCATCGCCCCTGCCGACGGCCACCGATACGGACATCCCTTCTCCCACCTTCACGCCGACGGCCACCTGGACGCCGACTCGCCCGCCGGTGCCCACTCCCACCCCGGTCCCGTCCCCCACGCCCCGGCCCGTCATCCCGCCGCGCCAGCCGCTGGGATTCGAGGCCCAACCGCCGCCGGGCGTCAGCGGCGTGGAGGCGCAGTTGTGGGCAGAGCCGATCATCCCCGCCCCCGGCCCGCGCGTCTGGGCGATCTTCGAGGCCGGGAGGGCGATGGGCAACCGGGCGGGGGTTTTCTCCAAGGTGGGCGACTGCCACACCGCCGCCCATGCCTTCCTGCTGCCGCTGGGCGTGGGCGAATATGACCTGGGGCCGTATGACTTCCTGCAGGCGGACATCACCTTCTTCTCATCCGTGTCGCCGCGCCAGGGCGTGCCTAACGCCTTCGAGAACCAGAGCATGGCTGCCTCCAGCGCCTTCAACGCCGCCGCCGTGCTGGATTCCATCTGGGCCGATCCCACCCATTGCCAGCCGGGGGAAAGCCCGCTGGTCTGTGAGTACCGCCTGGTCAGGCCCGCCATCGCCATCATCACGCTCGGCTCCGTGGACGTGCAGATTTATTCGGCGGAGCAGTTCCGGGCCTCGTTGAACGAGGTGGTGCAGACCACCATCGGGCGGGGCATCATCCCGGTGCTGGTCAACTTCCCCACCCACCCGGATTATTTCTGGGAGCAGTCGCTGGCCTTCAACGCGGTCATCCTGGACATCGCCCGGCAGGAGCGAATCCCGCTGGTCAACCTGTGGCGGGCCTCGCGGCAGTTGCCCAACTATGGTCTGGAGGGCGACAACTTCCACTTCGCGCACCCGGAGGACCGCTTCATCTCCTTCAACGGTCACGAGCGACAGTACGCCGTGACGCTGCACAACCTGCTCACCCTGCTGATGCTGGATACCCTGCGGGTGAACGTCTTGGGCGGGTGAAGCCTGCACCCGCGTGCCCCTCTCCGCGCCGGAGCCGTACCCGTGGCCGGGCTGCCTGGGGGAATCTGACCCTTTAGTTTGGCCCCGACAGCGGGTAGAATGGGGGACGGCCCGACATCGGAGCGCCGCCTGAAGGTGAAGCCTCGGCTGAAGGTGAGTGATCCCTCTGGCAGTGGATGGAACGACCGGCATCCGGTCCGGAGTCCACCTGAGTCCCCTGCGAACAGGCCCCACGCCCTGATCTTAGGGAAGCCATTGTCCGGCGGAAAGGCCCGGTTGAAACGATACACGAGATGAACGAGAAGACATTCGAGGTTCTGGAACTGCCGAAAATCCTGGGGCAGCTGGCGGAGCATACCACCTTCAGCGGCGGTCGGGAGCTGGCCCTCGCCCTGCGGCCCACGCCCTACCTGGACGAAGCCCAGGAGCGCCAGCAGGAGACCGCCGAAGCGCGGTTGCTGTTTGAGCTGAAGACCAGTGTCTCGCTGGGCGGCGTGCGGGACGTGCGCGGCCCAGCCCGCGCGGCGACGCGGGGTGTGATCGTCGAGCCGGTGACCCTGCTGGATATCCTGAGCACCCTGCGGCGGGCGACCACGGTCCGCCGCCTGCTGACCCGGATGCGCGGGCAGGTGCCCCGCCTGGCGCAGATCGCCGACCTGATCGAGGAATGCACTGGCTTGCAGCATGAGATCGCCCGGGTGGTCAACGAACGGGGCGAGATCAACGACAGCGCCACCCCGCGCCTGGCCATCATCCGCCGTGACATCAAAGTGGCCTTCGACCGGCTGCAAAGCAAACTGCAAAACATCATCAGCAGCCCCAGCAACACCCAGTTTTTGCAGGAGCAGTTGATCACGCAGCGCAATGGCCGCTACGTGATCCCTCTCAAGGCCGAGTTTAAGGGGCGGATTCCCGGCGTGGTGCACGATATGTCGGCCAGTGGGGCCACGCTGTGGATCGAGCCGCTGGCGACCGTCGAGCACAACAACCGCTGGCGGGAACTGCGGCTGGAGGAAGAGGACGAAATCCGGCGTATCCTGGCCGAGCTGACCGACATGGTGGGGCACGAAGCGGCGTATATCGCCCGCACGGTGGAGGTTTTGTCTCAACTGGACCTGATCTTCGCCAGGGCGCGGTACGCCGAGGCGCTGGAGGCCACCGCGCCGACGCTGGTCGGTTTCCGCCAGATGCCCCGCGCCGACGGAGTCAACCATCCCGGCAGCACGCTCAAACTGCCGGAGGCGCGTCACCCGCTGCTGGACCCGGAGACCGTCGTGCCGATCGACGTGTACCTGGACGACGAAACTTACGTGCTGGTCATCACCGGCCCCAACACTGGCGGCAAGACGGTGGCGCTCAAGACGGTGGGGCTGCTGGCGCTGATGGCCCAGTGTGGGCTGCACCTGCCCACCCAGGAGGGCGCGACGATCAGCGTCTTCGAGGGGATTTACGCCGACATCGGCGATGAGCAGAGCATCGAGCAGTCGCTGAGCACCTTCAGCGCCCATATGACCAACACCATCGCCATCCTGCGGGAATGTAACACCCGCTCGCTGGTGGTGCTGGACGAGGTCGGCGCGGGGACCGATCCGGCGGAGGGGTCGGCGCTGGCGCGGGCCATCCTGAGCGCGTTGCTCAAGCGCGGCAGCACCACGCTGGTCACCACCCACCACCCCGAATTGAAGATATGGAGCCACGAGACGCCCGGCGTGCGCAATGCCTCGGTGGTCTTTGATCTGGAGACGCTGGCCCCGACCTACCAGCTGGTGATCGGCCTGCCGGGGCGCTCCAACGCGCTGGCCATCGCCGCCCGGCTGGGCATGGAGGAGTCGATCATCGAGCAAGCGCGGGGCATGATCACCACCGAGAGCCTGATCGCCGACGACCTGCTGGATGAAATTCACCGGACCCGCGACGACATCCGTCGGGAGAAGGCCGCCGCTGTTGCCGCCCGCAAGGAGGCCGAGGACCTCCGCCGCGAGCTTCAGGAGCGGCTGAGCGCCATCGAGGCCGAGCGGCGCGAACTGCTGGCGGAGGCCCGCGCCGAGATCCAGGAAGAGATGGAGGACATCCGCCAGGAAATCCGCCGGCTGCGCCGCCGCCTGCAGGCCGCCGGGCAGCCGTTGGAAGCCATCCGGCAGGTGGAGGACACGTTGCAAGGCCTGGAAGAAGTGCTTGAGGAGCCGATGGAGGCCGTCACCGAGTCTCTCCCCGAAGGGCTGGATGCCCGCCCGATCCGGCTGGGCGACCGGGTGTGGGTGAACACGCTCAATGCCGAGGGCGAGGTCATCGAACTGGGCCGGGACGACGCCGAGGTGCAGATCGGGCGGCTGCGGCTGCGCGCCCGCCTGGACGACCTGGCCCACCGCACCCGGAGCGAGCGCCGGGCGGGGGAGCCGCCCCCTCCGCGCCAGCCATATGAACGATCCACGCCTGCTCCCTCCGTGAAGTCGCCGGGCCTGGAGCTGGACCTGCGCGGCCACCGGGTGGACGACGCCCTGCCCAAGCTGGAAGAATACCTGGACGCGGCCTACATGGCGCGGCTGCCCTTCGTGCGGATCATCCACGGCAAGGGGACCGGCGCGCTGCGCCAGGCGGTGCAGGACGTGGTTAAGGATCACCCGCTGGTCGCCCGCTGGGAGCGGGGCCGTCCCAACGAAGGCGGCGACGGCGTGACCGTGGTCCACCTGGCCCAGCAGGCGTGAAGAAAGCGGCTGCGGCAGACGTCCGGTCAGGGATGGGCCAACAGGGCAAGACCGGCACGTTAAATTTCGCTTCGGTCACACGGATATGTCGGACCAAAGGAGTCCGTCAAATGGCTCATCGGCGGCAGGTGCTCACCTTGATCGTCCTGGCCGCCCCGGCGCTCCTGACCTCGTGCATATGTCCCTGGTTCGCGTGGCCGTTCGACGCGCCTGACCGGGGCGTCCTCGAAGTGGATATCAACTATGTTGGGGAGTGGTACCGGGAGACCTTCGATTATTCGCGTGAGGCGGAAAACATCCGGCATTTTGTGCTGGTGATGCCGGAGGGCGAAGCCGCCAGGGCCGACCCCGGCTGGATTTTCACCAGCCTTGTGGTTCAGCCCGATAGCCTGACGGTGCGCCCTGACCGGCAGGAATACGCCTGGGGGTTGGAATATCTTTACGATGCGCCGGAAGGGTATTTCAGGGGCAAATTTGAGCCGGGCACTTACGCCGTAGCTGCCGCGTTTGTGGCCGCTCCCCTCAGCCGCGAGGAAGCCGGAGTCGGCGAGGATGTTCTCCTGTGGCCGGGGGTGACCGGCGGCGGCGCGTCGACCGGGTATGAGACCGTCGTGATTGACGCAGGGGAAACGACCGTCGTCACCTTCCGCCTGACCGACGACCACGGCTGGGCGTGCCCCTGGCTGTACGTCGCCGACGGCCAGGGTTTTGAGCGGCGCACCGAGATTCTGCGTTACCTGCGCGGCCAGGATCACGAGCGCACTGAGATCACCCCCCTCGGCCCAGTTATAGTCGTAGATGGTTTTATCCGGGTCCGGGTGGCGGAGGAGAAGGACGAAGTGGCGTTTATTGACGCCCTGTACCTGCTGATCGACGGCGTGGCGGTCCGCGCCGAGGCCGATCAGCCCGTGGCCGCCCAGGTGGCCGCCATCGATGGCGACACCCTGATTCTCCACCGCGGTGAGGCGTATGACCTGCGCTTCCGGGCACCAATCGCCTTTGCCGATGGCGACCCCGTGTCGGTGGTGGTGAGGGGCTACTATCTGCCAGTGGAGTAGCGGGCTGGCGGACCCTGAAACGGCATAAGGGCGTCCCATCGGACGTCCCATGTTTTATATCTTGATCCGCTGGAGACGTTTCCGAAACGCCTCATCAAAATGTGTCATGGCATCAATCATCATGTCCTGCAACTGGTCCCATTTTTCGGGCTCGTTCAGGCTCCCTTGCTCCCACCAAACTTTAACCACTCGACTGGCACGTTTGTCGTCCAGCCGTTGCCAATCCAAGCTATTACCCAACTCCCTCTCGATAGCTTCACGGTCAGTATGAAGGGCATCAAAGATCTCTTTGTTCCGTTCCTGGTCGCCGGTATCAATATACAACTCGATCCCTGCGCTATCTTTCCAGATCAGGTAGGCGAGCCTGACACCTCCCTTGCCAGCCCCCGTGCTGAGCCAGTGATCACGGCTGGGTGTGATGTTGGCAAAGAGTCCCACACCTCGCTCCCGGACTTTCTGCAGCAACCCGGTCCAGAACTCCAGCCGTTTGTGGTGGCGCTCCGCCCACTCCTTCTTCTTTTCGCCCACTTCTTTTGTCTCTTCATCTGGGCCCGCTAAAACTGTGAACAAAGGGGCGTAGGGTGAATCGCCGATGCGCACAGCCTCGATACGGACCAGATAAAAGGCCGTATCAGCTCCAGTCATTTCGTTGAGCCAATCAATGACACGTTCATGTTCGGGTCGCACTTCGGGCGTGACCCAGATTGCAGCCTTGGCATCCAGGTTGACCAAATAGGTCAGAAGTTTGCCCAGATGATCGTGGTCAGTTTTTTCAAACTGGTTTTCGATAATAACGAGCCTGCCGCTACTGTCTTCACAGACCAGATCGACAGTGAAGGTGCCGACGGCTTTTTCCCGCTCCAAAACGGTGAGTTCAAGATCGACACGGTCGGCAAGCGCTTCGATGTTCCGTTCCAGCCAGGTGGTGAAATCTAACGCCTCATGCCGAAACGCCTCTCGGATGGGCACAATCTCCAACTGGCCGATCGATTGATCTGACATACTCAAATCCTTTCCCACTCGCTGTTGACAGTATACCAGACAGGCGCGGCTACTCGCCCTCCAGCAGCCAGCGCACCGCGTTAATCCACAACTGGCGAATGGAGGGGGGTTCAAAGGCGCGCATGTCGTGCCCGTTCACCAGGTACACCAGCCGACCCGCGCCCTCGACCCGCCCCCCCTCCGCCGTACACACCATGGGCAGCGCCCGCGCCGTGCTGCGACCGTTGGCGCGAACCTGCCTGTCGTCCCGGATGTACGTCTCGGCATGGGACACGGGATTCAGGCCGGGCGTGATCTGGACATCGACGTACAGCTCGTCGACCAGCTCGTAGTCGTCCACCCCTTCCACCACGGGATGGCCGGTCGGCTTCACCTTGACTGTGTACCGGGTAGGGGGGGCGTAGCTGGTGGCGTCCCATTTCCACTGGAAGCCGATCAGTTCCCCGAAGCGCGGCCAGTCGTCGTAGCTGAAGATCGCGGCGTGGTGCACCAGCAGGGGCCGCCCGGAGGCGACGTAACGCTCAAAGGCGGCCTGGTGACTGGCCTGCAAGGGACGGTAGGACATGCCGCCGATCATGGGGTGGGTCATGCCCTGCCAGTGCATGCCCATCGGCACGAACAGATCTGCCGTGTCGAGCGCTTCGAAGGCCGCCACGCCGTCATACATCTGGTATTCATGATCGTCGCCCAGCCAGTCGATGACGGTGGACGCCTGCTCTTCGGTCGGGTGATAGGCCCCGCCCACCAGGAAAACGATCCGTTTCATCGCTGCTCCCCCTGCGCGCCCCTGCCTGCGGTTGAGCAGGGACTTCCCACGACAAGCAGCCCCCTTAAGTCTACAACAGAAGCGGGTTTCATCAACCCAAAATGCAGGGCAACCATTCGACCAGAGGGGAGATCATGCGGGACGCCCGGCGCTGCCCGCCAGCAATCAGCCTGAAAGGGCTTACGGCAAACCCGCGAACTCCCCCACCCACTGCCGGAAGAGGCCGTCCAGATCATCGCGGCCCAACGTTTCCTCGAAGCTGCGGAGCATATCCGCCGGGTAGACGATCCCGTAGCGGTGGGTGGCCAGATAACCCTGGAGCGCGCCCAGCAGCGCGTCGCCGCCGACCTGTTCGGCCAGCGTCTGGAAAAACAGCGGCCCTTTGCCATATACGATGTCGAAGTAGGCTTCGCCGTAAGCGCTGACTGGCAGGCCGATGGGCCGGTCGTCCGCCGTACCGCGATATGGCTGCCAGCGGTCTGCGTACCAGTCCAGCCGGGCCTGGGCAGCGCCTTCCCCGCTGGCCTGCCGGAGGTACACCACGACGGCGTACTGCGTCAGGCTCTCGTCCAGCCAGGGATGGCGGGTCTGATCATTGCCGACCAGGCTGTACCACCACTGGTGGGCGACCTCGTGGACGATCACCGCCTCGAAGTAAGCGTCGGATGGGTCCCACCGGGCGTCGGCGATCACGATCAGGCCGGGGTATTCGATGCCGCCAGCGGCGGTCGGCGTCTCCACCACATCCAGTTCGGCGAACGGGTATGGCCCAAAAGCGGCGTTGAAGAGCCGCAGCGCCTCCACCGCCAGCGCCAGCCCGGCGCGGGCGTCGCCCACCTCCTCATACGCCAGGACGTTCACGCGGACTCCGTCCACCGTCTCGCGGAGCGCGGGCCGGTAAGCGGCGCTCCCCATCACCACGAAGTCGCGCATCAGCGGGGCGACGATGGCGTAGGTCACCGTGCCGTCGTCGCCGGGGGCCTCCGCCAGGGTCACGCCGCTGGTCGCCACGATCAGATCGGCTGGCGCGGTCAGCCAGACCTCGAAGAATGCCGTCTCGCTGAAAACGGCATCTCCCTGGGAATGGGCCGTTTCCCGCCACCATCCCTCCCCCGGCTGGTAGACGCTGAGCAGCGGGAAGAAGTTGGCCGCCGCCACCACGCCGTGCCGATAACTGAGCTGGTTATAGAGCGCCTCGTGGTCGGGGATGATGGTCGTCTGAAACGTCAGAACGACGGCGGTCTCCTGGCCGGGCGGGAGCGGCGTGGGCAGCGGCACGTCCAGCACGGAGCGGGTCTCGTCCAGGGCCGGCGTGACCGTCTCGCCATCGATGGCGGCGGCGGTGATGGCCAGGTCGCCGCCATAACTCTCCAGGTTGGGGTACAGCCGGAAGACCAGGCGGTCCCAGTCCTCGGCGCTGGTGTTGGTCACGCGGACGGTCTCCGTCCCGGCAAAGCGGACCGCGTCATCATCAATCGTCAGCGCCACGTGCAGCGTATACAGGGGGCGTCCGCCGCCCTGGTCCGTCAGGTCAGTCACCGACGCCGGGCGCATGGCCGGGCCGTAGCGCGCGATCAACGAATTGGCATCAGCCCCGACGCTGTCGGCGGCGGTCGGCGCGCAGGCTGGCGCGACGATGATCAACCAGGCCAGGATCAGCCATCGGCAGCGGCGCATCCGCCCGTCCCCTTCCGTCAGCCGCCCCGCTCCAGGGCGTCGACCGTGGCGGCGGCTGCCGGGTCCAGACCGGGGAAATCTCCCACCCATTCATAGAAGAACTGGTCCCACTGCTGGCCGGTCACGTCCTCGAAGGTGGCCAGGAGGTCGCCGATGGTGGCGACCTCGTACCGGTAGCGGCGGAACAGCTCGCTCAGGACGCGGTACAGCTCATCGCGCCCGATCCGATTCGTGATTTCGTTAAAAAAGAGCGGGCCTTTGACGTAGATGATGAAATAATACTGGAATTCGACGTAGCTGTCGGTGGGGCGGCCCAGC
The DNA here is from genome assembly GCA_034435395.1 of Anaerolineae bacterium. Classification (GTDB taxonomy): domain Bacteria; phylum Chloroflexota; class Anaerolineae; order Aggregatilineales; family Ch27; genus DAOTXK01. The sequence goes on along the minus strand of DAOTXK010000236.1, from coordinate 1,820 downwards.
GGCAGGTCCGGGTTGCCCTGGCCGAGGTAACCTCGGTACTGGTTCTGCTCGGCGCGGATGTAGTCGGCGGCGAAACGTTCGTCGCGGGCATTCTCCGCCGTCTCCCAATAGTAGACGTACTCGCTAAAGCTGGTGAGGCCCTCGTCGATGAACGGCGCGGCCACCTGGTTGTTGCCGACCAGGCTGTACCACCACTGATGACCGGCTTCGTGGGCGATCACCGGCTCCAGGTCCTCGCTGCCGGTGTTCCACACCTGGTCGGCGATGACGATCACGCCAGGGTACTCGATGCCCCCCGCCGAGGTGTTGGTCTGCACCATGTCAAACTCGTTGAAGGGATAGGGGCCGAAGACGCGGCTGAAGACCTGCGTGGCGTCGATGAGGACCTCCAGGCCCTTTTCGGCGGCGCGGCGGTTGCGGGCCAGTTCATCGGGGTCGTCCCAGTAGTAAACGTTAAAGGTGATGCCCTCGACCTGCTGGCTGATCTTCCCCAGCGACCGGCTGGCGATCAGGATGTTGTCTCGCATGGGGCCGCTGACGACATGATGGATCCGCGTGCCGTCGCCGTTGTCGACCGCCCCGATCGCGGTCCCGCTCATCACAATGGTCACGTCCTGATCGGCGGTCAGCCAGACCTCGTACAGGCCGGTCTCGGTGTAGGTTTGTTCGCCCTGGATGTGGCGGGCGCGATCCGTCCACCAGCCGCGCCCCTCCTCGTAGACGCTCAATACCGGGTACCACTCCGGCGCGGTGAAGACGCCGCGCTGGTAGCTGAACTCGCCGTAGCTGGCGGAAAAACCGGCCTCGATGGCCCCCTCGAAGCGGAGTGCCAGCTCGACGCGCCCGCCGGGCGGCAGCGGCTCCGGCAGCGGCACCCGCAGCACCGATCGACGCTCCTGCCAGGTGGGGACGACCGCCCGATCGTTGACGGACACCTCCCGGACGTTCATCTGGCCGGAGAACGCATCCAGGTTGGGGTACAGGCGAAAGACGATCTCGGTCAGCGTGTCGCCGGAGCGGTTGGTGTAGCGGACGCGCTCCGCCCCATACCACGACACCACCTCGCCCAGCTGGAGCGTGGCCTGGATGGCGTAGCGGTTGCGGTCCACGAAGGCGTCCACGTCATCGGCGAAGGCCGGGCGCATGGCCTGGCGGAACCTGGCCGCGTCTTCCCAATCGACCGGCGACGGCAACGCGGCGGTCGGCAGGGGCGGGAAGGTCGGCGTGGCCGGGGGGGCGGCGGCCGGCGTGGGGACCAGCGTGGGCAGCGGTCGGTCCGGCAACTGGCCGCCGCAGGCCGCCAGCAGGAGGGCGAGGGACGGCAGTCCGACCAGGGCCGCCCGGAAAATCAGTCGATGCTTCACCGGGGTTGACTCCCAGGATGCGGCGCAAGAACGATGCGGCGCAAGTTTACCGCGAAATGGCCCGGACAGGATGACCGTCAGGCCGATCGGGCGGCCAGCCAGGCGGTGAGCTGCCGGTGATGTTCGCGGGCGTCGTCGGCCAGACCCCGCAGCCACTCGCCATAGCGCGGTTCATCGGCGGCGATGTGGTCGGGAGTCTCCTCAACCTGGAGGCGCAGGATATCCACGGACTCGCGCAGGTCATCCACCGTCTGCTCCCAGGTGAGGTGCTGGCGCGCGTCGACCTGCAGGGCGTTGAAGGCGTCTACGTCGTAGGTTCTGTCGAAGGGATCGCCGGCTGCGATCTCGATGTACCGCCGGAAGGCCTCGTAGTGCCAGCCAGCCATATGTGCCACCACCTGCTTGGCGCTCCACTCACCGCACAGGCCGGGCCGCTCGCGCCAGTCGGGGGGCAGG
>DAOTXK010000235.1:0-3316 GCA_034435395.1 Anaerolineae bacterium | reverse complement strand
TCAGGGACCTTCAGCCGCCGGGGGGGTATTGTTGACGTTTTCCCGGTGGCGGCGCAGGGCCCGGTCCGTATTGAGTTCTTTGGGGATGTGATTGAGAGCCTGCGACTCTTCGATCCGGCCACGCAACGGTCGGGTGAGGAAGTCGAACAAGTAGCCATCACCCCGGCGCGAGAAGCTTTACCCTGTCTGGCCCCCCCGGTGGCAGCGCAGTTGGAGACCTGGTTTGCCGGGCAGCCCGATCCGAAAGAAGATGCGGCCTCTGCTCAACCGGATGTCGCCGGCCTGTCTGAAGGCGTCGCGTTTCCCAACCTGGAATATTATCTACCGTATCTCTACAGCACTCCGGCCGGCCTGTTAGACTACGCGCCGAGCGATGCCCTGATCGTCGTCGATGATTGGGCAGCCCTGCGGGATACCATTGAAGACCTGGAAACCCAGGCTGTCGAAATCCGCCAGGAGAAGCTCGACAACGGCCAGTTGCCGCCTGATTATCCGCTGCCTTACCTCACCTGGGATGAGATTTACGAGGAGATTACGGCGAGGAACGTTCTGCATCTGGGAGAGGGCGACGGCTTGACCGGGGGAGCTGATGAGGACTCGCTGGCGCTCAGAGACATCTTTCTCCCGGGTCCGCGCTTCGGCGGTCAGATCAAGTCGTTCCTGGAGCACCTGTTTGAGCGGCGTGAGCAAGGTGAGCCGGTGGTCGTGGTCACCCGCCAGGCACCGCGCCTGGCGGAGCTGTGGGGCCAGGAAGACAGCTACCGGGCCCCTGTGGAAACCCTCGAGTCGCCAGTCGAGGCCGGTATGCTGCAATTCGTTGAAGGCGCGCTGGCGGAGGGGTGGACGCTCCGGCATGCCAGTGGCCATCTGCATCTGCTCACGGATGCCGAGATCTTCGGCTGGAAGCGACCGGAGCCGCGCCGTATCCACCAACCCCGCCCGGCAGCGCCGGAAGCGTCGTTTGCGGACCTTGAGCCGGGTGACTATGTGGTCCATGTCGAATATGGCATCGGACGTTTCGAGGGGTTGCAGAAGCGGATTCTCAACGGCGATGAGCGGGAATATCTGGTCGTTCAGTATGAAGGGACCGACCAGCTTTTTGTCCCTATTCATCAGGCCGACAGGCTGGCTCGTTACATCGGGACCAGCGACCGACCGCCGCAGTTGAACCGTCTGGGCACGCCGGACTGGTCGCGCATCAAAGAGAACACGCGCCGGGCCGTTGAAGATATTGCCAGGGAGCTGCTGGAACTGTACGCGGTGCGCGCCAAGGTGCAGGGCCATGCCTTCAGCCCGGATACGCCCTGGCAGCATGAATTGGAAGCATCCTTCCCCTATATCGAAACCGAGGATCAACTGCGGGCTATCGAGGAAGTCAAGCGGGATATGGAACAGCCACAGCCTATGGACCGGCTGATCTGCGGCGATGTGGGTTATGGCAAGACCGAGGTGGCGTTGCGGGCGGCGTTCAAAGCGGTGATGGATGGTAAGCAGGTGGTGATCCTGGTGCCGACGACCGTGCTGGCCCAGCAGCACTTCAACACCTTCTCACGACGGCTGGCGCCTTTCCCGGTTAGGGTGGAGATGCTCTCGCGTTTTCGGGACCGCCGCGAGCAGCAGGCCATCCTGGAAGGGCTGGCCGATGGACAGATCGACATCGTGATCGGCACGCATCGGTTACTGCAAAACGATGTGGTATTGAAAGACCTGGGGCTGCTGATTATCGATGAGGAGCAGCGGTTCGGCGTCACCCATAAAGAGCGCCTCAAGCGGATGCGCACCGAGGTCGACGTGCTGACCATGACGGCCACGCCCATCCCCCGCACGTTATACATGGCCTTGACCGGCATCCGCGACATCAGCACGATGCAGATCGCGCCGGATGAGCGACTGCCGGTCAGCACCCACATCGGCACCTACGACCGCAAGCTGGTGCGCCAGGCCATCCTGCGGGAACTGGACCGGGGCGGGCAGGTCTTTTTCGTGCACAACCGGGTGCAGACCATTGAGGCCAGAGCGCAGGAGCTGAGCCGGCTCGTTCCCGAAGCCAGGTTGGCCATCGCGCACGGTCAGATGGACGAGGCCCAGCTGGAAACGGTCATGTACCGCTTCGCCCAGGGCGACTTCGATATTCTGGTGAGCACTACGATCATCGAATCCGGATTGGACATCCCCAATGCCAACACGCTTATCGTCGACCGCGCCGATTGGTTTGGCCTGGCGCAGCTTTATCAGCTTCGCGGGCGGGTGGGTCGAGGCGCGGTACGGGCCTATGCGTATTTTTTCCATCCCCCCTGGCACCGGCTGACGGAGGACGCGGCGGCGCGGCTACAGACCATCAAAGACCATAGTCAACTGGGCGCGGGCTTTCATATCGCCATGCGCGACCTGGAAATTCGCGGCGCGGGGGACATCCTGGGGGCGCGGCAGAGCGGGCACATCGCCGCCGTCGGCTTTCACCTGTATACCCAGTTGCTGGCCCAGGCCGTACAACGACTCAAAGATAACCTGCCGCCCTTCGACGACCAGGCGGCCCATACGCCAACGGTCACCATTGACCTGCCGTTGCCCGCCTTTATCCCGACGGACTATATCCCCGATGTCAGCCTGCGCCTTCAGCTTTACCGACGCCTGGCTGACCTGTCTGATGAGGAGGCCATCGACGAAATGGGGACGGAACTGGTCGATCGTTTTGGCCCTCTTCCGGAGGCGGGCCGGGGCTTGCTCTATCAGTTGAAGGTCAAACTGCGCGCCCAGGCAGCCCGGGCCACGGCTGTCGGCAACGAGGCCGGGCAGATTTACATCCGGCTGCCGTACCTGGCGGAGGTGGACCGGAATGCGTTGCACAGATACCTGGGCCATGATGTGCGCGTCAGCCGGACGGCAGTGTGGTTGCCACGCGACCTCTCACGGCGGGAGTGGCAAGCCCGTCTCCTGGCATTGTTGGACCGGTTGAACCAGCGGACAGCGGTGGCGACACTTTAAGGGCGATGGCACAGCCTCCTGCTCCCCAGTTGACGCCCAATCCCCGCCGGGATGGGTTGCTCAGCGGCCTTACGGCCATCATCGGCGTTTTCACGTGTCTGATGATGGCCGTGGTCGCCGGGGGCCTGGCGCTGCGGGCGCTCATCATTCCGCCCCAGGCGACGCCTGCCGGTCGTTCGCCGGCCATGGCGGCGTCGCCGTCAGCAATCGTTATGCGGCCCGGCAGCACCTCCCCGCCGGCGATTGTGCCGACGCCGTCCCCTCCTGCCGAATCGCCTGTTCTCTTGCCCAGTCCGTCGCCCACGATGGCTCCCACCGAGCCAGCGCCAAC
>DAOTXK010000234.1:0-3584 GCA_034435395.1 Anaerolineae bacterium | reverse complement strand
ATACATAGGGGGGGAGGCAACAGTCGATACCCAGTTCCTCGATCTGCCTGGCACAGCCGCTCAGGTGGTCGCCAGCAACGCCGAACAGGACAACAAGAAGGGGCAGGTGGTCCATCGTTATTACTCGGAGATGACCCGCGTTCTGCGAGAGATGTATCGGGTGCTGAAGCCTGGCTCAGCCGCGATTGTGGTGGTCGGCACCTCGATTATCAGAGGTATAGACACCCGCATTGACGTGTGCCTGGCCGAGATCGGGCGCGCCATCGGCTTTGATGTGCCCAAGATCGGCGTGCGTCACCTGGACCGCAACCGTCGCATGCTCCCCGCCGGAGCCGAGCGCAATCCCGAATCGCAAATTCAGCAACGAATGCATGAAGAGTATGTCATTGGGCTTTATAAGCCCTGACGCTAATCTGGTCACAGGCAGGAGTGGGCATGGGAATGCGCATTGCCGAACTGCGGAAACACTATCACAATCGGGTCTTCCACGAGATCATCAGAATCCGAGGTGCCGGGCACCCGAACTTCGCAGACAGTGGCAACAGAAGCAGCGTCGAAATTGCGTGGCAAATTGTCCGGCTGCTAGGGTCTGATCCGAGCCATGAAACGCTCACCGAGCAAAGCGCTGGAAAGCTTTTCGAAAAAGTCACCTGTGATTTTCTTGAGGAGACTTTTGAGAGATTGCAGCATCTTCGTCCTGGCAAATGGCTTTACAGAGTGGAAACGGCGATTTCCAGCTTCGATCAGTATGAGCACCTGGCACGTCTCCAACTGATCCTCAGTGAAAATGAAGAACTGGCTTCTGCCCTGGGAAGCGACTACATTGTCACTCCAGACATCGTGATTGCCAGAAGCCCTGTTTCTGACGAAGAGATCAACTTGCACGAACCATTAGTGGGAGACGCCGAGGACGCTGTTCAATTCACGCCTTTTCGCGGCAGAAATCAGGAATCGCCTCACCCAATTCTGCATGCCAGTATATCCTGCAAGTGGACCATCAGGAGTGACCGCGCCCAAAATACTCGAACCGAAGCGCTAAATCTCATTCGCAATCGAAAAGGCCCCTCGCCTCACATCGTGGCCGTGACCGCCGAGCCGCTACCGACACGGCTTGCCGCGCTGGCACTCGGCACTGGCGACCTGGATTGTGTGTACCATTTCGCTTTGCCGGAACTCCAGGCGGCCGTCAATGCCACAGAGAACGAGGATCAGTTGGATATGCTTAACACCCTGCTTGAAGGCAGGCGTTTGAGGGATATCAGCGACCTTCCCTTCGATCTGGCTACTTAACCTCCCCTCCACTGAACATCTTTACCCCAGCATCGGCATCTTGATGCCGTGCCGTCGGGCGGCGGCGACCGCCTCCGGGTAGCCGGCGTCGGCGTGGCGGACGATGCCCAGCCCTGGATCGGTGGTCAGCACGCGCTCCAGGCGGCGGGCAGCTGCCGGCGTGCCGTCGGCCACGATCACCTGCCCGGCGTGCTGGCTGTAGCCGATGCCCACCCCGCCGCCGTGATGAAAGCTGACCCACGTCGCGCCACCCACGGCGTTGATCAGCGCGTTGAGGATCGCCCAGTCGCTGATGGCGTCCGAGCCGTCTAACATCCCTTCCGTCTCGCGGTTGGGGCTGGCAACCGACCCGGCGTCCAGGTGGTCGCGCCCGATCACGATCGGCGCTTTAACCTCGCCGCTGGCCACCAGCTCGTTGAAGGCCAGGCCCGCCGCCGCCCGCTCGCCGTAGCCCAGCCAGCAGATGCGCGCCGGCAGGCCCTGAAACTCAAAGCTCTTCTGCGCCAGGGTGATCCAGCGGCGCAGGTGGTCATCCTCCGGGAACAGTTCCAGGATGGCCGCGTCGGTGCGGTAAATGTCCTGCGGGTCGCCGCTGAGGGCCACCCAGCGGAACGGTCCTTTGCCCTGGCAGAACAACGGGCGGATGTAGGCCGGGACGAAGCCGGGATAGTCAAAGGCGTCCGTCACGCCGGCATCAAACGCCCGCTGGCGCAGGTTGTTGCCGTAGTCGAAGACCACCGCGCCCCGCGCCTGCATCTCCAACATGGCCTGGCAGTGGCGGGCCATGCTCAGCCCGCTCAGCCGGATGAATTCGTCCAGGTCGCGCGCGCGCAGCGCTTTCGCCTCCTCGAACGTCATGCCGTGCGGGATATACGCCTGGTAGTCGTGGGCGGGCGTCTGGTCGGTCACCACGTCCGGCGTGATGCCCATCTCCACCAGCCGGGGCAGCACGTCAGCGGCGTTGCCGATCAGGCCGATGGATTTGGGGGTCTCATTTTTGAGCGCTTCCTCCACCCGGACCATGGCGTCTTCCAGGTCGTCGGTCACCTCGTCCAGGTAGCGCGTCCGCAGCCGCCGCTCGGCCATGACCGGGTCAACCTCCACGATCAGGCCCACGCCCTCGTTCATGGTAACGGCTCGCGGTTGCGCGCCGCCCATCTCGCCCAGCCCGGCGGTGAGCACAAACTTACCCTTGAGCGATCCCCAACCCTGCTGGCGGGCCAGGCTGCCGAAGGTCTCGTAAGTCCCTTGCAGGATGCCCTGCGTGCCGATGTAAATCCAGGAACCAGCCGTCATCTGGCCGTACATGATCAGGCCCTGGCGCTCCAGTTCATCGAAGTGCTCCTGGGTGGCCCAGTGCGGGACCAGGTTGCTGTTGGCCAGCAGCACGCGGGGCGCGTCGGGATGGGTCGTAAAGACGGCCACCGGCTTGCCGCTCTGCACCAGCAGCGTCTCGTCGTTTTCCAGCGCTTGGAGCGCGGCGATGATGGCGTCAAAGCACGCCCAATTGCGGGCGGCGCGCCCCCGCCCGCCATAGACGATCAGGTTATCCGGATCGCGGGCCACGTCGGGGTCGAGGTTGTTCATCAGCATACGCATGGCGGCTTCCTGCAGCCACCCCTTGCAGGTGATCGCCGTCCCGCGCGGCGCACGAATCACGCGGCGATTGTCGCGGCTCATAGGGCTGTCCTTTCCCAGCGCGCACGCTCAGCATACCGGCCATGATGGCCGCCCGGCAAGCGGATAAAAACTCCAGCCGACCATCCGCCCGGCCGGCTGCCATCATTGTAACACAGGCCCGCATCTCTACAGACCGGCGGGCGGGAGGGGGGCAGGCCCGATGGTTTGCCGCGCCGCCCACCCGGCGGATATACTCTCCCCCGAAATGCGGGCGGACGGATGGTTATGCAAACCATGAGGCGAATTCCCCTGAACTGGATCGGGCCGCTGCTCGCCGCCGCCCTGGCGCTGGGGAGCGGGATCGTCCTGCTTGGCCAGGGCGCGCGGACGCCGGACGGGACGCCGGCCTTCCCCCTGGACGACACCTACATCCACCTGCAATACGCCTGGCAGGCCGCCCAGGGGCACTTCCTGCAATACAACCCCGGCGACCCGCCCACCACCGGCGAGACCAGCCTGCTGTATATGCTGCTGCTGGCGGCGGGCTTCGCCCTGGGGATCGGGCGGGCGGTCATGCCGGGCGTGGCGGTTCACCTGGGGCTGTTTCTGTTCCCGCTCGCCGCCGCCCTGCTGGCCGACCTGACCCGCCGCCTGGCCGAGGCAACCGGACGCGG
>DAOTXK010000233.1:0-13273 GCA_034435395.1 Anaerolineae bacterium | reverse complement strand
CATCACGTCTTCCGCTTTCAGTTCCTGGCAGTTGGCGCGGCCATAGGCTCGCACCAGCTCATCCTGGGTGACAACCCCCACAGCATGCCCTTGCCGGTCGAGAACGACCAGTCCTTCGATGTTATCTCGGAGTAACAGGCGGGTGATGTCGACGATGGGTGTGTCGATGGGACAGGTAGGCACACCCACCGTCATCAAATCGCGGACCAGCAAGCGTTCGTACATGGGCGACCTGAGTCTCACCGTCGGCTAGAACATCGGGTCCATGACCAGGGCCGGATGGTTATGAGCTTCCAACCAGGCCAGCAGTTCTTCCACGGTGGTGACTTCTCGCTCATCGGCGATCTTCTCAATCAGGTCGGGAACCCCTTCGCGTTCGGCTGCGGCCTGTAGTTCGTCGGCCATGGTCTCCTTCAGAACGCTGCTCATCCACACCACGCGCTTGAAGCCGCCATCGGCCGAGATGAACTTGGGACTGATCAGATAAAACTTGCCCACCCCCATCACGCCGGGAGTCTGCATGCCGCCGCCAGCCATGCCGGCCAGGGTGCTGAAGGTCATTCCTGCCGGGGTCATGCTGGTGTCCTCCCGGCTGACGACCATCACGCCGTTAGCTTCGGGGATCAGCATGACGATGCACTCGAAACAGCCGCAGGCGGTCATCGGGTTCTCCATGATGGAGTACATGGATACCTGTTCCACCGTGCCGTGCGACCCGATCTTGGCGTAGGCGTTGGTGCCCTCCCAGTAACCCTTCACCGGATCGAGCAGCGCGCCCAGCCTGATCGGCTGGTTCGGGCCGGTGGGGTTGATGCTGTAGGAGGCTTTGCAGTCCAGCCAGTTGTACGCCCCGCACAACCCCAGCCGCTCCGGGCTGACGACACACACATGATCCGGGGCGAAAGACTGGCACAGCGTGCAGGAGTAAAACTCGTCCACGGCATCGTCAGTCAGGTCTGCCAGGCGTCTGTTGCGGTAGTCGTAGGCTTGCCGGGCTTTGGCCAGCCATTCCTGGATCAGCTCCGGCTCGGTGTAAATAGTGACCTGCACTTTGTCCACAATCGCGCCAAAATCGGCATGGAAGCGGGCGTGCAGAATCTTGCCGAAGTGTTCCAGGTCAAAGCCTTTGTCGGCGGCGGCATTGGAGATGCGAATCCAGGCGATGTCGCGCTGGCCGATGTGCTGCACGCCGGAAGCGCCATTGATGAAGTAGTGGATCTGGCGCTCCAACACCGGTTCGAAGTCTTCCTGCATCTGTCGCCCGGCCACTTCGACGACGATGCCCATGTCCATGTTGCCCTGCGGCTCGACATCCTGAAAACCGGGGCCGACCACTTCGACTTTGCCGTCGGTGACCTCGTCCATAGGAACCATGCGCAGGTACTCGAAGCAGCGGGAGTATTTACCGCCGAACTCGATGCGCATGTCGGCCTTACGCACCACCTCGCCTTCGAAGGCCGAGCCGTAGGGCACTGGCACCGGCACGTCGGCCACCTTGACCTTGACGCCCCGCACCTCGATGCACTTCTGCACCAGCCGTTCGGCGCGCTCCAGGTCGTCGGCGCCTTCAATATCATTGAAGGGCATACTGACCACGTGCTCGTAGGTGGTGATGCCGGTGGGCAGGATTTCAGGGATGACGGTGTCAGCGATGACGGGGAAGCCGAAGTTGATCGCGCCCGCCGCCGCTGCATATTTGAGATCGTCAACCTCGCCCAGCGCCAGCACGAAGGCGAACACGCGCTGCTTATTATACAGCAGGATGTCGCGGGCCTGGCCGGGTTTGATGCCGCCGAAGGTCAGCGCCGAGCGGGTGGCGAAGCCCAAAGCATAAATGGCGCTGATGGTATCTGTGCCAAAGGGGACGGTGTAAGTGTCATAGCCCAGCTCAACGCCCTCTTCCTGCAACTGATGGATGATGCTCCGCCCGTTGACATTGCCGGACAGGAAACACAAAATATTGCGGCGTTGCAGCTCGCGCACGATTTTGACGGCCACCTCGTTGGATTTGGCAGCCCCGACAATCGCCGCGAAGCCGGGCATGCGCCCATCCACCAGCTGGATACCCCATGAGCGCAACTGGATGTCGTCGATGGGGCCGTTGAGATGCCCGACCATGCTTTCTCCGTTGCTGGAATAGGATGTTCCCCCTGCCAGCTCGAAGCCGGGCATCGCCTCCGGTTGCAGGCCGTAGACAAAGCGGACGGCCTCAATCGTCTCGGCGGCGAGCAGAGTGGCCATGCCCGCGTCCAGCGTTTCGCCCAGGTAAGGGGTCCAGTGACTGCTCGAAGGCATGGGATGCAGCAACTGGCGGGCGTGTTCCATAACCGGCTGGAGCTGGCCGAGCGTTTCGATCTCGGCTCCGGTCATGCCCAGGATCACCGGGAGGTAATAGGCGGTGTTGGGGAAGGCCACAGGCGTATCCGGCCCCTTTTCCGCCAGCGCCTGGTGCAGCATGATCTCCGCTTCGGTCACGAGGGCGTTAGCGCCCCGGATGGCGCGGGTGGCAATATAGCGTGACATACAGGCGGCCTCCTATCTGTGGGGCATGCCGTACAGCGCCGCCTGGCGCTCAGCCAGGGGAAGCTGCTCCAGTTCTCGGATGCGGGCGTCGCCGCTGCGCCCGAAACGTGTCGGATCGTACTCGGGCAGGCCGAGCGCGGCGCGCTTTTTGTCGATATGCGCCAGTGTCCTGGCGATCATCTCCTCTGGATCGTCGATGAATTCCAGTTTGCCGCCGTAGAGTTTTTCCCATCCCTCGCTGATGTAGCGCAGGGCGAGGGTGCTGTCTTCGACCTTGTCGGGCATCCCGGCGATGGGGTTCGCGCCACCCATGATGACGTATGCGCCGGAAGCGACGCAGTAGGTGGCGATAGACAGGGCCTTCTCGCTCATCCACTCCGGGGCCAGGCCGACGGCGGGAATCTGGTCGATGTCATCGCCTAAGCCGCCCTCGGCGACCATCTGCGTCAGGACGGTCAGGATGCGGCTGTTATCCACACACGATCCCATATGCAGCACGGGCGGGATGCCCACCGTCTCGCAGATTTCCCGCAGTCCCGGCCCAACTCTGTCCAGCCCGGCCTCGCCCAGCAGCAGCCCCAGTTTGGCGTTGGCGATCGAGCTACAGCCGGTCTCGACCACCAGCACGTCGTTTTTGAGAAGTTCCAGGGTGATCTGGGTGTGCAGGAGATCGTGGGTGGTGCGCGGGTTATTGCAGCCGACAATAGCCGCCACGCCGCGGATGCGCCCGGCCATGATGGCGTCATTCAACGGTCGGAAGGACGCCCGGTAGGAACCGCCCAACATGTAGTTGATGTATTCATGGGAGAAGCCGGGGACCAGGTCTTCCCGCACGTCAGGGATATGGGTCTCACCGCGATTCTTGTAGTTGTCGATGGCGTGTCTCAAGATGTCCTTGGCGATGGTCAGCGCCTTGTGCTCGTCGAATTCGATGTGGATTGCCCCCTTGATTTTCACCTTAGGCGAAGTGGTGATGATCTGGGTGTGGAAGTTTTCGGCCAGGCTGACCAGGGCCTGCATGATGCACTGCACATCGACCACCATTGCCTCGACCGCCCCGGTCAGGATGGCCAGTTCTTGCTGCAAAAAGTTACCGGCGGCCGGAATGCCCTGGCGCATCAGGATTTCGTTGGCGGTGCAGCAGATGCCGGAGAGATTGACTCCTTTGGCGCCCGCGGCTTTGGCGTACTCGATGATCTCTGGGGTCTGCGAGGCCGCCACAATCATCTGGCTGAGGGTGGGTTCATGGCCATGCACGATCACGTTGACCATGTCGTCCTTCAGCACCCCCAGGTTGGCCTGACCCAGGAGGGGGGCGGGCGTGCCAAACAGGATATCCGAGATATCGGTGGCGATCATGCTGCCCCCCCAGCCATCGCCGAGGGCTGTGCGGACCGCGTGCTGGAGGATGTGGGCCAGTTCCTGGTCGTCGCCGATGTGCGTGCGGTGCAACGCTTCGACTACTTCCCGGTCGATGCCGCGCGGCATGACTCGTTGTTCTCGCCACAGTCGCTGGCGCTTTTCGGGCGCGCGGATGACCGACACCACTTCGCCGCGCTGCTGGCCGAATTGGGCGATGTAGAGGTCGGCCAGATCGTTGGCGATTTCCTCTGGGGAACGCCCTTCGATGGGGATGTCGTACAGGGCGGCGATATTCCGGAGTTTGGCGATGTCGCGAATCTGATAGCCCTCGGCCTGGCCGTTGGCGACGGCCTTGAGCGTGAAGGCCATGTCGCGCCCGTGATCGGAGTGGGCGGCAGCGCCGGCGGCAATGGCCCGGATGAAGTTGCGCGCCTGAATGGTGTCGATGGTCGCGCCGCAGATGCCGGTCTGGCCGTCTTTGGTCAACCGGCAAGGCCCCATGCCGCACAGCTTACAGCACATGCCGGCGGAACCGATATTACATGGGGACAGTTCATCTGCCCGGCTGAAAGCGGTGCTGATCCCGAGCTCCTCGGCCCGGATGAGCATCTGTTGGGCGGCGGGGTCTATGCTGCTTTGTTCGACTGTTCGCTTTTGTTTGGCCATCAAGGACTCCCCTTTTTATTTTTTATTGTTCGTCCATCGGTTTGATCGGCCTCATGCCGGGGCACGGCCACAGCGGTCTACCTTCGTTGGGGACGACTTGACCGAAACTGACGGTCTGTCGGGTCTGCTTGTAGGCGGTGGTATGGCGGAAGAATCGGTCGTTCCCTTGTCCAAACAGGGCCCCGGTTTCTACTGGAATGGGCAGCTCCTGAAGATACCCAGCTTCTTCGAGCGTGGCAGTGATGGTGGCCTGGTCAATTTGCGCGGGATCAAAGCTGACTTCGACAACGTGAAAACAACTGCTGGCGTACACGTCCTTGACGCCGGGCAGCGCCAGCAAGATGCGCCGGACCTCGATCACATGATGATCGCCATACAGGGCCGGGAGGTCGAGGGTTAGAGTTTCCATAGATGCTTACCTTCCCTATGGGAATGCCTTGTAGATGGGCGAATTCGCAAAAACGGGGAAGCTGGGTAGCCAATTGGTCGCTGCGCAACCCGCTGCGGGTTGCCCGATAGTATTTGAAACGGAACGGATGGAATGGGCGCGGCTCCGCTACACTGGTTAGATAGTAGAGTTGGGTGAAGCCTAGTTTCGCTCCTTACATTTTTGGTAAATTGTATGTGTTACGTCAAGTGAGAATTGTCACTTAGCGGTGTGAAGGATGGTTGGTTTTGATCAGCTCCTCGATCCAGTCGCAGTTGCTTAACCCGGCGTTGAGCCTGAATGCGCCGCCCATCCCTGCCTGCAGGGCTGGTCGAACGGTCTGGGAGCGGGCTTTTCGCCGCTATGTCGGGCCAGCCTGGTGGTTGACTCCATGGTCACAGGCTATAAACTATGCATGGGGGCCCTGGTCGTCGACCGAACAGGGAATATCGATGAAGCGGCTCCGCTTTCTGAGTGCGGGATGCCTGTACCCCAGAGAACACATTGATTGCCGCCTGCGCCCTTCCGCCAGGATAGTTCTCGGTGCGACGGAAGCGCTCTTGCGGTGGCGCGGATACCGTTCCAGCGGTATGTCTGGCGCTGGTGGTGAGCGTTCATTTTGCTGTCTGGATGCCGTCGGGCCCGGTGCTCTGTAGAGATGAGGAGAGGAAGAATGTCTGCTTACCAGCTTCCCGAAGTGCAGGAACCCACGCCAGTGGGACCTAACGAAGCCATTCTGGTCGCCAGCGGCGACCTTCGTCTGTCCGCTAACCAGATGTGCTGGCCTGCCCAGGAGGATATGGAGCGGCGGATTATCGCAGCTTTCGCCAGGGAGGGCATCACGATTAAGCGTGGTCATCCCTACGACCCGGTGGTGAAGCACGGCTTCATCTCCAGTCAGCGGATGGGCATGGATGTCTTCAAAAACATTCACCCGGATGCCCGGCTGGTGGTGGCCGAGGCGGTCTGGCAATACAGCCATCATGTGCTGGCCGGGTTGCGGGCGCATCGCGGCCCGATCCTGACGGTCGCCAACTGGAGCGGGCAGTGGCCGGGCCTGGTGGGGATGTTGAATCTCAACGGCTCCCTGACCAAAAGCGGCGTCAACTACAGTACCATCTGGAGCGAAGATTTCACCGACGAGTTTTTCCTCAACGGCATCCGGCAGTGGATTCGAGAGGGTAAGATCAGCCACGACACCAGCCACGTGCGCGATCTTGAGCTGGCAGAACTGGGCGCAGCAGAAGTGGCGCTCGGCCAGGCCCTGGCCCGGCAGCTAGCCCATGAGAAGGCGATTCTGGGCATCTTCGATGAGGGCTGCATGGGGATGTACAACGCCATCATCGATGATGAGTTCCTCAATCCGACCGGGGTGTACAAAGAGCGGCTCAGCCAGTCGGCGCTGGTCGCCGCGATGCGGCTGGTGTCGGATGAGGAGGCGCAACGGGTCCGCGACTGGTTGGACGAACGGGGGGTGATGTTCATCGTTGGGACAGACGAGGAAACCGAGCTGACCAACGCGCAAATCCTCGAGCAGTGTAAGATGTACATCGCCGCCGTCCGCATCGCTCATGAATTTGGGTGTGACGCCATCGGCATTCAGTATCAGCAAGGTCTCAAGGACATGGCTCCTGCCTCCGACCTGGCGGAGGGGTTGCTCAACAATGTGGAGCGGCCGCCGGTGGTTCACGCCACAACGGGTGAGGAGCTATACGCTGGGAAGGCGCTGCCACACTTTAACGAAGTCGATGAATGCGCCGGGCTGGACGCGCTGGTCACCAACCGGGTGTGGTCGGCGTTGGGGCTGGACCCGGCCACCACGCTCCATGATGTTCGCTGGGGGGAACACTACCGGGGCGATGGGGTGGATGATTTTGTCTGGGTGTTTGAAATCTCCGGCGCGGCGCCGGCGTCGCATTTCATCGATGGATATCGGGGGGCCATCAGCGAGCGGCAGCCGCCGATGTACTTCCGCCTGGGTGGCGGCACGCTGAAGGGCATCAGCAAGCCGGGGGAGATCGTCTGGAGCCGGGTCTTTCTGATGGGCGGCAAGCTGCACGTTGATCTGGGGCGGGCGACGGTGGTCCAACTGCCACGGGAAGAGACGGAGCGCCGCTGGCAGGCGACGACGCCGCAGTGGCCGATCATGCATGCCGTGCTCCATGGCGTCACGCGGGACCAGATGATGGCGCGGCACAAGGCCAATCACCTGAATGTGGCATATGGCTCTTCGAAGGCGACCGCCGATAAGGCGCTGGCGGCGAAAGCGGCCATGTTCGCGGCCATGGGGCTGGAAGTTCATCTGTGCGGAGTGTAGCAGGCTGGCTGTTTGCCTTCAACATATAAACCTGTCCAGAGGCGCGACTGGTCGCGGATCGGTTCGGCTGGCCGGTCTTGGGCCGGGAGGCTGCCCGGCTACCGCCGACGGGCCACCCATCGGGTGGTTACTGCCATTCCAGTCGATAGCGCCCGCGCGCCGTGGGTGATGTGGTGGTGTAGAGATACCACGTGCCGTCGATGTTGAGCAGGTCGGCGTGCCCCAGCCCCACGTTACCCGGCAGGTCTTGCAGAATCGGGTTTCCCTGGAACTTCTCCCAGGGGATGTCAATGGCCGGGCCTGTGCTGCGGGCAAAACCCAGCCCGAACTGGGTGTCGCCAGGGTCGCCAGGGCTGGGGCCGCGCACGCCCTCGTACACCATGTAGTAACGCCCATCTTCCTTGACCACGTCCGCCGAACTCAGGTACCGGAAGTCAAAATAGGGGTTGGCGGTCGCGCCGCGGGCTTCCAGCGGCCCGTAGACGGGAGAGCCGCTGAACAGAGGGGTGGTGTCGCAGCGGCGCAATCCCGCCGCTCCCTGGAAGCGGTTCCCACGCAGACAGCCCATGTGGGCCGGATTGCTACCCAGGTCCACGAAGACATACAACTCTCCGCCTTCGACGAATACCCCTGGCGGCGCGCCCACCAGGCAGTTCCAGATGGTGGGCGAGGCGAACGGGTGGGGATCGATCCGCTCCAAAGTGGAGCAACTGCGTTCCCTGAACGGCCACATGCCGGTCGCGGCGACGTGCTCTGCCGGGGACCAGTGAATGCCATCCCCGGACGTGCGGAGCATGGTCCGCGCGCCCCATTCGTAGACCATATACAGCACGCCGTCGGCGGCGACGGCCACCCGGGGGTACTGCTGCTGCTGGACGTGATCGCGCGCCTCCTGGCAGGGACAGCTTCCACAGGGAATCAGGCAGATGGGCGCGGTCAGGTCAAAGTGGCGGCCACCGTTCTGGCTGACCCAGAGCGTCACACAGCCGGGGAAGGGCGCCGGCGCGCCGCACTGGTCATGCACGCCAGCGGAGCGGTTGCTGGCATGCAGGAAACTCCACAGGATGCCGTCACCCCGGATGATGGTATCCGATTCGCCCAGCGGCAGCCCCACATCGTAGACATCCACTACCCAGTACGCGCGCCCTTCCCAGAAGTCGTTCAGCTTGGGGGGAAAGGGGGTCGGCGTGGCGGTCGGCGTGGCCGTAGGCGTGAAGGTAAACGTTGCCGTGGGCGACGCGGTTGGGGTCGGCGTGGGCGTGGAGGAGGGCGTCGAAGTGGCGGTTGGCGTGGCGGACGGTGTCAGGGTGGGCAGTTGCGCGACTGTCGGCACGATCCGGGGCGCTTCGCGGCGCGGGGAGAGCAGTGACAGGCTGGCCAGACTGATCAGCAGGGTGATCAGCGTGGAGAGCAACAGGCCACCGGCCAGGATCAGGCGCGAAGTCCGACGCTGATGGGTCATGGCATGGTACCCGATGGTGCGCGATGGGGTTAAGATTTTCGGCCAATCGCTACTGCTTCTTCGCCGCTTTCATCTCCAGGTACTGCTCATACAGACGCGCCAGGTGCGCGGTGGGATCACGGTAATACTCATCCGGCGTGATGTCCAGTGTAACCCGGTACTTGGGCCGCTGGCGCACTTTGGGTTTTTGGGCGGCGAAGTCACGCAGGACCTGGGCGTGAGGTTTCAGCGTACCATCCGGACGTACCAGCCCGAAGAAGCGCTCGTACTTATACACGGCGCAGGGGGGCCGGTGCCACAATTCGGGGATATAATCGGCGAAGCACCAGATCATCGCGCCGGTCGCGCCGACCGCCACCAGTTCCGGCAGCACGGCTGCTAGGAAGCGGGCCAGGTCGTCCTCGCTCATCATGAACTGCTTACGCTGTCGGTTAAAGAAAGTCCACTCCCACTCGAAGGCGGGCTGTCCCGGCGGAGCTGTGCAGCCGCCGAACTCCTCCATCAGGACGGGTTTGCCACACAGGGCGGCGGTCAGCGCGCAGGTGAAGGGCACCCAGTCCGGGTCCAGCGGATCGCGTGCCAGCCAGGCGTAGATGGCGTAGGAATGCATGACGGCCACGTCCGTCTCGGCGTAGACCTGATCGACGCGCAGGCCGTTGTCCTGGTGGATGTTGGCGGCATGCAGCCCACAGGTGACGGGGTGGCGGGGATCGATGGCGTGGATGAGGCCGGTCATCTCCCGGACCCACGCCTGCCCGGTCGCCGCATCGGGCGGCCAGGCAAACAGGTCCGGCTCGTTGCCGAGATTCCACATCCAGATTCCCGGATGATCCTTGAGAGCGCCGACGACGGTGGTCAACAGCAGCCGTTCGGCCTCCAGGGCGGTTGGATCGGTGTAGGGATTGCGGTAGCCGCCGTCGACCAGCCGCCCGCCGCTGACGACCTGGCGTTCGGGCGGGGCGATGTCACCGCCCAACAGCCAGGGGGGCGACCAGTTGGGGCCGCTCATATGCCCGGTGAAGAAAGTAACGTCCAGCCCCAGGTTGTTGTCGGCGGCGATGTCGGCCACCGTGGTGAGGTTGTTCAGGCAGGTGGGGGATACCTGGTCGGGCTGCGGCTGAAAGTCCTCCCACAGCAGGAATATCCGGACGACGTTTAACCCCAACTCACGGATCAGGGCGAAGTCTTCGCGCACTTCCTCGGCGTCGAACTGTGACCACCAGTACATGGCCTTGCGCCTCGGCCAGTAGTTCACTCCCAGCACGAATGGCTGCCTCGCCGTCACGGCTCATTCTCCTTAACTGGTTCCGGGTCAGATGACTTGACTGGTGCATAGCTTACCAGGGTGAGACCGCTCAGGAAAGTGCAGAGGGTTGAATTTGCCCGGCACTCCCCGCCGCGATCAGACTCGGTTTCCTGCCTGCCCGGCCAAACAAAAGCCCGCGGCGAAGGCGGGCTTCCTGGCCGGATGATGGGCGCAGGGGCTAATCGAACTGGAACATCGTCTGCATCTTGATGGCCAGCGACATATCGCCCACAACTTTGATCTTGCCTTGCATAAAGGCAGCCATGGCGTTTGTTTCGCCCACAAACACCCCATAGAGGTCATCGGCGGTTGATTTGAGCGTCATGGCGGGATTATCGGCTGTGCCCTCATGGACCTCGCACTGGCCGTCGGCGATCTTGAGCCACCACTGCCCGCCGTTGTCACCGGCAAGGTCGAGTTGAATCACGGCGTCGATCCCTGCGGCCTTTTCCGGGATGAAGTGGTCCTGCATCTGGGCCATGTATTCGCGGACTTCTTCTGCTGTCGGCATTCGTGATTATCTCCTGGAATTTGTTTGACAATGAGCAGGTGAGCGGTGTGTCGTCATCGAGTGGCCTCAAGTATACATAAAAGTTCGAATGTTCACAGGGTTGGGCGGAGGGCCTGGATTCTGGGGGATGTTGGCAGGAGCGCTATGGGCGGGCTAGAATTTTCCGCGATAACCTTACCGGGAGGAGGGCATCGTGACCGGCCCAAGCAGAGTGGAGCAGCCGCTGCTAACCAGCCAGGTGCTGGCCGGGAATCCGCTGGGCGACCCGCACGTGCGCCCGGTGCCCGTTTACCTGCCCCCCGGCTACGATGATGAACCGACGCGGCGATATCCAGTCGTGGTGATGTTGACCGGCTACGGCAGCACCGGGCCGCTGCTGTTGAACCGGCGGGCCTGGGAGGAGAGCCTGCCCCAGCAGCTGGACCGCCTGATCACCACCGGCAGGATGGCCGCGGCAATCGTCGTCATGCCGGACTGCTGGACGCGCTATGGCGGCTCGCAGTATCTTAACTCCTCGGCCCTGGGACGATATGAGGACTATTTGATCCAGGAAGTCATTCCCTGGGTGGATGCACACTACCGCACGTTGCCTGACGCCGCCCATCGGGGCATTATGGGCAAGAGTAGCGGCGGCTACGGCGCGCTGGTGCAGGCCATGCACCACCCTGAGATGTTTGGCGCGGTGGCCTGTCACAGCGGCGACATGTACTTCGAGTTCTGCTACCTGGGTGATATCGCCGCCCTGCACGCCAACCTGGCCAGCTACGGCGGTTGGGAGCAGGTCCGCGCCCGGCTGGAAGACATTCGCCCCAAAAACACCAAGTTCTACCAGACGGTCGGCGCGCTGGCCTACAGCATGGCCTACGCGCCGAACCCGGATGCGCCGGATGGTTTTGACATGCCAATTGACCTGTCCACGGGGGCCTTGGACGAGGCGGTGTGGGCGCGCTGGCTGGCGCATGACCCGGTGCGAAAGATCGACCAGCCGGTATACGCCGATGCGCTTCGCCAGCTCAAGCTGCTGTATCTGGATTGCGGTGAGCGAGACGAGTTTCACTTACAGGTGGGCGCGCGCGTATTCACCCGGAAGCTGGCTGCTCTCAGCATCCCTTATCACTACGAAGAGTTCCCGGATGGCCACTTCGACATCCATTACCGTTATGATGTATCCCTGCCGATGATCAGCGAGGCCCTGCAACCGCCGTGCGCCGACTGACGTTTCCCTTGCTGGCGGGGGCGTGCCTGGCCCTGGCGGCGCTGGCCTGCGTACAGCAGCCGTCTGGCCCGGTCATCATCGTGACGGCTACGCCGCCGGGGCCGATGGGCATCAGTCCACGCCCTCCCGACGAAGGGCCGGCAGTGCCACCCTCGTTGGGGCCGTCGCCATGGCCGGAGGCGCTGATCATGCCGACACTTGACCCACCGCGCATCAACACGCCAGAGCCTCTGCCGGAGAGTTACATCGTCCAGCCGGGAGACAACCTTTCAGCCATCGCGGCTCGCTTTGGCACGACGATCGATCAGTTGACCCGCCTGAACGACATCGAGGACCCGTCGCTGCTGTCGGTCGGCCAGGTGCTCAAGCTCCCGGCCACGACCGGGGTCTATGGGCCGGTGTTTAAAATCATCCCCGACAGCGAGCTGGTCCGCAGCCCGGCGACGGCGAGTTTTGACATCAGCGGTTATATAAATGTGTTGCCCGGCTACTTGGCGACCTATGCCGAAGCCGTTGACGATGTTGAGCTGAGCGGCGCGGAGGTGGTCCGGCGCGTGGTGGAAGATTTCAGCGTCAATCCTCGCCTGCTGCTCGCCCTGCTGGAGTTCCGGTCTGGCTGGCTCTTTGAGCCGGAACCGGGAGAGGGCACGTTGCTCTATCCGATGCGTTACGCGCAGTTGGGATACGAGGGGCTGTACAAGCAGCTTTCCTGGGCGGCCAACCGTCTCAACCAGGCTTATTACGGTTGGCGGCTGCGGGAGGAGTTGTGGTTCGCCTTTGAAGACGGCATCCGCGTGATATATGCGCCGGGGATCAACGCGGCCACGGCGGCGGTGCAGTACTTCCTCAGCCTGAACCAGACCTACGACAACTGGCAGATCGAAGTCAGCCGGGCAGGTTTTTACAGCGTCTATGTCTCGCTGTTTGGCGATCCATTTGTCTATGCCGTCGAGCCGCTCCTGCCCCCCGATCTGGCGCAGCCCCTCCTGCAACTGCCCTGGGCTTCCGGCGAGACGTGGTACTACACGGGTGGCCCTCACGGTGGATATGGCTCCGGCAGCGGGTGGGCGGCCATTGATTTTGCGCCGCCGGGGGACGAGAACACGAGCGGCTGTTTCGTCGCCCCGCAATGGGCAACCGCTGTGGCCGACGGGGTGATAGCCCGGAGCGAGCGCGGGTTTGTCATCCTCGACCTGGACTTTGATGGCGACGAAACAACCGGCTGGACGATCGTCTACCTGCACCTGGCCAGCGAAGGCCGCGTGGCTGCCGGGACAGTGGTCAGGGCGGGGGACCTGCTGGGCCATCCGTCGTGCGAGGGCGGTGTTTCCAATGCCACGCACCTCCATATCGCCCGACGGTACAACGGCGAATGGATTCCGGCCCAGTGCCATCACTGCGCCCCCGGCCTGTCCGATGTGCCGTTCGTTCTGGGGGGGTGGACCGTCCGCGGTTGGGAGGGGCAGGAATATCAGGGCTACAT
>DAOTXK010000232.1:0-12185 GCA_034435395.1 Anaerolineae bacterium | reverse complement strand
GCTGTATTGTGTCCCAGGAACCAGAACAACACCGATAGAAACAACACAAAGATCAGGTTGTCCTGGCTGACCCCCTCGCCCACGAACGCCTGCGCCCAGGCCCCCAGACGAGCGACGAGGTTATACAACCGCTCGCTGAGCGACCCCCCGCCCATATTCGCTGCCGTGATCAGGCTGATGAACGCCAGACCATAGGTCCCCGACAGGATCAGGGCTAACAACTCACCATAGTGGCTGCGCGCCAGCAGGAAACCGAAAAGCACGCTCAACACCGCCACCGGGATCAGTTGCTCCAGGCCAATGGTCCATCCCGCGGCCCGCATCGCCAGCGCCGGAACGATCAACGTGCCGAAAGCCAGCAGCAAAGCGGTGAAATCGCCGCGTAAGAACACCGCCTGCCAGGCCGGAGCGACGCGCCGCCCAATGGCCCGCATCCAACCCGGGGCCCGAAAGCGTGAGACGGGTCGTGAAGTCCCCATGTTGGCGCTCATTCAACAAAATAGGAGCGTCCCCTGGCATGGTGAACACTCACCCGGACGCCCCCCAAGTCATCGCTGCCCATTTTACCCCACCGCCAGTTCACACACAACTACGCCGCTGATCCCAAACAAAACGGGACGGATCGCCTTCCTCCGCCCCGTGGTAAGCGGCGTGATAGATGGACCGGATCAGACAGCCTGCGGGTCCAGCGCCCGCCCCAGCACATCCTCGGCATGCGCCCCGGCCATCAACAGCCCCAGTTGTTCGCGGGTGACCGAATCGGCGGATACCGTGGCCACCACCTGCCCCTTATACATCACCACAATCCGGTCCGACAAAGCGGTGATTTCATCCAACTCCGCGCTGACCAGCAACACCGCCGCCCCGGCGTCGCGCTGGGCCACCAGCTGCTGATGAATGAACTCAATGCTGCCTACGTCGATGCCACGGGTGGGCTGCGCCGCGATCAGCAACCGGGGTCGCCGCCCAAACTCGCGCGCCACCACCAGCTTCTGCTGGTTGCCGCCGGAAAGACTCGCCCCGGCGATCTGGACGTTCGGTTTGCTGCCATTGCCGGTTTCGATCCGGGGTGTGCGGATGTCGAACTCGTCAACCAGCTTCTCGGCGTACCGGTCCACCACCGCATGGTCCAGCACAATCCCGCCCCCATCCGACGAGCGGGAGAACAGCGCCGCAAAACGCGGTCGCAACCCGCCGGTCAGCCGGCCCGTCAGCCAATGGGCAATATAAAACGCCAGCAAGGTGAGCACAAGCGTCGTCAGGAGCGTGATCATTAGCGGCCCGCTCATTTCCTGTCGGCTCGCCGCCTCGGGGTCCGTAATGCCATATAACCCCAAGAGGGCGGGCCATAACACATTGTTCCACAGCCCTCCCCACAACACCGCCAGCGCGGCAAAAATCCCCAGCACCATAATCGCATAGCGCAGCACGACCAGCGGCACCATGCGCAGACTGGGCTGAGCAGCGTAGGGGGCCTGATAGTAACTGTTGAGCACCAGGTTCTCAGACACGGTATAGTTACCGACCATGCCGAAGCGGTGGCGATCCTCCGGCACGTGCCCGCTGCCGACCGCCGTCACCGCCCGCGGGGACGCATTGGTGAGGTCCACCCCCTGAACCGTGACCTGTCCAGACGCCGCCCGACGCAGGCCGGTCAGCACCTCCACCAGCTCCGTCTGCCCGTTCCCCTGGACGCCGGCCACGCCGACCACTTCACCCGCCCGGACTTCAAAAGACACGTTGTTGACCGCCAGGTGACCCCGATCGTCGTAGGCGCTCAGGTTCTTCACGGCCAGCACCGTTTCGCCGGGGTGCGCCGGCCCCTTTTCCACCCGCAGCAACACCTCACGCCCGACCATCATCGCCGCCAGCGACTCGGAGGTGGACTCGGCGGGGGTCGTGCTCCCCACCACGGCCCCATCGCGCATGACGACAATACGGTCGGCGACGGCCAGCACCTCCTTGAGCTTGTGGGTGATAAAGATGATACTCACGCCTTTGGCCGCGAGGTTGCGCATGACCTTAAACAGCTCCTCGACCTCTTGCGGCGTCAGGACCGACGTAGGCTCGTCCAGGATCAGGATTTCAGCCTCGCGGTACAGCGCCTTGATGATCTCCACGCGCTGTTGCATGCCCACGGGCAGTTCCTCGATGATCGCGTCCGGATCGACGGCCAGATTGTACTGTTCGCTCAGTGCCCGGACGCGGTAGGCAGCTTCCTGGATATCCAGAAAGAGGCCATCCGTCACCTCCTCCCCCAGGACGACATTCTCGGCCACTGTCATCACCGGGATCAGCTGGAAGTGCTGGTGCACCATGCCGATGCCGCTGTGAATGGCCTCGCGAGGGCTGACGAACCTCACCTCCCGCCCCTTCAGCCGGATCGTGCCCGCGTCGGCATGGTACAGCCCGTAAATGATGTTCATCAGGGTGGACTTGCCCGCGCCGTTCTCCCCCAGCAAGGCCAGGATTTCCCCTTTGTGGAGAGTCAGGTCAACATTATCATTGGCCCGGACGCCCGGAAACTCTTTGGTAATGCCCCGGACCTCAAGCACCACTTCTCTGTCGTCCATATCACCACGTCCCGTCATCGATCGCGTGTCTGCCCGGTTATTCCACCTCATACGGCTTGCCGACGTGCGCCGGTGGCCGCGCCCGCCCGACGAAGCCCGCCAACACGATCACCGTCAGCAGATAGGGCAACATACCGACAAACTGATGGGGGATGTTGATATTGAAGAATTGCAGCTGCCCCTGCAACGCCGTCGCAAAACCGAACAACAGCGCTCCGGCAGCCGCCCCCAGCGGATGCCACTTGCCGAAAATCATCACGGCCAGCGCAATGAAGCCGCGCCCATTGGTCATGCCGCGCTCAAAAGTGCCCACCGCCTCCAGCGTCAGGAACACGCCGCCCAGGCCCGCCATACAACCGCTGAAAAACAGGTTCAGGTACTGCATGCGGTGGACGTTGATCCCCAACGTATCCGCCGCGCGAGGATGCTCGCCGATGGCACGGGTCCGTAACCCCCAGGCTGTTCGGAACAGGGCCAGGGTCACCATAAACACCAAGGCTACCATCAGGTAGGTGATAACGCCTTTATTGAACGCGATCTCGCCCAGCCAGAACAGCAGCTCGTCGCTCTGCCGGAAGGGATTGGCGATCACTGGCGGCAAGCGCCCCAGCGTCGTGGCTCCCGGCACGTAGAGAAAGCCGGTCAGACCAATGGCCAGGATGTTGATCACGGTCCCGCTGATGATCTGGTCCACCGTAAAGCGGACGGACAGCGTGGCATGCATCAAGCCCAACAGACCGCCGACCAGCACGCCGCCGATGATCGACAGGCCCAGTCGAACCGGCTCCGCTTGCAGCGCGGGGGGAACGGAACCGCCACTGAGGAAAACATTGATCATAAAGCCCGCGTAGGCGGACATCAGCATCATGCCCTCGATGCCGATATTGACGATGCTGCTGCGCTCGCTGAAGATGCCGCTCAGCGAACCCAGGGTGATGGGCACCGTGCCGCGGATGCTGGCATTGATCACGGCCACCACGATGGCCGGGCCGACCACGCCCGCCGCCAGGAAGGCCCCAAACACGCCGAGAGCGGCCCCTATGGCCCAGGAGACAAGTGTCCGCAGCGCTGGGATGCCCGGTCTGGTGAACAAAAGTTGCACGATCAGCGCCATGGCGGCCAGAAGTGACAGCCAGAAGCCGATCCCCAGCCGTGAACGGTCACCGATGATCGCCGCGCTATGCTGGGCCACATACAAAAAATGGTAACCGGCCCCCACCACGCCGGCGGCGGCCATCAACAGAGCGGGCAGCCGGGAACGCGGCCCAAGGACCTCCCACAGCGCCAGAACAATCGCCGCCACCGCGGCCACCGGGATGATCACCAGGCCCACCGAGTCATCATGGGCACTGTCCTGAGTCAGTAAGGCCCATCCAGTGAAGCTGGCTCCTCCTACATTGAACCAGGGCAAAAACAGGAAGGCAACCAGCATCAGGATGCCGAAGCCCCCCGCCCATAGATCAACGCCGTAAGCTTTCCACCAGTCACGCCAGTTGCGCATCGCCGCCATCCTTTACCGCTGACCCCAGCCCGTGCTCAAGATCTGCCCTATGCCACCTTTCCCCTTGAGCCGGTAGATCATGCGGACCAGCTGCTCGGCAGCGACAAACATGAGAATCAGCGCCTGGATGACCAGGATGATCTCAGACGGCACCCCACTGTTAAACTGCATCCGCGTGCCGCCAGCGTCCATCGCGCCGAAGAGAAACGCCGCCAGGGCCACGCCCAGCGGGTTGTTGCTGCCCAACAGGGCCACGGTGATCGCATCAAATCCCAGGCCCAGGCTCTGGTTCGGCTCATAGCGGTAGTTGACGCCCAACGTTTGCATGGCCCCGGCCAGGCCGGCCAGCGCGCCAGCGATCACCATGGTCAGCACGGTCACGCGCTTCACGCTGACGCCGCTGTACCGTGCTGCCGAGGGGTTAAGCCCCACCATCCGTAACTCAAAGCCGAACGTCGTGCGGTTGACTACCAGCATGATCAACAGCGCCGTCAGGAGGGCCATAAAAAACCCCAGGTGGAGCGCCTGCGCTCCTGGCGGGTCAAAAATCACTGGCAGGCGCGCGGTTTCCAGGATGTCCGGCGTGCGCGCAATAGCGCTGGGACCATGATCATTTAATGGCCCTGGCGGAATACCCTCGCCCGGCGACCCGGCGTTCACCAGCCAGCTCACCAGATTGGTGGCAATGAAGTTAAACATGATGGTGGTGATCACCTCGTGGGCGCCGGTGTAAGCCTTGAGCAGGCCGGGAATCGCCCCCCACAGCGCCCCGGCCAGCAGCCCCGCCAGCAGGGAAAGCGTGACGTGGACCAGCGTGGACAGCACCGGATTCCCCAGATCGACTCGCAGGGCAAAACCAACCCAGGCAGACATCACCGAACCCATGACCAGCTGCCCCTGCGCGCCGATGTTAAACAGCCCACCCTTAAACGCAAAGGCGACCGCCAGCCCGGAGAAGACCAGCGGCGTCATCTTGACCAGCGTGCGCGTCAGGCTGACCGAGTCGCCAAATGCGCCATCGAGCAGCCCGCTGTACGCATCGCGGGCCGTTTCCAGCCCTTTTCCAAGCCCCTCGAAAAACGTCGCCGATTCGCCTGAGAAAACACTGGCCAGCACAATAAAAATGGTGCCAATCAACATCGCCGTCAATACGGCGAGAAGCGGGACGGTGGCGCTGGCCGCCAGTCGGCGCGCCAGGCCAGGCGATTCCGCTGGCGCAGCCGACGTCAGAGACAGCTCGCTCATCAGGGGTGCCCCTCTCAAGTAACCACTCGGTTATGAACACCCAGGCCATGCGCCGGTGTTCATCGCAGACATCACCACTGGTTGGGAATGATCCGATGACGCCATCCCCACAAACTACAACGTGAAGGCCGGCGCCCAACGGGGATCGGCTGCCGTCGGATAATTATATTCAGCCTGCAAGCGGGCCAGCTCAACCGGCGGCGCGACCGCCATGGGCAGCAACTCCTCCAGCAGAGCATCAACATCCAGCAATTGCCGACTGAAGTTCAGGAGCGCTTCGTCGAACCGGGTGAAATACACCGCTTGAATGCGCGCCCGCAGCGCCTCATCAGTGATGCCGCTGCCCGGCCCGCCCTCCACATGTGTGACCGAGCGCCCGGCCCGCAAGATGTCGGCCCGTTGCCGCAGCAAGCCACCGATGGCGATCTCGTAGTACACCGCCTGAAACACGCCATGTTGGGCACGCAGCGCCTGGCGCAGGTCGCTGACAATCTGCCGGGGATCGTAGGGCCGCTCATGAGCCACCCTATCGAAGGCCGTATCTTTCAGGGAAAGCGCATCCCGCAGGGCTGTGCCACAGGCCACATACCACGCCTGGCGAAGCGGCAGCGGCTCAACGGGGCCAAGCTCCTCAATCAAACGATTCTGCTCGTCCAGGCGAAAGAGTATGGACAGGTAATCTCCAAAACCCAGCGGCAACTCAAGTGCGCTGCCGGGATCGTAGGCTGAACGTAACTGTCGCACGCGGGCAAAGGCGAGAGAATCTGCCGACCGACGCTCATCGGTTGGCAATTCGCCATACACGGGCAAACTCTGGTTCTCAGCACGCGCCTGCCGGATGCGGGTTAACGCGGCACCGACCATGCCAGTCGCATCTGGCCGCGCCGAGGGCGCCATCTCGCGAGACACGCGACATCCCCCCAATCAGCCATGGTATTGCGTACGGGTATCCCCACTGTCAGGGTCTGGATAGTCGAACTCTCTGATCAACCGGATAAGACTGATTTCCCGTTCCCGCCGGTCGCCAAGCAACAGTTCCTGTAACACAATGTCAATCACAAACAACAGGCGGCTGAAGTGCCTGAACTGCCCTTCAAACGCCGTGAAAAACACGGCAAACAGCCGCTCGCGGAGTTCCCCATCGGTCATCCGGCTGCCCGGCCACCCCACTTTCCATTGTTCGCGGTAGGCAGCCATCGCCAGAATGTGGTCGCGCAGGTCGACCAGGTGCCGGATGGCCTCCCGGCGGTCCTGGGCATCGACCAGCCGGACGGTCCCCTGGTACGGAGCATTGGGCAACAAGGGGCAGATACGCCCGGCCTCGGTGCGCCGCACCAGCCGGTACAGGCTACGATTGGCGAAACCCAATCCCCGCGCCAGCGCATCCGCGCATTGACGATAGTAGGCTTCACGATCAGGGTTGCCAGCTGACTGGTCAACCCGCCAGAGCAACGAAAGATAATCGCCAAACGTCAGTGGCAACTGCGGTGGTTGCGTGGGGGCGTAAGCGGACGTGAGCTGAATGATCCGTTGCTGATCGGCCTGAATGCCCATCGAAGTTGCCTTGAAAAAGAACTGCCCACGCCGCCCAAGTATAGCAGCGGAACAGGCTAAAATCCAGCCAGCCGGACCAGTCACCCAAAAGGGGCGCCCCCGGCAACCCGGGAACGCCCCTGAAACAACCTGACGGCAGCGACCGCGACTTACTTGGAACCAGAGGGCTGGCCCATTTCCGCCCCCATGAACATCAAGGGGTTGATCACCTGTGCCCCTTCCGGCGCGGCCACTTCCACCGGTTCGTTGAAGGCGCTGGCGTCCACTACCAGGCTCATCGTCATGGACAGGTTCGCCGGCATGTCGTCCGCTTCGGCCTCCGGCACCAGCGCCGCCAGTTCCTCGAAGTCCAGCGCGAAGGCGAAGTCCATTGCCGTGTGGTGTGTATAGAAGTCATCCAGCCCGATCCATTCAACCGTCTGGAAGCTCATGCCGCTCATCATGGCCGCCATGATCCCCCCAAAATTCTCTGGCAACTCCTCCATCGACTCGCCCTGGAGCGCCATCCACGTTTCCATGTAATCCATGAAAGCATTCTGGAAGTCGTCGCTAGCGAACAGCGCGCCATAATCCAGCGTGGTCTGGAAGGCCGCCATGGTCTGCCCGGCCACTTCAGCGTCTTCCAGGCGAGTGACCGTCATGAATTGGCCCAGAAACTCAGGATCATACATGAACGTGAACAGATCGCTTTGCAGGACCTGCTCCATGTTCTCCATCTGAGCCTCCCACGCGCCGCCTGCCTCCTCCATCATCTGCTCCATCATCCCGGCCAGGTCCAGGCCGATCCAGGTGGGCATCTGCGGTTGGGCTTCGGCCTCGGCGGACATCAGCGGCGCTATCGCTTCCAGGTTGACGTACAACACGCCGTCAACCATCACGAAGTCAAAGACCAGGCCATCCGGCAACTCCGCCGGGATGGATGCCATCAACTCATCCGGGAGCACAACCTGAAGATTCACTTCACCTTCAAGGCTGCGCAGGAAGGTGCCCAGCGCTTCCGGCATCGCCCGCATCATCTCGGCCAGCGCTTCTGGATCAGGACTCTGAAAACCGGCTATCGTTTCCATGTCAGCGGCAAAAGCCCCATTGGCGAGGAGCGTCACAGCCAGTTCGTCCATGCCGGGCATGATCTCCTCTCCCCCGGCAAAAGTGA
Organism: Anaerolineae bacterium; assembly: GCA_034435395.1. Classification (GTDB taxonomy): domain Bacteria; phylum Chloroflexota; class Anaerolineae; order Aggregatilineales; family Ch27; genus DAOTXK01. Next base: position 4,159 of record DAOTXK010000232.1, on the reverse strand, counting down.
AGTCCAGCGTCAGGTCAAACGCCGCCGAGTGGAGGTCGGCCATGGCCGCCTGCGCCTGAGTCAGGATGGCGCAGTCCGCTTCACTCAGGTCGCCGCAGAAAACCGGCGGGCCACCTTGCGCCAGCGCGCCGCTCAGGGGAAAGACCAGCAGCGCCAACAACGACAACAACGCCAACAGTCGCTTGTGAGACATCCTTACATGACTCCTTTGGTAGAAGTATCGGACACCAACTCACGCAACACCGCTGCGTGCCCAACACAGCCTCAAAAGCGGTGAGCACCGCCCGCCCGAAAAACCGAAAACACGGCAATCAGGATCGTCACCCCCAAGGCGATCATCACGGCCAGGCCAGCAATCACCACCCACCCCACCGCCGCTGCTTCGCTCACCAGCATCATCAGCCCCGCTATCACCAGGAGGATCGCCAGGATAGACGGGCAGATTCGCGCGGTAACCGGAAGAGCCACCCCCATGACAATGGCGGCGAAAACCGACACTGCCAGGAACAGCGACGACCGGCTCCTCGCCATAAGACAGCAATGCTTTCTCCAATATGTATACGAACAACCAGCCCTTCGGTTTTATTATAAACCGGAAAGAGTCTCCGTGGTCCCCCAAAAAATGGGGACCTGCCCAACGGATTCCACTCCGCCGACCGCTGGCAGCCCTGACTGCGGTGACTGTCGAGCGCGACTGTTGCCCGTTGTATCACGACATTGAACTGGATCGACTTTCTTTGTACACTGATTGGACAACTCTGAGACACCGGTGAAGAGAAGACCGCCAGGTTACAGCCATACCCAGCATTGGCACTTCCGTCAGGGAGGTTATGGAGGCTATAATGGAAGTACCATGTGCGGCAGATGAAACCGTAAGGTCCGAGGAACCTCCACGGTGCTGACCAGGAGCGCCAGTGCGCGTTGTATGCCATACTGCGCATCAGGCAGAACCGCTTACAGGCCACCAGCGTCTCACCCGGTCCTGGCTGTCGGGCCGGGCAGGCGCGCACGACTCCCGCATTCCGCGCCCGCCGTCGGGACTTCAACCGTTCACCGGCCTGCGGGCCAGCGGATTTTCAGATCGCTCATCCATACGTGGAGGGGGTCGCCTGATGAAGATCGGGCATGAACTGCTGAACCGCTACGTTATCGAAGAACTGATCGGCGAGGGCGCCACGGCGACCGTCTACCTGGCCCGTGACACCCGGCTGGGCCGGCTGGTGGCCATTAAGGTGCTTCTACCCTACGTCAAATCGACAGCCCGCGCCCGCTTCCTCCGGGAAGCGCGCAGCGCCGCCGCGCTGAACCACCCGAATATCATGGCCATCTATGACGAGGCCGAAGAGGACGATTACCATTTTCTGGTGGTGGAATACGTTCAGGGCAAGCCGCTTACGGAGTTCATTCCCGCCTCCAGCGAGGTGGTGATCACGCTGGGAATCCAGCTATGTAACGCCCTGGACTACGCCCATCGCATGAACATCATCCACCGCGACATCAAGCCAGCCAACGTCAAAGTGACCAACGAAGGCATCGCCAAGATCATGGACTTTGGCCTGGCCATGGAGCGTAACGCCACCCACATCACGTCACACGGCTCGATCATCGGCACCCCTGCTTACCTGTCGCCCGAACAGGCGCGCGGCCATGATCTCGACCAGCGCACCGACATCTACAGCCTGGGCGTGGTCCTTTACGAAATGGCGACGGGCAGGCTGCCCTTCGACTCCAATGATATCAGTGTGCTTTTGCTGGATAAGGTCACCAAAGACCCCTTGCCGCCGCGCGACCTGGTCCCCGACCTCCCCGAACGCCTGAATGCCGCGCTCATGAAGGCTCTTGAACGTAACCCCGACCGCCGCTTTCAGTCGGCAGCGGACTTCGCCGCCGCCCTGGGTTATGAAGATTCGCATCGTATCACGATGGAAACCCACGATCAGCGCCCGTCCCTCGACGCCGGGGCCAAAATCGCCCCGACGGAGGAAGCCCCGCCAGCCTTTACCGCCGAGAAGCCGATCACGGTTGTCGTCGCCGATGACCATGTCATCCTGCGCACCAGCCTGACCTTCTTCCTGGATGACCAGCCGGACATCACCGTTCTGGCCGAAGCCGGGACCGGCGAAGAAGCCCTGCGACTTTGCCAGCAGAACCCGCCCGACATCGTGCTGCTTGATCTGAACATGCCGGATAAAAGCGGCCTGGAGGTCCTGCCTTTGATCCGGCAAGCGCACCCCCAGACTCGCGTGTTAGTGCTGACCGGTCGCGCCGAAGACACCTACATCATGCGGGCGCTCCAGGCCGGCGCCCATGGCTACATGCTCAAGACCAGCTCGCAGGAAGAGTTGCTGGAGGCCATTCGCAAAGTGGCGCAGGGCAACATGGTATTGGGTACAGGCGTCACCGAGCGTGTAGTGGCGGGGTTGATTTCCTCCCACGAACGCGATCCGCTGACTGAAGAGGAGCGGGCTGTCCTGCTGTGCGTCGTGGCGGGAAACGATACCAACGACGCCATCGCCCGCCAACTGAGTCTGACCGAGCAGGAGGTCATCACTCGCCTGAAAAACGCTATCGACAAACTGGGGGCGCGAAGCCGGGCCCAGGCCGCGCTCATCGCCCTCCGCGCCGGCTGGATCACGGTTGACGAGGCCCATCAGCGATAATCCAATTCTGGGCGTTCGGCGTCAACAAACTGACGGAACCGCCTGGTTACCGCCCCCCTGCCGCGCCGCCCAATCCGCCCGCCCGATAAGGAAGCCATGCCTCATGTTCAAACTGGCCTGTCACACCTGGGGATTCAGCAACCAACCGCTGGAGGAGGCGGTGCAAACCATCGCCCGCCTCGGCTTTAACTATGTGGACCTGGGTAGCGGCCCCCACATCGACACCGACGCAGCGGCCAAAAATCCCCGGGAAGAAGCCCGGCATATCCGCGCCCTGCTGGACCGCTTCCACCTGGAACTCACCGACGTGTATCTGTTACTACCTGCCCTGTCTTCCATCGACGAGGGGCGGCGGCTGTACGAAGTCAAACTGTTCGAGCGATTGGTGCCCTTTGCCAGCGAACTGGGCACACCAGGCATCACCATCTCGCCGGGCATCGCGCCGCCGCCGCCCGAACCCGAGCCGTCCGCCAGGCACCCGGCAGAACAGGGGCAAACCAAAGCTGCTGAGCCAGGCGCGGCCAAAGGCGAGCCTGCGGCGGAAACTGCCGAGCTTCCCCCTGCCCCTCCGACCCCCTTCGATCACGCCGTGCAGTCCCTGCAGCGGATTGTTGAGATCATCGAGGATACGGACCTGCGTCTCAGCTTCGAGCCTCATCTGGACTCGGTGGCTCCGACGCCAGCCAAAGCGCTCGCCCTGCTGGAGGCGGTGCCGGGGCTGAGTCTGACGCTGGACTGGGCACAGTTCACGGCCCAGGGGATTATCTCGCGGGAGATCGAACCCCTGCTGCCCCATACCGCCCACGTACAGATGCGGCAGGCCGCCCGGGGGCGACTGCAAACGCCCTTTCACGAGGGCATGATCGATTACCGGCACGTGCTGGACCTGCTGATCGCACACGACTACCGGGGAGTGATCAGCATCGAATACATGAACCGCTCCGGCTGGCACGGCCTGGCCGCGCTGGACGTGGTCCGGGAAACCGGCCTCACCCGCGACGCGCTCCGCGCCTACCGGCAACTGCTGCCCTCCCCCACCTAATCCCCCAACCCCTCATACCGGCACGGGCGACCAGCCAGGTAAGTGGTCGCCCGTTTTTGATTCCCCAAAGTTGTCCGTTTTTTGTCGGAAAAATGGCACAAAGCGGCTGATTCGGCCCCTGCCCCTGGCTCATGATGAAAACACGGTGATGGATAGCGCGCATCCCGCCTGAGATGTGGCGCGTGGCGCACTGCGCAGGCCCCGCGCCTGTCCCAACCCGCCCAATCGTCATGAGCCATAAGGAGACAGAGATGACCAAGCGTACTGTCGTGATCGGGGGCCTGCTGGTGTTGTTGGCGCTGTCCTTTCTTGGGGCGCAGGTGGTCGGCCCTGCTGCACTCGCTGTCGCGCCAGCTGGTGATTCGATCACTGTGATCGACGATCTCCCCGGCGTGATGCAGGCGTCCCACGAACCGGTCTGCCCGCCGGCGGTTCCCCCGCCCTGTGGCGGTGGTTA
>DAOTXK010000231.1:0-1841 GCA_034435395.1 Anaerolineae bacterium | reverse complement strand
GCCGCTGGCCGTGCCGCCGGGCGGGTCGCGGACGGTGCGAGCCCGCTTCGCCGACGACTCCGGGGCGCGCCTGGGCGCTCTGGACCTGATCGCGCCCGTCGCCGGGGTCGATTACCACGCCAACGCCGCTCCTGACGGCTCCGGGACCGACTGGACGGCCCAGGTGGCCGCCTCGATGCAGGCCGCCGCCAGCAGCGCTGTCCTGACTTTCACCAGCGGCGCGCCGCTGACGGTCTACGTGCTGGCCGGGGCGGTGGTGCGCGGGACCAGAATCGCGGACTGGGGCGCTGCCGACGCCGTCCATGAGGATGTGACCAGCATCACCCTGTACGGGCGGCGGACGCGGGGCCTGAACCTGCCGCTGCTGGACGACCCGGTCGAGGCCGGGCGGCTGGCGCGGCATCTGGTCGTCGAGAACAAGGACCCGCGCGGGCGCGTCCGGGCGGTCACCCTGCGCGGGGAGACCGGCGCGGATGTCCTGGCCGCCATGCTGGCCCTGACGATGGGCGACCGGATCACGCTCACCGAGGCGCGGAGCGGCCACACCGGCGATTATTTCATCGTCGGGGAGCGGCACGAACTGCGGCGCGGCGGCGAGGATCACGAGACGCGGTGGACCCTGCGTCCGGCTTCGCCGCTGGGATACTGGCGGCTGGGCGTCAGCGGGGCGGGGGAGCTGGGCACGGCCACCCGCCTGGCCTACTGAGAGCCTGGCCTGCTGGGGCTCAGCCTACCGGGGGACGAGTGTACAGTTTCAAACAGCGATCATATGACCGAATGAAAGGAGGTCAACCCATGCCAACCTGGACGACGATGAACGATCTGGAGACCGGCGACCTGGTGACTGAGGCCGATATGGATGCCATTCGCGGCAACATCGAGTACCTGCTCGACCCCAACCAGCAGCGCCTCCTGCGCGACAACGGCGGCAACTACTCCACCACCAGCACCGCGTTTGTGGACGTGGACGGCACCAACCTGGCGGCCACCATCACCACCCACGGCGGGCCGGTGCTGGTGATGGCCAGCGGCGTGTACTACGGCAGCACCTCCATCGTCATCAGCCTGGACATCGCCGTCGACGGGGCGCGCCTGGGCAACAGCTTCGCCGAAGGGCTGCACCGCAAGGCGGTATCCACCGGGGCGGACGCGTTCACCCTGGCGGCGCTGGTGACGGGGCTGTCGGCGGGGGCGCACACCTTCAAGCTGCAATGGAAGGTCAGCTCCGGCACCGGCTATATCCAGTCTGCCGCCGCGCAGACGCCGGTGCAGTTGACCGTGATCGAGCTATAGGAGCGTGAGACCATGATCAACCTGCCCATAGAGAGAGAGCCGGTCAACCCGGACCGGCTGCATGCCGACCTGAAGGCCGCCCTGGGCGAGTCCTGCGCTGGCCTGAGCGTCGCGGGAGGCGTGGTCACCGTCCACCTGGCCGACGAGACCACCGCCCAGCAGCAGGCCGAGGCGCGGGCCATCGTCGCCGCGCATGACCCCGCCGTCCTGACGCCAGCGCAGCAGGCCGCCAGAGACCGGGACGCGCTGCCGCTGTTCAGGCTCGCGCCGGATGAGGCGGTCGCCTGGGCGGCGGCCCAGGACGCGGCGGCCTTCCCGCGAGAGATGGCGCGGGCGTTTGCCCTGCTGCGGGACCTGGTGCGCGGCGGCGGGCTGTAAGCGAAACGACGTTCGCCGCTACCAAGCGCCAGCCGCTATCAAGCGCCAGCCGCTATCCTTCCTCGAGGACCGCGCACAGCTCCGCCACCACCCGGTCTCGCTGCTCCGCCGTCATCTCCGGGTAGATCGGCAGGCTGAGGATGGAGTCGGCGGCGGCGTCGGCCGGGGGG
>DAOTXK010000230.1:0-11827 GCA_034435395.1 Anaerolineae bacterium | reverse complement strand
CGCGTAAAGAGCCTCGTATCGCATGTCGGACAGCTCATCGACGACCCGGTCGCCATACGCGACCTGGTAGGCCGCCGCCGAACCGCCGCCCGCGGCCACGACGACTCCGCCGCCCCCGCTGACTTCCGAGGCGACGGCTGTGGCCGCCGATCGATCAAAATCAAAGGTCAGTTCATATTGCTGGCCCAACTCCAGCGTGGCCGTCTCCTGCATCAGCGCTGCCTCGCCCAGCGCCACCGTGACCGTGATGTCTACCGGGCCGGCGTTCCCACAGGCCGCCTGATAGCGCGCCAGCACCGTATACGGCCCGGCAGCCGCCGTGCCTGGATTCCAGCTAACCTGCTCCATGGGATCGGTCGTGGCCGTTGCGCAACTGCTGTTGGCATCGGCGGAGAACGTGCCGCCGCCGGGCGCGCCGGGCAGCATGCTGGCGATGAACGCGCCGCCAGGCTCCCGCACGCCCAGGTCAACATTGCCCGTCGTCCCCCACGTCAGCCTGATGATCAGGGGTTCCGTGTCAGCCGACGGCCTGGATGTCGCCGTTGCCGTCGGGGTGGCCGTCTCGGTTGGCGTGGCCGTTTCGGTTGGCGTGGCCGTCTCGGTTGAGGTGGGCGTTTCGGTTGGAGTGGGCGTTTCGGTTGGCGTGAAGGTCGGCGTGAGGGTTGCGGTGGAGGTGAGCGTGGCGGTGGGCGTGTCGGTCGGCGTCGGCGTATGGGTGACGGTGGGGGTATCCGATGGCGTCGGCGTATCCGACGGCACCGGGGTGTTGCTCGGCGTGGGCGTGATCGTCGGCAACGGCGTGGGGGAAGGCCCCTCGGTCGGCGGCACGCGGGTCGGCAGGACGGCCGCCGGGCGCGGGGTGGCCGTGGGCGCGGGACCGCGTGCCCCCCCCGGCCCGCAGGCGGACAGGAACACCGCCACTGCCAGAGTCATGGCCAGCCATGCCTGACGACGATCTTCTCCGCTCATGCCATCCTCCCCCACGAAGCAACCTCGCCACCTGCGAGCAGTCCGGAGACATCCCACCATGGCCTCATTGTATAAGCGCGCCGAGGTTACGGCGAGTCCGCCCGGAACCCAGCCAGACAATCGACCAGATTCCTGGCGTGGGCGGGCAGGACGACATGCTGTCTCCTCGCCGAGCCAGTGGCGGGCACCAGCCCGGCGCTCGCCATCACCCTTTCAGGCCCTTGACGCCGCCCTTGAGGCCCTTCACCGCCGCATGGGCGACCAGGCCGGTTTTATAGTTATAGCGAGTCTGACGCTTCTGCTGGTGGGCTTCCAGCGCCAGCCGGATCAACTCGTCAACCAGGTTGCGCGGCGACAGGCCCTCCGCCTCCCACAGGTAGAAGGCCAGCGACCCCGGCATGGTGTTGATCTCGTTGACGTAGAACGTGTTCTGATCCTCGCGCACCAGGAAGTCTACGCGGGCGATCCCCCGTCCCCCGATGGCCTTAAAGGCGTCAACCGCTGTCTGCCGGACGCGGGCGGTCAGGTCGTCGCTGATGGGGGCCGGAATCTGACGCTCCGCGCCCTTCATCCCGCCGCCCTTGCGCATGTACTTCTCCTCGTAAGTCAGGAACTCCTCAAACGAGATCGGCTGCTCGCAGACAGAGGCCCGGATGTCCTCATCATTGCCGAGCACCGAACAGTTCACCTCCATCGCCCCTTCCACCGCCGGCTCGATCAGGATGCGCTGGTCGAAGTTGGCGGCCACATCCAGGTGATGGCCCAGCATCTCCCGCTCGGATACACGGGCGATGCCGATGCTCGACCCCAGCGTGGCTGGTTTGACGAAAATGGGGTACTTAAACCGGCCCTCGATGCGGTCCAGTACGGCTTCGCGGTCCCTGACCCAGGCGGTGCGGGAGATGGTCAGGCCGTCGATCACGGGGATGCCATGCTGCGCCAGCACCGTCTTCGTCATCGGCTTGTCGATGGCGATGGCCGAGGCCATCACGCCGCAGCCCACATATGGCAGGTCGACCAGCTCGCACAGCCCTTGTAAGGTGCCGTCCTCGCCGTGCGAGCCGTGAACAACCGGGAACACCACGTCCAGCTGGCGCAGGCTGTTGCGGCCCACCAGGCCGGAGATCGGCGGCACGATCAGGCCCTTAAACGCCGTGCTCGAACTGAGCACCGCCTCCTTGATGCCAAGCATCTCACCGACCTTGTCATTCTTGAAGCTGTTGATATCCCGCAGCGGGTCGCCGACCAGCCACACACCCTCGCGGTCGATGTAGACCGGCACGACTTCGTAGCGGTTGGGGTCCAGGGCGTGCATCACCTGCTGCGCGGTCACGATGGACACGTCGTGCTCCACCGACCGGCTGCCAAAAATCACGCCCACCGTCAGTTTTTTGCCATTGCTCATCGTCGGATAAGCCTCCTGTTATGGTCAAGGCTGGACGCCGGCTGGCCGCCCGGAATCCCCCTGACCAGCCAGCCTGAACTCGCGACACCTGGCGACAGAAGTAACCGCGCCCCACAAGGCAGCGCCCGACCCGCGCCTTCACAGATAGGTGTCCGGTAGATCGTTCAAAAACAGCACCGTGTCGCCGGGCCTGGCATTCTCGCGCAGCCAGGCCATCGACTCGGCCCGCGTGTCAAAAACGTGCAGGCGCGACTGGTCGAAGTCCGTGGCGGCCACGCCTTCGCCGACCGCGCGTGTCTGTTCAACGCCCACCAACACGATATCCGTCGCATATACCGCCGCCAGTTCCCCCAGCCGGCGGTTTTCCTTGTCCTGCGCTGCGCCCAGTTCGACCATGCCCGGCGTGATCAGGATGCGCCGCCCATTTTTATGCAGACCAAGCACCTGCAGGGCGCTCCTCGCCCCGACCGGGTTGGCGCTGTAAGCATCATCGAGGATGGTGATCCCGCCCGGCTGCACCCGGCGTTGCAGACGGTGCTCAAAAGGCTCCAATGTCGCCACCCGCAAGGCGACCTCGCCCAATGGCAGGCCGATATGCCGCGCCGCCGCCGTCGCCAGCAGGATGTTGGTCACGTTGTGAGCGCCATACACTGGCGCGTGGAAGCGCCGCGCTTCGCCGCTGTCCACCTCCACCACGTCGAAGCTCAGGCCGTCCAGCGATTCCTGCACGTTCCTGGCCAGCAGCGCCGCCCCTGTCGCCTCCTCCCGGCTGACCAGGATGCATATCCTGGCCTCGGCGCGGTCGGCCATCGCCCGCACATGGAGGTCGTCGGCGTTCAGGATCGCCGCGCCGTCCGGCGGCAGGGCGGCGACGATCTCGTATTTGGCGTTGGCGACCGCTTCCAGCGAGCCAAAGCGCTCCAGATGTTGCGGCCCGACTGCCGTCACCAGGCTGATCTGGGGGCGCGTCAATCGGCAGATTTCGGCGATCTCGCCTTCCACATACGCCCCCATCTCCACGATAAAATAATCGAGTCGACCGATATCCCTGAGCTGGGAATTGATCGCCAGACAGACGCCCATCAGGGTGTTGTAGCTCTTGGGCGTGGCGAGGACATCGTAACGCCCGCCGAGGATGTGCGCCAGAAAATGTTTGGTGCTGGTTTTGCCATAGCTGCCCGTGATGCCGATCACCACCGGCTCCAGCCGCCGCAGGACACGACGCGCCCGTTCCCGGTACAGCCGCCGCAGTCCCGCTTCGACCGGGAAAACCAGCCCATTGCCCGCGATCAAAAACAGCGGCGCGACCAGGAACAGGAGCAGCCCCATACCCGTCGCCAGGATGTAGGGCAGCGGGAACATCGCCGGGCGTAGCGCGTCCAGCCATCGGGCCGCCTGCACGGTCGCCAGGCCGAACAGCAGGAACGAGGCGATCAACAGGCGCAGGGCGCGCTGCGTGGGCACGAACTGCTTTTTGACCTCCTTTTCACGCGCTGGCCAGATGGCCACCACGCTGGCGACAGCATACAGGATGGCGATTAGCAGTTCGTTTTGACTCTCCATCATCAGGAGGCCGATCACCAGCCCCGCCGACCAGGCCGCCAGCGGACGCCGCCAGCCCCACCGCGCCGGGTTGCGCCGCAGCCAGCGCCAATACCGCCCGTTCTGGTACTCCTCGATCTGGAAGAAGCGCGCCTGCTGGTAGATGCGCAGCAGCCCACCGATCAACCACACCACCGCCAGGAACTGGTGCATATCCCTACCTTGTGCCGCTCTCGGCAGGCTGCGAGAAAAAATGATGCACGATGCGCACGTATTCCGGCAGCCGCTCCAGATAGCTGAAGTGCCCGGCACCCTGGAAGACGTGCAGGCCGGCATCAGGAATGGTCCGTGCCAGCTGTTGGCCCTGCCAGAGCGGGGTATCCTGGTCCCGGTCGCCCCAGATCAGCAGGGTGGGTCGGCTGATCCGGGCGGCATAGGGCAGCAGGTCCTGCTCGATCACCCTGACGAACGTCGCCTGCAAAGGCCCGGCCTCCAGATAATCGGTCGTGCCCAGGTACTCGTAGGCCCGGCGGCGCACCGGTTCATAAAACCGACTGAGGCCAGGTAGCCGGAACACGGCCTTGGCCGTCCTGGCCAGCGCATCGCGGACCGGGTTACCCGGCGGGCGGACACCGGCGCTATTGGCCAGCACCATCCGGTCGATACGGTCCGGATGTTCCGCCCCCAGGATCAGACCGATCCGTCCGCCGAAGGAGTGTCCCAGAAGATGGACGCGCGCCAGCCCCTGCCCATCCAGATACGCCAGCACGAAGTCAGCATATTCCGGCACCCCCCATGGCTCCGGCGGGAAAGCCGTCCCGCCAAAACCGGGGAGGTCGATCACGTGGGTGGTGTAGCCGTACCGCCCCAACTGCTGCGCCACCGGCCAGAAGCTGGCGATGCTGCCCCCCCAGCCGTGCAGGGCCAGCACCGGCGGCGATTCCAGCCTCGCCTGCGGGGAGCCAGCCGCCACCGCGCCAGTGGTTGTCAGGCCGCCGACCGTGATCGTCTGCACAGGCGCGTCGATCATCGTTCCAGCACCCTGATGCGCGCCCCCAGCGCCTGCAACTTGGGCAGCACGCCGGCGAAGTTCCAGTCCAGCAATTCCGCCCCGTCGATGATCGTCTCGCCCGCCGCGCAGAGCGCCGCCCCCAGCAAGCCCAGGCCGGTGCGCACGTCGGGGGTATCCAGGTAATCCGCGTACAGGGGCGTCGGGCCGACGACGATGGCGCGGTGGGGATCACACAGCACGATCTGCGCGCCGAACCCGTTGAGCTTGTCCACGAACAGCAGGCGGTCTTTGAACAGTTTCTCGTGGATCAGGATGGTGCCCTGCGCCTGGGTGGCGATCACCGTCGCCATCGCCGCCAGGTCGGAGGGAAAACCCGGCCAGGGGGCGGTCTCGATGCTGACGTCAACTTCCTCCTCGCGGCTGGAGATGGTGAACCCCTCATGATGGGGCACGTGCAGGTGCCCATCATCAAGGTCCAGGCGCAGGCCCAACCGCTCGTACACCTTGCGGATCAGACGCAAATCCTCGGCCCGCACCCCCTCAATATCCAGCCGCCCGCCGGTCAAGGCCCCGATGGCGGCCACGCTGGCAATTTCGATGTGATCGGGGGCCACCGTCCCTTCCCCGCCGCGCAGGCCATCCCGCCCCCGGATGCGCAGCAGATTGGAACCGATTCCGTCGATCTCAGCCCCCATCGTCACCAGCATCGTCAGCAGGTCACGGACATGCGGCTCGGAAGCGGCATTATGGATCACCGTCTCACCGGGTTGCGCCGCTGCCAGCATGGCGACCATCGCCGTTGCCGTGACGCTGGTCTGGACCAGGATGATCTCGCGCCTCTCCCAGGGGACAAACCGAAGCTCGATCTCTCCCGCGCTGACCGTCACCCGGCACCCCAGGTCGCGCAGGGCCGTCAGGTGGGTGTGCAGGCGGCTGACCGGGTAGTCCACCTCCACGCGAACATGCTCGCGCCGCGCCAGCATCCCCGCCAGGAACAGGACCACGCCGACCTTGGCCGCCGTCATCTCGCGGCTCAGCACGCGGGTGGTGATCTGCGGCGTGACCAGCTGGAAACTGCGGGGCCGCTCGCCGAGCGGCGTCACCTGCGCCCCCAGCATGGCCGCCGCCTCCAGCATCACGTCGATGCTGACCGTCCCCGGAACGTTGTGGACCGTCACCGCCCGGTCGGTTAACAGCGAGGCGGCTATCAAGGCCAGCGCCGCGTTGCTATTGCCGCCGGGCGTGTACGTCCCTCGCAGGGGATGGCCGCCTTCAACGCCGATTCGCATGCGCGACTCCCTCATCACGCCGGGAAACGGCCAGCGAACTGGATGGTTCGATCGGCGTGATTATACCAGCTACCGGGGGAGTCTGTAGGGCCAGCAGTCTACGGCCAGCCGCCGCTTGCTGCCGCCAGGGGTGCCCCGCCGCAGGCAGTCCAGAGAGCGCCTAGAAGGCCCCTCTACGACCGCACCTGGCCGGGCGTCAGGCCGGCGTTAACGGGATGATGTCCCCCTGCTTCTGGCCGCGCCGGTGCCGGGGTTTGACCGTCGGGCATTCCCAGGCGTCGGCGGGGGTAGTGGAGCGGAGCCGGGAGAACCTGGGCAGGATGCCACAGGCAAAACACTGATCGCGGCAGTCGATGCGGGTTTCGCCGCGCCGGGACATCAGATAGTCCTCTTGCAGGAACTGTTTTTTGACCGCCACGCTGAGGTGATCCCAGGGGAAAACCTCGTCCAGGGCGCGGGGGCGGTGGGTGTAGAAATATGTCTCCAGCCCATGCTCGGCAAACGCCTGCCGCCAGGCGTCCGGGTTAAAGTGATCCTGCCAGGCGTCAAAGCGGCTGCCCAGCTCCCACGCCCGCCGGATCACCGGGCCGAGGCGACGGTCGCCCCGGCTGAGGAAGGCTTCCAGCACCGTCTCCGCCGGGTTGTTCCAGCGTAAGCTCAGCCCGTGGGCACGCAGTTCCCGCTTGAGCAGGTTTTGTTTGGCGTCGATGTTCTCCAGCGTGTCCAGCGGCACCCACTGGAACGGCGTATGCGGTTTGGGCACGAAAGTGCTCACACCGAGGTTGACGCTGGCTTTTTTGCCGTGCACCTTCCTGCCCTCGGCCAGCACGGCCCGGCTCAGATCGGCAATAGCCTGCACATCTTCCAGCGTCTCCTCCGGGTGGCCGATCATAAAGTACAGTTTGATCGTGCGCCAGCCCCGCGTGTAAATCTCGCGGGCCGTCGCCAGCACCTGCTGGTGGGGGACAAACTTGTTGATGATGCGGCGCATCTTCTCGGTGGCGGCTTCCGGAGCCAGGGTGAACCCCCCGCGCCGCGTATCGGCCAGCGCGTCCAACAGGTCAACGCTGGTCGTCTCGATGCGCAGGCTGGGCAGGCTGATGCTCAGGCCCTTGCCGCCGTAACGCGCGCCAATTTCCTCCACCAGGCGCTGCACCTCGTCGTAATCGGATGACGACAGGCTGAGCAGGCCGATTTCCTCAAAGCCGGTGTGGCGCACGATCTCGTCCACCGCCGCCACGATAGCCTCCACACTGCGCTCGCGGACCGGACGAGTCACCATGCCCGCATGGCAGAACCGGCAGCCCCGTGTGCAGCCGCGCATGATCTCGATGGGGGCGCGGTTGTGAACGGTGTCCACGTTCGGCACCAGGAACCGGGTGAAAGGCGGCGGCAGCACCGGCACGATCCGCTTGAGGACCGTCGCCGGCACGCCGGGCATGTTGGGCTGGACCGACTCGACGCGCCCGATGGCGTCATAGGCCACATCGTAGAATCGCGGCACATAAACGCCCTGAATCTGGGCCAGGGCGCGCAGTTGGTCCTCCCGCGACCTGCCCTTCAGCCGCTGCAAGGCGCGCGCGATCTCCACGATGATCTCCTCGCCCTCGCCGATGACGAAGGCGTCGATGAAGTCGGCCATCGGCTCCGGGTTGTAGCAGGCATGCCCGCCTGCGATCACCAGCGGGTAGGACTCGTCGCGGTCGTGGGCGGGCAGGGGCATCCCGGCCAGGTCGAGCAGGGTCAGCGCGTTGGTGTACAGCTGCTCGTAAGGCAGGCTGATGCCGAACAGGTCAAAATCGCGGATGGGGTGTTTGGTCTCCAGGCTGTGCAGCGGAATACCTTCCCGCCGCATCAGGGCTTCCATATCCACCCAGGGGTTGAAAACGCGCTCGGCCAGCATGTCCGGCTGCCGGTTGACGGCGTCGTACAGCAACATCAAACCGAGGTTGGACATCCCCAGGTCGTAGATGTCCGGGAAGGCCAGCGCCACCCGAAAGGGAATGGCCGCCCAGTCTTTGACCACGCTGTTGTACTCGCCGCCCACGTAGCGACCGGGCTTGTCCACCTCCAGCAACCGGCGATCCAGGGTGCGTTTGATCTGCTCCGGCGTCATCATGGCGCACCACCTCGAATTTTGATGATAAACGAGACACAAATCGGATTATAACGGTCCACAGAAGATGTGTAAAGTTGCCGCCTGGGGTACATTTTCTCTGGAAAGGCTGGCGACCACTCACACCAGGGAGGAAGCACATGCGCCTGGGCGTCTTTTTACCCATTGACAGCGATGACCCCGCCACAATCGCCCGCGCCTATGTCGCTGCGGGATACTCGGCTGCGGTCTGTCCGCCGGTCTCCCTCGATGAACCGGAGCGCATACGGGCCATCCGCGAAGCCTTCGCCGATCATGACGTCATGCTGGCCGAGGTCGGCGTCTGGAACAACATGCTCGATCCTGATCCGCAACGCCGCGCCGCCAACATTGACGCCAACATCCACCAGCTGGCCCTGGCGGATGAACTGGGCGCGGTCTGCTGCGTCAACATCGCCGGAACGTACCACCCCACCTGCTGGGACGGCCCCCATCCCCACAATCTGAGCCGGGAGGCTTTTGAGCAGACGGTGGAAAACGTCCGCCGGATCATCGACGCGGTCAAACCCAGACGTGCCCGCTACACGCTGGAAACCATGCCCTGGACGCTGCCCGACAGCGTGGAGAGCTACCGCCGTCTGATCGAGGCTGTCGACCGACCAATGTTTGCCGTTCACCTGGACCCGGTGAACCTGATCAACTGTCCGGCGCGTTATTACGCCAACGCTGAGCTGTTGCGGGACTGTTTCGCCCAGTTAGGGCCATGGATTGTCTCCTGTCATGCCAAGGACATCATCCTGCGCGACACGCTGACCGTCCACCTGGATGAAGCGCGCCCCGGCCTGGGTATGTTAGACTACCAGGTGTTCCTGCGGGAGCTGGCCCGCCTGCCGGGCGATGTGCCGCTGATCCTGGAACATCTGCCGCCGGAGGAATACCCCCCGGCTCGTGAGTACGTGTTGGGCATGGCGGCGCGGGCAGGAGTGTCTTTTCATACACCAGGAGGAGAATCGTAAATGGAGGTTGTCGTGATCACGGCCAGCCCAAACAAGGATGGGTTGACGGCAGCCTGTGCGGCGGCGGCGGTTGACGGCGTGCGGCAGGCTGAGGGAGAGATCGAAATCATCCACCTCAACGATTGGAAGATCGGGCGATGCGATGCCTGCGACAATGGCTGGGGGACCTGCCTTGACCAGCACTATTGTCAGGTTGAGGATGACTTCCAGGCCGCGCATGAGCGGTTATGCCGCGCCGACGCCTGCGTGCTGGTGACGCCGGTCTACTGGGGGGAGATGAGCGAGGTCGCCAAAGCCTTCACTGATCGCCTGCGCCGCTGCGAGGCCACCCGTGGCGAGCAGAGCCGTCTCGCCGGAAAGCCGGTGATCGCCGTCGCCGCCGCGGGCGGCAGTGGCAACGGTATGATCACCTGCCTGCTGAGCATGGAGCGCTGGATCGAGCACGTGCGGGCCCGCAAGTTTGACCTGATTCCTGTCAATCGCTGGAGCAGAGATTATAAGCTGGCCGCCATCCAGGCTGCTGCGCAGGCGATGGTCCGGGAAGGCAGGGGATGATCCCCTGTGAACGGGGAGCTGTCATGTCCTATGATCTACGCCCGGTGGAGGCTGCCATCCGGGAAGGGGATAAAGTACGCGCCCGCCAGTTGCTGCGGCCCATGCTCAGGCAACCCACGGCAGACGTGCTGTATCTCGCGGCTCTGGTGACCGACAACCGCCAGCAGGTGATCCGCGTGCTGGAGCAGGCCCTCCAGCTGGACCCTTCCCACCAACGGGCCGCTCAAACGCTGGCGGCGCTGACCCAGGCCCGATCAACCGCCCCATCCTCACCCCCGGCGACGCTCCCCACGCAACAGTCCCCCCCAGCGGACAAATCGCCATCCCACCCGACCCTGCACGGCGTGTCCACCCATCCAGAGGGACATCCCTCTTCGCGCTTCAAACCCCGCCTGCCCGCCGTGCCGGAAGCCATCACCGCCCGCGCCTACCGCCTCAGCGGGCATTACAGCCCGGCCCGCCTGACGATAGTGGCGGCCGCCGGTCTGGCGCTTGGTGTCATCACCGGTTTCATCGCTCATGCGGGCGGAAAGCTGCTGACCATGCCGCTGGCCGACGGGATCGCCGGCTGGCTGGAAAACCTCTCTGGCCGAATGCAGAGCACCAGCGGGGCCGGTCTGGCTGCATTGATTGGGCTGGCGATGGTGAGCCTCGTCGGGCTGGTTTACCCGATCCTGCTGAGCCGGGCGCTCGGCCTGGCGCTGTGGCAGATGGTGAAGTGGGGCAAAGTCCGGCACATCAGGCGAGCCTTCGCTGTCACTCTCATCAGCGCCGTGGTCAGTTACGGCAGTTTCGTCTGGCTGGCGGTGGGTGACAGCGGCATGGTGCACACCACTTCCGGCGTCTGGCGCGAGTTTCTGGGACTGGAAGGCGCGCCGTGGTGGCTGTACCTGATCGTCGGCGGGGAGGGGCTGCTCTGGGTCGCCCTCGCCACCTGCCCGATGCTCGCCAGGATAACCAGGACCCCGTTCGCGGAAACAACCGGCCACTGGTACGACAGCCAGATGCAGACCGCTCTGATCAACACCGCCTCCGCCGAGGCGCTGCTCAACGTGCTGGTGTCTCCGGAAGTTCAGGAGCCGCCAGGCATCATCCGGGTCGATGAGAAGCACGCCCCCCGGCTGGAACTCAAACTGCGCCGGTGCTCAGCCGACCTGGCCGCCGATCACCAGCTGGTCGTCACACTCCACTGGCAGGAACCCAGACAGAGCAAACCGGACAGGTCCGGCAGGACCCGGATCACCCTGCACGCCAGATCCGAAGATTGGTTCGAGACCATGATCCCGGCTCAGGTGGGAGAGACGCTGGAGAAAACGCTCTTCACCACAGGCTCTCCCTCCAACCGGCCAGTACCACCAAATTTGGGGGGCCTAAAAACCAGATTCCGACGATAATGGTGATGAGCACCGATCGTCATGCGGGCAGGTGGAGAGATGGACACTGTCTTTGGCGGTAGCGCGCTTAACTGCATCTATGGTGCCGCACTGTTGATCGGTTTCCTGTACGCGTTGTTTTTGCTGTTTTTTCAGGGGATCGGTCACGCCTTTGATCTCAGTGACATCGAACTCTTCGGCCACGACATCGACCTCGGCGGCCTGTTCGACTTCGGCCATCACGTCGACCTCGGCGCGGACGGGCATCTGGATGTCAGCCATGATGGGGCGGAAGTCAGTGGCCTGAGCATGCTGGCCATCAGCGGCTTCATCACCGCGTTCGGGGCGTTCGGATTGGCGTCCACCACCCTGCTCGGCGCGGGGACCGTCCTGAGTCTGCTGGCGGCGGTGGTGGGAGGGGTGCTGGTCGGCGGCGCGGCGCAGATTTTTTTCATCCAGGTGCTGTCGCCGACCGCCAGCAGCAACGTTCAGTTGAGCGCGCTGAAGGGGACTCAGGCCGAAGTCACCGTGCCGGTCCCCCCGGTCGGAATGGGGCAGATCGCCTGTGTGG
>DAOTXK010000229.1:0-10163 GCA_034435395.1 Anaerolineae bacterium | reverse complement strand
GGACCAGCCCCACGGCCATAATCACCGCCGCCACCACCACCGCCAGCCGCCCCCACCAGCGACGCCCGATTCGCCTCCAGCCCCGTTGACCCGCCATTTCACCTCACACCTCGCCACCGGCCACAAAAAGACGCCCCTCGCCGCTGACGAGAGGCGTCCTCTGTTTTACCGCAAGCTGGCCGACGCATCAAACCGGCCAGGCGTGCTGTTCAAACGAGGGCATATCGACGCGGCCAGGGGGTGCCGACTCTGCCCCTGGCCTGGACGTGCCCCAACGAAGCGGCGAGGCGCTCCGGCAACAAGAGGGGCCAGCGGGACCCCTCGTTCCGTGATCGAACCCTCTAACACTCGCTATAGCCGCAGGAGTAACATCTGCGGCAGCCCTCCTCGCTGACCAGCGCCGCCTGCCCGCACTCCGGGCACAGGTCACCGAT
Source organism: Anaerolineae bacterium (assembly GCA_034435395.1). Lineage (GTDB taxonomy): Bacteria > Chloroflexota > Anaerolineae > Aggregatilineales > Ch27 > DAOTXK01. Next base: position 9,729 of record DAOTXK010000229.1, on the reverse strand, counting down.
GGCGTGGCGACGCGACGGCGGGGGCAGCGGCAGCGGCTCCTGCGCGGCGAGGGGTGGGGATTCCGGGGTGGCGGTCGCCTCCGCCTCGCTCTCACTGAGGTAGTCCTGCAATACCTGCGCGATGCCGTCCGGCAAACTCAACACGCGCGCCGGGCCAAAGCCGGTCGGACGACCGCCGCCGATCCCGGCCAGTTGCCGCCCGATCTCCCGGAGCCGCTTGCGCGGGCTGACCGGCGAGGCCAGCCGCAGGATATACGAGATCAGGCGTCCCAGCGCCTCCGACACCGCCGCCGTGTCCGATCCGGCCTTGGCGGTGTGCAGGAACACCTCAAACGGCTGTCCCTGCCCCTGCCCGTTTTCGTTGACGGTAACATAGGTCGTGCCCAGCGGCGTCTCCAAACGGTAGGTCTTGCCGGTCAGCATGCGCGGGCGCGGCTTCTTGTGATCGTTAAACAGCGGCAGCGGAGCCTGGCGGACGGGTTCAACCGCGCCCGTCTCTTCCCCGCCCCCGACAGACTCGCGCCTGGTCTCCCGAATGGCCTTCGTCTCCAGCACCACCTTCTGACGACTGCCGGTCACGTAGACCGTCAGCCCTTTGCAGCCCAGCCCCCAGGCCAGCTCATAAGCCCGTTGGACATCCTCGACCGTCGCCGTCTCCGGCAGGTTGATGGTCTTGCTGATGCTGTTGTCGACAAAAGCCTGCAAAGCCGCCTGCATACGCACGTGCTCCTCCGCCGTCACGTCGCCGCTGACGACAAACACCCGGCGCACCTCCTCCGGCACGTCGGCGATGTGCTGGCAGGTCCCGTCGACGTTAACCTGCTTCACCACCCGGGCGATGGCCGCGTCATCCAGCCCGGCCTGACGCAAGGCGCGCTCAAACAGCGGGCTGGTGTACTGGAGTTCGAGGTCCTGGCCGTTGTCGTTGACATGGCGGACATACGCCAGCGCAAAAACTGGCTCGCAGCCGTACCCCTCGCAGCCGGCCACGGTTGAGATCGTCCCGGTGGGCGCGACGGTGGTCTGCGCCCCGTTGCGGATGCCGTGCCGCCTGATTCCCTCAACGATGGCCTCCCAGTCAAGCGGCGGGCGGCCCCAGTCGCGCCGGTATGGCTGGAGCGGCTGCGGCGGCTCCCATTTCAGGTTGTCGGGATCGTAGATGCTGTCCGTGATCGCCGGGAACGGCCCGCGCTCCTCGGCCAGGTTGATGCTGGCCCGCATGGCGTGGTAACGCACAAACTCCATGATCTGCGCGCCAAACTCCTGCCCTTCCTCGGAGCCGTAACGTACCCCCAGACAGTACATCATGTCCGCCAGGCCCATGATGCCCAGCCCGATGCGCCGCACACGAAGGGCCGTTTCCTTGAGCTGGGGCACGGCAGGCACGTAAGCATTGGCCGACACCACATCGTCCAGGAAGCGCGTCGCCTCTTCCACGGTGCGCCGGAGCTTTTCCCAGTCCACGCGGTTATCGTCGGTCATGTGACCGGCCAGATTGATCGACCCCAGGCAACAGTTCTCGTAAGGCCCCAGCCACTGCTCGCCACACCCCCTCGACACATAACCCGCCGTGATCCAGGTGTCGCTCTTCGGCTCATAGAGATCGTAGACGGTTTCCAGACCGTCCGGCTCGATCCTGACGACCTGGGCTGCCCAGTGGCCCCCCGTCAGATCGCAGCGCAGGGCGGCCTCTTCCATCTGATGCTGCTTTTCCGGGTGACTCAGATGAATCTGCTCGAAGAAGCGACCGAAGCTCTCGCCAGTGACGACCACATCGTATTGGGAACGACCGTGGCCAATCGCACGACCGCTGACGTCATGCCGGTCGCAAAACGCCGTGGTGACATGACCGTGAACGCCAAACATCAGCAGGATGAGGCGCACCTGCTGGGCGAGCGCCTCGCTGGCCGTGTGGAAGCGCAGGAGGGGGTGACTCGACGACCGATCCACGCTGCCGCCCGCGCTGAAGAGACCATCGAGCAGGCCGACCAGGAACTCGCGATTGCTGTTGACATAACACGCCGGCAGGGCCTTCTCCGGACCGCTGACCAGCGGCAGCGGCAGGGAACGCGCCCACGCGGCCACCACCTGCCCCGGTTTGGTCTCCACCATCACTGAACGGCTGCCCTGGGCGACGGCGGCATGCGCCATCTCGCCATCCAGGCGGGCGAGGGCCTTTTCCAGAACCCGATTCCACGTGTCATCGTTGGTGTGAGGGGTGGAGCATCCATCGCCGACGAACACCCCCACCAGGAACCCATACGTCCGATCATCCAGGTCCGCCTTTCCTGGGACAGGACGGTCCGGAATCGCCGTTCGGCAGACTCGAATCCAGTCTCCCACTGTGAGCGCATCCACCCGGCGTGGCGCAAAGAATCCGGTTCGCGAGTCCCTGGCGTGAAACTGGTGGGAAGCGGTGACGCGGACGGCTGCCCCGTCCGACAGATACACTTTATAGACCGGCACGGCCTCATTGATCTCGACGGTCGCCACCCGGCCCGTCCCCAGCACCGTACAGATGGTGTCCCCCTCCCGTATTTCGTCCGCCCGACGCCAGCCGTCCGGCGTGGCCACCAGAGTATCGCCGGTCACGCAGGGATTGGTCGCCTCCAGTTCGTACAGATGCGGCACGGGATTGGTGCGGTTGGCGGCGTCGAGGAACAGCACACCCGGTTCGCCGTTGTGATGGGCCTGCCGGGCGATCTGCTCGAACAGGTCGCGGGCGCGGACAGTCTCCCACACCGACCCATCGGCGGGATTGATGAGGGCGAAATCGTCATCATTTTTGACGGCCTGCATGAAGGCATCGGTGATGCCCACCGAGATGTTGAAGTTGGTGATCTGGCTCTCGTCGGTCTTGCAGGTGATGAACTCGCGGACGTCAGGATGATCGACTCGCAGCACCGCCATGTTCGCGCCCCGCCGGCTGTTGTGGGTGACCCACCCGCCGGCAAGATAAGTGTGGTTATCCTCAACCTCGATATCCAACGTCAGCGCCTCGCCCGCCTCTTCCACGGCACTCACTGTCACAAACCACCAATCATTGACGGGCCGGACGTGTTCGGCAAACTCCGGATTCTGGGCTTTCAGCCGGGCATATCCCGACATCGTCAGTTGACGGTCGCCACGTGTATACCGGAGCAGTTGCTTCCGTAATCGTGGCGAGGTCGGACGGTAATTCTTACCCCGGCCACGGCCGCGGCCATCAATCTGTGGCAAGAGCGTGGCTTCCAGCACCGGCGCCAACCAGTACCCCGGCTGGGGAAGCCGATAACTGCTCTCGCGACCCAAGTCCGGGTGGAAATCCCAGCAGGCACTAAAACGAGAACGAGGATCACACCCGACGAATCGTTTCCAATTCTCCAGGCCAATATGGGACGTGATACGGAGGCTCCACATGGGCGCACGCCCATAATGAGTTTCGGCAATCTTTTGCTCGGATATGTGCACCGGGCAGCCCAGGCCAATCAGCAGAACCGCCACTTCGCGGATCAATGCTTCGGAACTGCTGAGCAACTGGGGATAATGGTGAGATAACGAACCATCTGCCTCGAACAGCCCGCGCAGGAACGCGCCAACCACTTCCGGCGGACTCTGACGAATCAAACGCGGCACGCTTGCCTGGGTACTGGTGGCCTTGTCCAGCCCGTTCAACTGCAAAAACTCTTTGACGGCGCGGTTATCGACGATGAACGTCACTGAAGCATCGTTATTCTTCTGCGCGCGGGTCACATTCACGCCCTGGCCAAAAATGCGCCTGATCAGCCTGGGCATCTCATCCAGCAGGTAGCTGCCATGTGACACACTGACACCAATCCGGTGATCGCGGTCACCCTGCGCCACAAAACCGTCGCCGACCATGTAGCCCACAAAAAACGCGAGTTCCTCATCCAGCACCGATGGAAAGTCCGGCATGATTTGGTTGCCGTGCTGGCGTTCCGGCTTGCCCAGCGCCCGGAATCTCCCCTTGTGCTGCCCCAGCCTGACCAGGATGGCATCACCTGACTTCAACTCATCCAGCCGACGCCACACACAGCCGTTGGCCGCCAAAACCTTAACTTTGTGATTCGGGGTGCCCGTTAAGTCCAGGCCCACATCAGTACGCACCCGCAAGACACGGGAAAGGCCGTTGTAATAGGCATGCGTGGAGGTGCGCTCACCCTCGTCGGTGGCTACCGCCAGTCGGTGCGCGCGCCACCCAGGCTCATCATGCAAAACTATCTCGTCCAGGCGGAGCAGGCCCTGGGCAGTGAAGATCAGCGTTTCCGGCACCAGGCACCCGCCCTGAGCGATCTCGCCGAAGGCCTGGTCGTACACCCGCAGGAAGCCCACCGGCCCCGTCGCCTGGCCCATCGACGAGCGGACCAGCGCCCCTTTGGGCCGCAGGCGGCTGAAAGAAAAGCCGTTGCCGCCGCCCGTCTGTTGAATCAGCGCTGCATCGCGCAACGTCTGAAATATGCCGGAGGGAGAGCGCCCCATGTCATCGTCAATGGGGAGGACAAAACAGGCGGCCAGCTGGCCCAGCGGCGTCCCGGCCCCGGTGAAGGTCGGGCTGTTCGGGAAGAAACGCACCTCGGTCAGCAGATCGTAGAACCGACGCGCCCAGACCGCTGAGTCGCCGCCGATCACGTCCTCCGCCGCCGCGACATGAGTCGCCACGCGCCAGAACATCTCGTGCTCGTTTTCGGCAGGCTGGCCGTCCGGCCCGCGACGCAGGTAACGCTTGGCCAGCACCGTGCGAGCGTTCTCCGTCAGCGGGAGGGGGCGCAACGGCAACGGCGGACCAGAACGCCGGTCGATGTCGGGTTGCCGATGAGGCTGATCGGATGGTCTGGTGGTCATAACGTTCTCCTTGCCCAAAACTACTCCTACCATCTAAAAATACGATTCTGGCTAGACCATCTGTTCTCACTGCCCAACAACAGGAACCCGGCGAAACGGGCCTCCCTGGCGACAGACGCCCGAATCCCTCGTCAGCGAGATAAGTTGTCACCCAGCAATTGATTCCGCGTCTATCGGGGGGCGGCTATCAATTTCGGTCAGATATCCAGCGGTGGTACCCCGAAACGCTCTCCTTCGGATAACGCCCCGGCCTGAGGCTCACTGCTCTTCCAGCAGCTTGTTGATCTCTTCGCGGATGCTGGCCAGGTTGTCCAGCTTCAGGTAAACAATGGCGTAGCGGATATACGCGACAGCGTCTAACTCCTTCAGCCCTTCAATCACCATATCCCCTACCACCCGGCTGGAAACCTCCGACTTCCCCATCCGCTGTAGACTGGCCTCAATCCGGTCGGCGATGCGTTCCAGGTCCGCCGCCGCCACCGGCCGCTTGGCGCAGGCGATCCGCATTCCCTGGATGAGCTTGTCACGGTCGAATGGTTCGCGCTCCCCACCGGCTTTGATCAACACCGGAGTCGACAAAATCGGGCGCTCGTAGGTGCTGAACCGTTCCCCACAGGCTTTACACTCGCGCCGCCGGCGAATGCCGCCCCGGGCATCATGGCTGGTATCCACCACCCGCGAGGCCCCCACCGCACCACAAAGCGGGCACTTCATCGTTTGGACTCCCATCTCAGGTGAACAGACCCAGATGTATGTGCGGCGTCACGGTGTAGGCCCCACCTACCCCCACATATGGGGATTCCATGGCGATGACACCCCGTATATGGCGGTTGGTGGGTTCTAACTGTATCACGGTTGCAGACACCGCTGAACAGTACTATGGTACCATTTTGGGTTAAAATTTCGAAACGTTTGTTCCATGGCTCGCTCCCGGCCCACGGCCGGACCGGCGCACGCCCTCGGTCGCCAACAAATAAGCCCTTCCCCTGACGCATGAGCAGACATCAGGGCAAGGGCTATCCTGAGGAAGCACCACTATTGACGATGAGCGGCGTCGAGACTCCCCCTGTGCCTTACGGTGCGTCCAACTGTCATGCTACCGCTTGCGCAGGAAGGTCGGAATCTCGATGTTGTCGCTATCGTAATAATTCTGTTCAATCGGCTGCGGCGCTTGCGTCGGCTGCTGCCCGGCCATGATGCCCGACTGCACCGGTCGCCGCTGTTCCGCCGGACCCGCCACCGCCTGCCCGGTCTGCACCTGGCGACGCGCCACCCGGCTCTGCTCGAAGCCCGTGGCAATCACGGTGATGCGGATCGTGTCGCCTATGTTGGGGTCGATGACTGCGCCGAAGATCAGGTTCACGTCTGGATGGGCCGTATCTTTGATGATCGCCGCCGCCTCGTTGACCTCGAACAGGCTCAGGTCCGGGCCGCCGGTCACGTTAAACAGGATGCCGCGCGCGCCGTCGATGGTCACGTCCAACAACTGGCTGCTGATGGCGGCCTCCGCTGCCTGGCGGGCTCGATCCTCGCCCGACGCCACGCCGACGGCCATCAGAGCAGCGCCGCCCTCGGACATGATGGTGCGCACGTCCGCGAAGTCGAGGTTGATCAGCCCCGGAACGGTGATCAGCTCCGAAATGCCCTGGATGCCCTGGCGCAACACGTCGTCGGCCACGCGGAAAGCATCCTGCAAGCTGGCCCGCTTGTCCGCGATCTGCAACAGCCGATCGTTGGGAATCACAATCAGGGTGTCCACCTGGTTCTTAAGGGCCTCAATGCCGGCGTCAGCCGTGTCATGGCGGCGCTTGCCTTCGAAGGTGAAAGGCCTGGTCACCACGCCGATGGTCAGCGAACCCAGTTCCTTGGCGATCTGAGCCAGGATTGGCGCTGCCCCGGTCCCGGTCCCTCCCCCCATGCCGCAGGTGATAAAGACCATATCCGCGCCGCGCAACACCTCATACAGCTCGTCGGCGCTTTCTTCAGCGGCCTTGCGGCCAATTTCCGGATTTCCCCCGGCACCCAGGCCGCGCGTCAGCTTATCGCCGATGCGGACCCGCGTTTTGGCCTGGGAGAGCATCAACGCCTGGGCATCGGTGTTGATGGAGATAAAATCGACACCGCCCATGCCTTCGTCAATCATCCGGTTGACGGCGTTGCCCCCGCCGCCACCGACACCAACCACCTTGATCTGCGCGAAGTTCTCGCCGGGGGTCAGTTCTACGGTACTCATGGTATCCTCCTCAGGTTACGGTGGCACCACCTCTCTGCCGGTCTCCCTAAAAGAATTTTGGGCACCCACTTCCAAACTCTATTCACTCATACCTGCCTATTTTATGCAAAAATGCGGGATAAAGGAAATCCGCCAGCCGCCACTGGGGGGCCAATAGCCCAAAAGGACTACGCGCCCGCCCCCCTCAGCCTTTCTCCTCTTCCGGCAAGAAGCGCCGGAACAGCCCGCCCAACACTTTTCCCAGGCGAAAACCCTCGCCCCCTGCCCGCCCACCCAGGGCGGCCAGCCGCTGCTGGTCTTCCCGGTCCATGACCAGCCCCAACCGCAACAGCCCCACGCTGGTGCTGAACGCCGGGCTGCGCAGGGTATCGGCCATCCCCGTGATCTTCTCCGGCTGGGCCACCCGGACCGGCAGCCGCATCACGTCCGCTGCCACCTGGCGAATGCCCGGCAGCAACGCGCTGCCGCCCGTCAACACCACTCCGGCAGGTAGCAGCCCATCATAGCCGGAACGCTTGGCTTCCTGCAACACCAGCTCAAAAATCTCCTCCACCCGCGCGCCGATGATATGGGCCAGGTCCATGCGGAGCACCTTGCTGGGCAGCTCCTCCCCGAACGGCTGCACCGGGAACGCTTCCAGCGGATCGACCTCGCGCGGGTTGGCGTGCCCGTACTGCAATTTGACGGCCTCAGCCAGTTCGAACGGCAGGCGCAGCCCGTGTGCCACATCATTGGTGACGTGCCAGCCCGCCACCGGCAGCACCGCCGTGTGCCAGACCGTGCCCTCGATAAAAATCGCCAGGTCGGTCGTGCCGCCGCCGATGTCCACCACCATCACCCCCATCTGGCGTTCGGTCGGTGTCAGCACCACATCGCCGGACGCCAGCGGATTGAGGATGAAGCGGTCCACGTACACGCCGGTCGATTCTACGCACGTCTCCAGGTTTTGCACCGTCGTGGCCGAGGCGGTGATGATATGCGTCTCCACCTCCAGGCGGAAACCGTGCATCCCCAGCGGGCTACGCACACCCTCGTTGCCATCCAGGTTGTAGGTGCGCGGGATGACGTGCAGCACCTCGCGGTTATGGGGAATGGCGATGGCCCGCGCATTGGCGATGGCCCGCTCCACATCCTCCGGCTGCACGGCGCGCACGCCGCTGATCCCGGCCACACCCCGGCTGTTGATGGACGAGATATGGCTGCCCGCCACGCTCACAAACGCCCGCCCGATCTCGTAGCCGCTGCTGCGCTCGGCCTTGTGCACCGAGGAAGAGATGGCTGCCGTCAGGGCGTTCATGTCGGTCACCACGCCCTTCTGCATGCCCCGGCTGGGTTCCACGCCCAGCCCGACCACGTGAATATCTTCTTCCCGCACTTCGCCGACGATGGTGCAGACCTTCGTCGTGCCCACGTCGATGCCTACGACTAATTCAGTCATGTCCGTTAACTATCCGTCGGGCCGGTCTCGCCGCTGTCGCGCCCCCACAAGACCTTGTAATACGGCGCATTGATGTCGCCCACATCGATATACTCCGGCTGGATGCCGCGCGCTTCCAGATCGGCCACTATCGCATTATACACGTTTAACTTGGCTGGCATGTTGGTGCCCGCGCCAAACCACACCCGCCAGCCCCGGCCATCCGGGTAGCCCAACCCCTCCGCCGAATTGTAGAGCAGCACCTCGATATTGGGGTACAGCGACTTCAACTGCAAAGCGCCGTCCACCACGTCCTGCGGAATGACGATATTGGGGCCGACCGGCGTATTCACATCCTCCACCACCACACGCAACAGCCCTTCCAGGTCGGTTCGCTGCGGCATCACCCGCCCTCGCACATCGATCCAGGTGCGCACGCCCGCCTGTTCCCAGATCAGGGCTGGCTCCCGCTCCTGCACCTCGATCTGCAGCAGGTGCGGCGGCCAACCAACCAGCACCTCAGCATCGGCCACGCTGGGCGACCGCATGACATTCTGCCGCACCACCGCCGGATCAACCCAGAAAATGTGCATGGCGGCCACCTCGCTGAGGGTGAAGACCTCGTCCGCCGCCAGATAACTCAGCCCGCCGACCTCAATGCGGTGAACGTAAAACGCATCCGACTGAAAGAACAGGGCCAGCACCACCAGCAGGCTGAACAGGATCACCCCGCTCAACACCCGCGCCGAAAACACCACATCCAACTGACCAGCGCGCGGCATGGTCATGGTTTCCGGCGCGCTGAGCGGTTTGCGCCGGGCGCGCCCCCGCCCTCGCCGGACGGCTGGTTTCGGCGGTGGGGATGCCGGGCGTTCCACCGGGCGCGCCACCCTCTCGCGCTGGCCACGGGGCGCTACGTGGGTCGAATGAACCTGCTCGCGGCGGCGTCGGCGATTGGCCGCCGTTTTGGACGGTGCTGCCATAGATGGTGCACACCTGACGAGGGGCGGTTCAACCGTACAACCGACCGCTGGAACTGTGCGCAGACGGGGGTACACGCGGTGACTGGCCCCCCGCCCGGCCCACGCCCCCAACACCCCTATTTTCCCACTTATCCCACTATATGCCAATACGAGCCGGTTTGTCCAATGGTCAAAATGCTGATTCCGTTCGAAAATTCAAACATAATTCACAGTATCTCAATCTCCAGTTCCAGCTTCACCCCGAAGCGGGCCTC
>DAOTXK010000228.1:0-6083 GCA_034435395.1 Anaerolineae bacterium | reverse complement strand
TTTATCACCGGTGCGGCGGCGGTGCGGGCGTTTTTCGCGGCGGAGATCGGCGCTCATGTGGAGAACTCCCGCCGGAACCTGGGCCAGGCCCCCACCCTGATCGGGGAATTCGGCCTGCCCTTCGACCTGGACGACGGCGCGGCCTTCCGAACCGGCGACTTCGCCGTCCACGAGCAGGCGCTGACCACCTATTACGACGCCCTGGACGCTCACCTGGTCCACAGCGCGCAGTGGAACTACACCGCCGACAGCAGCAACCAGTGGGGGGACCACTGGAACCACGAGGATTTTTCCATCTTCTGCCGCGACCAGCAGGCCGATCCCGCCGATCCCGATAGCGGCGGGCGGGCGGTGCGCGGCTTCTGCCGGCCGCGGGTGGTGGCCTGCGCCGGGACGCCGACCCGCCAGTCGTTTGACCCAGCGAGCGGGGCGTTCACCCTGGCCATCGACGCCGACCCGGCCATCCCCGCGCCGACGACGGTTTACGTCCCGCGCCTCCAGTACCCGGACGGCTTCGCTGCCGCTGTGACGGCGGGGCGGACGAGCTATGACGCCGACGCCCAGACGCTCACCTGGCACCTCGACTCCGCCGGGCCGCAGACGCTGACCCTGACGCGGCGGTAGGGCCGACGGCGGTCACCCCTGTCTGGCGGTCGGGCCTGGGAGTCGCTGCCGGGCAGGAATCAAAAAACGGGCGACCGCGCGGACGCACGGTCGCCTCTGTTCCTGGATCGGGCGGCGGTTGATGGGGGTGAAATCGTCACTTCCACTCCGCCAGCAGCTTGAGCGTTTCTTCGTAGTGGCCGGTTTCATCCAGGACCATGTCATCCAGTTGAACGGACAGCCCGATCTCCCCGGCCTGGCGGGCCTGCTCGGCGCGGGCGATGTAGCCGGCGATGGCTTCCTTCTCCGCCGCGGCGATGTTCTGGAGCATCACTTTAGGCTCCTTGGTCATGGGCACCGGCGTCGGCACGGTGGTCGGCGTCCCGCCCAGCGCCACGATCTTGTCCGCCAGGAACTGGGCATGCCCCAGTTCGTCGGCGATCTCGCCCTGCATAAACTGGACGAGCTGCGGGCGGTACGGCCCCTTGACCAGCGCCGAATACACCGTATACATCAGCACGGCCTGGAACTCGTTGGCCAGGTCCTGGTTTAATTTGTCGATCAACTCTTCTTTTGTAGACATCATGCTCTCCTCAACAAAGTAGTGAGAGGGTCAATTGCGCCAATCATCACTATCATAACATATGTCCGCGCTCGCAGGATAAGAGCCGTCTTCATATACGCTTGAGGCCGCCGGTCGCCCTCACGATCCGGCGACGGCAGGCACTGAGGGGGACGACTGGGCCACAAAACAAAAGGACGATCTCTGCGGATCGCCCTTCCCCTTCCAATAAGTCGCTTACCTGATCCTGAAGACAATAATTTACGATTGCAGCGCTAACAATCCTACCTAGGCCCGCTGTTTTACCTTCTCAACTGCTCCCGAAAATATGATAAACTAGGTAGATAAGATAAAGATTAGAATCACCTGAGAGCTTGATGAGAAATCCGGGCCGCCTGAGAAATCAAGGCCGCCCCCGCCCCGCCGCCGGACCCTAAGTGTCTATCCGAGAATTCACGTATTTTCGGATAAGTTCTTGATCGGTATGCCGCCCCGCTCCACGTTATAATCGGACGCATGAATGGGACCCGCCACATCGGCCTGAACGCCCACCTGCTCAGCAGCGGGGCGGGCTACCGCCGGGCCGGGATTCACGGCTACATCGCCCACACGCTCCGCCACCTGCCGGAGGCCGACCCCGACCTGCGCTACACCGTCTTCGTCGGCGAGGGCCGCCCGCCCGACCATCCGCAGTTCACCGTGCGGCGCTCCCGCCTGCCCACCGGACACCCGCTGTGGCGCATCCTGTGGGAACAGGCCATCCAACCCTGGCAGTTGGGCGGGCTGGACCTGCTGCATGGGCTGGCCTTTGTTTCGCCGCTGCTGGCCCGGCTGCCGACGGTGGTGACGGTCTACGACCTGAGCTTCATCCACTACCCGGAGCGGCTGTCGGCTGCCCGCCGCCTGTACCTGCGGCTGTTCACCGGAATTTCCTGCCGCCGCGCCCGCCGCGTGATCGCCATCAGCCGCAGCACCGCCGAGGACGTCCGCCGCCTGCTCGGCGTGCCCGGCGAGCGGATCGACGTGGCCGTGCCCGGCGTGGGCGAGCGCTTCCGGCCCCTGCCCGCCGCCGAGGTGGCCGCCTTCCGCGCCGCCCACGACCTGCCGCCGCGCTTCCTGCTGCACCTGGGCACGCTGGAGCCGCGCAAGAACCTGCCCGTGCTGCTCCGGGCCTACGCCCGCCTGCCGGAGGGAGTCCGCCGTCATGCCCCGCTGATCCTGGTCGGCGGCGAGGGCTGGGGATCAGACGCGATTCGCGCTACCATAACGACACTCCGGCTGGGCGAGACGGTCCGGCTGGCGGGTTACGCGCCGGACGAGGAGCTGCCGCTGTGGTATAACGCGGCGGCGGCCCTGGTCTGCCCCTCGGTATACGAGGGCTGGGGCCTGCCGGTGGCCGAAGCGCTGGCCTGTGGGACGCCGGTCCTGGCCTCGGATGTCTCCAGCCTGCCGGAAGCGGCGGGCCAGGCCGGGCTGCTGCTGCCGCCGGGTGACGTAAACGCCTGGACGGAGGGTCTGCGCCGCGCCCTGGAGGACGATAACTGGCGGCGCGCGGCTGCCGAACGGGGCCGCGCCCACGCTGCGACCTTCTCCTGGGCGCAGACGGCGCGAGTCCACGCGCAGACCTACCGCCGGGCGCTGCAAGAGTATTGAATGATGAATTCTGAATGTTTGATGATCGGAGCGAGAAGGCCGATCAGATACCAGTCCAACGACGATAGCCCGGCGACGCCAACGTGTCCGCGCGTGGCCATCGGGCCAACCCACCACCAGACACTGATGACTGGGGTGGAAGCTGACGGCTGAAAGCTGAGCGCTAACCACTGTTAGGGAACTTGAATGACTGAGAAAGAACGCGCCCACCGCGCCCTGGTGGTCAATCTCCCGGACTGGGTCCCGCCGTTCATCGACTTCCTGCTGATCATGGCCGCCTTTGTCCTGGCCCATTACGTGCGCTACGAGCTGCAAATCCTGCGCCCGGTCGACGAACTGTTCCGCGCCCCGTTTGAGCCGTTTGTGGGGTACGCGCTGCTGTTCGCCGCCGTGCTGATCCTCGCCGCGCACCAGCACAACCTCTACCGCCACGTCCGGGGGCGCTCCTGGTTCGACGAGGTGATCGCCATCGCCAACGGCGCGACCAACGCCTGGGTGCTGGTCATGGCGCTGACCTTTTTCCTGCAACCGCTGGTTTTCTCCCGCCTGCTGCTGTTTTATGCCATGGTGTTCTCCGCCGTGCTGCTGGCGGGGGCCCGCCTGGTCTACCGCGACATCCGGCGGCGGCAGCGGGAGCGCGGCCTGGGCGTGGAGCGGGTGCTGGTGGTCGGCGGGGGGGAAGTGGGACGGGCGGTGATGCGCAACATGCTGGCCCGCCCGGAGTTGGGCTTCCAGGTGGCCGGTTTCGTGGACGACGACCCGGCGCGCGGCGAGGCCGACCTCGGTCGGCTGCGCGCCCTGGGCCGGACGGCCAACCTGCCGGCCATCATCACCCAGGAGAACGTTGACCTGGTGGTCATCACTCTCTCCTGGGAGCACCACCGCGAGATTCTGGACATCGTGCGGGAATGCGACCGGCAGGAGGCGCAGGTGCGCATCGTGCCGGACCTGTTCCAGCTCAAGCTCAACCGCATGCAGATCGAGAACCTGGACGGCATCCCCCTGCTGGGCATCAAGGATCAGGTGCGCATCCCGACTGCCGCCCGCCTGTTCAAGCGGCTGATCGACATCGGCGTGATCGTGCTGGCCGCGCCGGTGTGGCTGCCCCTGGTCGGGCTGGTGGCCCTGGCCATCCGGCTGGAGGGGCCTGGCCCGATTCTGTACGGGCAGGAGCGCGTGGGGGTCAACGGCCAGCGCTTCCGCGCCTGGAAGTTCCGTAGCATGGTGGAGAATGCCGACGAGCTACACGCCCAACTGGTGGCCGAACAAGGGCTGGACCCGCGTCATCCCAAGCTGAAAGACGATCCACGCGTCACCAGGGTGGGGCGGCTCATCCGACGGCTCAGCCTGGACGAGCTGCCGCAGTTCTTCAACGAGCTCAGGGGCGATATGAGCCTGATCGGGCCGCGCCCGCCCACGCCGGACGAGGTGGCGCTGTACGAGCCCTGGCACCGGCAGCGCCTGCAAATCCGGGGCGGGATCACCGGGCTGTGGCAGGTCTCCGGGCGCAGCGATGTGCCCTTCGAGGAGATGGTGCTGCTGGACCTGTACTACATCGAAAACTGGTCGCTGCTGCTGGACCTGCAAATCCTGCTGCGCACCATCCCGCGCGTGCTGTTCGGCAGGGGAGCGTATTGAGAGGCCGGAGGCCAGGAGACTAGAGGCCAGGAGGCCAGGAGGACAGGAGGCCAGAGGACAGGAGGCCAGAGGCCAGGAGACCAGCGACTAGCGGGGATGGCACTATGCGTGACTTCCGAAACATCATCGCCTGGCAGAGGGCGGACGACCTGGCGGTGTTGGTTTACGAAATCACCCGGTCATTTCCAGCCGATGAACGCTTCGGGCTGATCAGTCAGATGCGGCGGGCGGCTGTCAGCGTGCCCGCCAACATCGCCGAAGGCTCCGGCAGGCAGCACCTAAAAGACTTCCTGAACTTCCTGCATATCGCCGGAGGTTCGCTGGCCGAACTCGAATACTACATCCACCTCACCGGCCGACTGGGGTATCTGAACGAGGAACAGCGGGAACAGTTAACCGCTACCTGCCATGAAACGGGGGCGACCTTGCAGGGGTTTATTAAAGCCATCCGGCAGCAAATCGGCGCTGGCCGGGTGACGAATTAGCCGCTCGCCGCTGGTCGCTGGTCGCCCGCCGCTGGTCGCTGGTCGCTCGCCGCTGGTCGCTGGTCACCCGCTGCTCGCCGCTGGCCGCTGGTCGCTCGCCGCCAGTCGCTGGCCACCGGTCGCCCGCCGCTGGTCGCTGGTCGCCCGCCGCTGGTCGCTCGCCGCTGGCCGCTGGTCGCTGGTCTCTCGTCGCTGGCCGCTGGTCGCTCGCCGCTGGTCGCTCGCCGCTGGCCGCTGGTCGCCCGCCGCTGGCCGCTGGCCGCTCGCCGCAGGAGAATCGCCGTGGAAGACTTCCGCCGCCGCCTTCAGGAACTCAAAGAGGCGGCGCAGGCCCAGAAAACCGCCGCCCAATGGCAGGCCCAGGCCGCCCAATTGTTGGCCGCCTACCGCCAGCGGAGCCGGGCGCAGCGGCTGGAAGACATCACCCTGCAACGCCTGGACATCCTGGCGGCGGTGCTGGAGAGCCTCGGCTGCCGGGAGGCGCTCCTGGCGCTGCGCGACTCCGGCCTGGCCCGGGACTACCAGGGGCCGGAAGTCACCCGCGACGCCCGGCAGGGTTACGTCAAGCTGGTGCTCGCCCGGCGGTGGCGGCGGTGGCCCCCCTTCCGCCGCTTTGAGCACCAGATCGGCGTGCGGGCCTACGACGCCGGGTCGGTGGTCATCGAGGTGGCGGAGTTCCGGCGCAGCGGCCAGGTATGGAAGGTGACGCCGCTCAGCCCGCCGTTGACCTACACCATCGAGGACCGCGAGGCCATCGAAACCGCCATCGCCGACGCCCTGCTGGCCTGGGCGGAAGGACGGTTACGCTAACCGATGGCCCTGACCACCCATCGCCGCGAGCCAATCGGGGGGAATACAACCCCTGGAGCGCATTTGCGTATACAATGATGAGAGCATACACCGCAGGACTTACGCAGTTGGGTAGTTGGGGGCCGCTTTTCGGCGGGAAAGCCCCCCTGTGGCGGTATAGTTGGTAGCATCGCATGATGAATTTTAACAAATCCGGATACTCAGGCGGGCGCGGGATGGACACCCCCAGGCCGATGGCCGCCAATGGGCCGAGCGAGGGTGACGATCGCCCGTCAGCAGGCAGCGCGCCAGCCAGCGACGCGGGCGTCGACTCGTAGCGGGGGGGGGGGGGG
>DAOTXK010000227.1:0-7162 GCA_034435395.1 Anaerolineae bacterium | reverse complement strand
ATGAAACCCAGCTCCGCCCACAGCACCCCCGAGTTGGGATCCAACGCCGTCGCCCGCCGGAGCGTCTCCGCTGCCGCTTCGTAGGCCGCCTGCATCCGGTAAACGTTGCTCAGGGTGGCATAAGCCGCCGATTCCTGCGGGTAGATAGCCACTGCCCGGTCGGCGACTTTCTGAGCATCCGCCAGCCGCCCGGCATAAGCGTAGGCGCTCGCCAGCAGCATCAACACGTCAACCGTTTCCTTACCCTCTTTGATGGACTGTTCCAGCAGGGGGATAGCGTCGTCAAACTTAAAGGTTTCGATCAGCCGGTAGGCTTCCCCATAGCCCGACCCCCGTCGGCGCGTCTGGATGCCCAGCAGCAGCGCCACACTGACAAACCACACCAGAAACATGGCCGTCGCCACGGCCAGCCCGATCAAAGCCACCCAGGTCAGGTCCGTAGCCACGGTCTCGCCAAAGGGGTCCCGTCGGTTGACCACGTATTCGCCGACGATCCCGCCGACGAAGGTCAACACGCCCAGGATGGCCACGACCAGGGGAATCTGCGCCAGGATGATCAACAGACGGCGAGTCATTGCTCCGCCCCATTCGACGATAAATCGGCGGTCAGCGCTTCCGCGCCCGCGCCGTCGAGGATTTGCCGCGCCCGCTCGATGTCGGCAGCCAGGATGCCGCGCAGCGTCGCCGCCTGCTCACTGGCGAAGATCGTCTGCCACTCCCGGAGGCCGCGCCTGTGCCGGCGCAACGCCGCGAGCGCGCGCTCCAGGTCCTCCGGCTGATCCAGCCGCGCATACGCCCGCGCCAGCCAGAGGTGGACCAGCAATTGGTGGCGGCTGTCAGATACGCCGGCGCGCAACGTTTCTCCCAGGTGTAAGGCGGCTTCCGACGCCAGGCCGAGCCGATCTTCGATCATGCCCAGATTGTAGGAGGTCACCCAGTGCCCCGGCTCGCGTTCATAGGCCCGCCGGGCGTGGACCAATGCCTGCTCCAGGTCTCCTTCTTGCAGGCAAACCTCGGCCAGACCGTTATAACCGACCCCGGAGTCCGGCTCCAAGTCCACGATGCGCCGGTAGTCCTCCAAGGCCCGCTTCGGCCGGCCCCGCAGGCGATACAACTCCGCCCGGAAGCGGTAATGGGCCGCGTCTTCCGGCTCAGCCTTGATCAGCGCGTCCATCACTTCGATGGCCCGATCGTATTCGCTGCGCCGCAAATGACGGATAGCCTGTTGGTACTCCCGGCGCACGTGGCGGCGAGAGAGGGCCTGCGATACGACCAGCCATCCCAACCCGGCTCCCACGAACCAGGGCATAAAGTCCGGCAGGAACACGCCCAGCGCCAGGGCCATCACCACCGGCCCGGCGGACAGCAACAGCGGCCGGCGGTCCAGCGGATCGAGCCGACCGACGATCACCGCGACCGTGCCCAGCAGCCATACCAGAATCAAGACATTCTGAACCGGGATCACCCAGAGCGTGGCCGGGCCGACGGCCTGCAAAATCAGACTGATGATCCCGGTCCCGGCCAGCAGCGCGAACAACGTCCAGGCGCGCCCCGGCCCCAACCAGGCGAGCCAACGACGAACCATCGCCCACTCTTTCACCCATCGATCCGGCTATATTCCGACAACTCGACCGTCAACCCTTCCTCCGGCAAGACCCCGCGCACGGGGATGCCGGAGTCGTCGAGGTACAGGTGTTGCACCCCCATCTCCGGCATCTGTACCAAGAAGGCGAAACCGCTGTGAGGCCCGCCGGGGCCAGGCAGAATTTCCGAACGCTCATGGGTGGCCTGGAGGAACATCAAGTGCGGCCACAGCGTGCCATGATGGATACCGGGGGCCACCAGCGTGAAGTCCTGCGTGCCCCGCGCCCGCCGGTCATAACTGGCCCACAGGAAGTTTTCGGTGATGGTGTGCCACCCGTAGACTTCGTATCCCACCGGAAGGATCATCTCCTGCGCCCGCTCCCGATATAGAATGGTCATATACCCCGACGCGAAACGGTACTCGATCAGGTCATCACGCCCATCCGGCCAGCGCCAGTAAAAAACCATCTGCGCTGGTTTAAACTGCGGATCGCGCAACAGGTAACAGGCCGAGATCGGGGCCACGCCATTGTAGAGCAATTGACTGCGCCAGATCAATGCCCGATCGGGCAGGCCATGTACCGTCCAGAACTCTTGCAGCCGGGTTGGATGCCCGTCGCGGACCTGCCGGTACAGGCCATGAGCAACCAACTGCTCGTCCGGTTCCACTGGCGGCAGCATTACCACGCCTTTCCACCAACCCCCACGATGTCGCAGTCATGATAACCGGATGTAGAGACGCTTGTTGATGCCACCCTTGCTTTTGTAGTCGACCACCGCGATGTGGCCCACTTCAGCAGTGTTGGCCACATGGGTCCCGCCATCAGCCTGCAAATCCAGCCCTTCGATCGCGACCGTCCGCACGGCGGTGATCCCTTCTGGCAACAGGTTGATCTTGGTGCGGATCAGGTCGGGTATCTGGAAGGCTTCCTCGCGCGGTAAAATGGCGACCCTCACCGGGCGCGATGCCTTAACTTCAATGTTAATCTTTTCCTCGATCTCCTGCACAAGCTCCTTCTGCAAGCGCGCAAACTCAAAGTCCATGCGCCCACTGAGCGGTTCCATGTTCCCGCCCGTGACACTGGCCTCATAGAAATTGCGCCAGGGGACACCGCACAAGATGTGCAGGGCAGTGTGGGTCCGCATTAACTGGTAGCGGCGCTCCCAGTCAAGGCTCGCCTGCACGGACGCGCCCACCGCTGGCAATTCCCCGGTCCCCTCCACCACATGCCACACCGCGTCGCCGGACCGCTTCGCCTGGCGCACAATGTACGTCACGCCGTCCACCACCAACGCGCCCCGATCCGGGGGCTGCCCACCCCCGCCCGGATAAAACGCCGTGCGGTCCAGCATAATGGCCCGCTGCTCCGCGTCTACCGCCGTCACGACGGCTTCGAATTGAGACAAGTAACTATCGCGCTGGTATAACAGTTCAGTCATCGCTCCGCCCCTGCCGTAACCCGCAGTCATCTTCACTGGAACGAGAACCCCATCCCAGGCCCCCCCACCTAGCGCCGATTGTACCCCGAATGGCCTTCTATGGCGTTGCGCCTGGACAAATCGGTCGAGACAAACACCGGATAACCGCCGGTCCGCAGCAATATTTAAGAGGTAGTTTGTAATATTTCGCGATGATGACTATCATTGCACCCGTGACCGTTCTCCTGCATACTGGTTGGGAAGCGGCTGCAAAGAGAGTGCCAATGGACGCCAACGTGATTCTAACCCAGGGCGACGCCGAGGCGATTATCCGCCAAGCCGGATTTCGGCTGACACCTCAGCGTCAACTCCTGCTCGATTTACTGCGCTCCCACAAAACATTTCTGGATGCCGAACAAATCTACGCCCTGACCTCAACCCATGAAGGGGATACCAGCCTGGCCACCGTCTACCGCACGTTGCAACTGTTCGTCGAACTGGGGCTGGTGGAAGCGCGCTACCTGGACCCCGAACACAAGCGGGAATACTATCGCATCGTGGGCGGGCTGGAATACCACTATTTAACCTGCCGGGGATGTGGGGCCATGGTCCCGGTAGACCCGGAGATCATCCAGGAGGCAGCCCGGCATTGGGCCAGGGAGCACGGACTGACCCTGCTCACAGCCCATGCCTGCTACACCGGCTACTGTGCCGAATGCACCCAAAAACGCCAGGGGGCATCCACGGATGGCGAGAAACCATAAACGCTCACTCAGTCAATACGTGATCTTTGTACTATTTTCATTCTATCTGGGAATGCGCTAAGCTAGGAGGGAGATTCGAGCAGAGTGCCCCCAGATAGTCTCATGACCAATAAAGCTCGCCTCGGTGTCCTCATCCCATTCCTGTCCCCGGTGTTCCTGGGAATGGCTCCCTGGTTTGGCAAGCTGGCCTACCAGGGCGGCGCTGATCCGTTTACCGTGGCGGGCGTGAGAACGGTCGTCGCCGCCGTGATCTTGTGGGGGCTGTACCTGATCTTCTGGCGGCGCTACATCTACATCTACCCTGCGGGCTTGCTGGGATGTCTGGTGGTGGGGGCCGTCAACGGCATCGGCTCACTCATGTACTACACCGGCCTGAGTTACCTGGATGCCAGCCTTGCCCAACTTCTTAACGGCACGTACATCGTCTTCGCCGTGCTGCTGGCCCGATTGGGCGGCCAGCCGATCACTTACCGGACCGCCTTCCGGGTGGGGCTGGCCCTGACGGCGTTGTTGTTACTGACCGGCATGTCCAGGGGAAATCTGAACTGGCTGGGCATCGGGTTGATGCTGGGCAATGCGATCATGTTTGCCGGGACCATGCTGCTCAGCCAGCGCGTGCTGTATGAGATGCCCGCCCCAACCGTCACCCTCTATGTGTTAACCACCATGGCCGTTATCGTCACCATGGCCCGTCTCGCTTACGGCATCGTTGACCCGGTCTGGGCGATCTCAGGCAGCGCGCTGGGGGCCATCATCGCCCTGGCCGTCACCACCGCCCTGGCCCGCCTGACCATGTTCCTGGGCGTGAAGGCCCTGGGCGGCCTGCAAGCGGCCCTGATCGCCATGACGGAGATCGGCATGTCGCTGCTGCTGGCCTTCGCCTTCCTGGGCGAGCGCCTGACCCATATTCAGTGGGTCGGCGTGGCTTTCCTCACGGCCAGCATCCTCCTGATGCGCCACGAGAACAACCCGAAAGGGGTGGCTTCCACGGCCACCCCGCTGCCCAATATGGCCGGGTTATCGCTGTTTCACCAGATGGCCTTCGACCAGGCTTTCGGCAACGGCGGGGTCGAGTTGACGCCGGACGAGCTGGAAGCCATCCGGCGTATGATGGGTCCTGCCGCTGACCAGCCTGCCCCTTCAAAACCCGCCAGCCTGCACGAACTCCCCACCGCGCCCAGGCAGGCCATGGTCAGCAGCCCCGACGCCGATGAAACCCTGGCCCTCCGCGCCAAATAACGGCGTCGGGCAGCTCACTCCTCGCCGCCGGCCACCTCGACCGTGGTCAGCCAGGCAGTTTCGCCGTCCGGATTGGCTGCCTGGCCGCTGACGGGCAGCGCCTCCTGCGTTTGCCAGGTATAAACCTTCACCCAAATCTGATAGACGCCCGGCGGCAGGTCCGACGGCAATTGCAAACCGTGATTGTCGCGCACAGTCTCCCCTGGCCGCCAGGTATTCATGGGCCGAAAGCCGCCCTGGGGCGCGTGATGGCGCTCCGCCACCACCACCCCGCTGGCGTCAAGCACAAACAATCCCACGTTGTAGTCAAGGTCGGGCGTCCGCCGGGCGCGCCACAACAATGAAAGCGGCACCACCTCTCCCGGCAGATAGGTCGAACGGGACGGGTCAGGCCCGGCAAATGGCCCCATGCGCCGGCGCGTCGGCGGCAGGTCAAAGCCCACCAGCTCCACCGAGTCCCCGAAGCGGGCATCGACGAGATGCTCCGGCCAGCGCATGGCCGGGTCCGGCGGCGCATCGCTGTTCACGGAAAACAACAACAATCGGGCCGACTCGTCCGTCTGGAGAGTTTGCAACGGGAAATAATGGCGGGCCATAAACCACTCCACCGGGCGGACGGTAAACCCGGTATAGGGGCCGCTGTTCTCCAACAACCAGACGCGGTCTGTATACTCCGGCAGATTCATGAGCATGACGCTGTAGCGCGCTTCCACCAACACGTCGGGATTGGCGTCTTCGACGACGGGCGGTTGCTCCGGGCTGGGCCGTTCGCCAGGGGCCACTGGCAGGGTGTACAGCAGCACATCGCGGTTGCGGTAGTAATTGAGCATAAAGTCCTGATAGTCCGGATTGGACAGCACCACGATGTCGTCGGGTCGCGCGTGGCGATCCAGCAGAGTCAGCAGATCGTGCAGCTTGTCGAACCCGCCCAGGTAGCGGGGATCGCGGTAGATGCTGCGCAGTCCCCCGTAAAACGCGCCGGACAGCCCCACCCCCAGGGCGAGCATGGTCAGCACCAGGCCCCGCCGCGTGACATCGGCGCGGCGGACCCAATGCCACAGCCCCCATCCAGCCCCCAGGACGACAGCCATAGCCGCCAGCGGCTGCCACAACCCGGCCCCCTCCGCCCGCACCCAGGCGAAATCAAAGGGGACTTTCCCCAGCAATCCCGGATTGATCACCAAAGGAGAATCCGCCACATCCCAGGTGCCACCCTCCCAGGCGATCACCCCGCGCCGGGAGAGTTCGTCAAAATAGTCGGTCTGTTTGATCACCACGCTGGACACCTGCACCCACACGCTGAGGCCGATCACGACCACCACTCCCCAGCGAACCCAGCGAGCGGCTTCCGCCCTGGCAGCGGCCTGCAATACCGGCAGCACAGCCAGCAGGGCCAGCAGAGTCACCGGGACCAGATACCGCGGCCCCCACGACAGACCGCCAAACCAGGTCTCATGCCGGATCACCGCGTAGCCCCCCGCAAAGGCCGCCACCGCCAGGGCAGGGATCAGCGCCTCGCGCCAGCGACGTCCCCTGATCAGCAAGGCCACGCCGGGAACCCCCAGCAGCAACACCGGCGAAAAGGCAAACAGACTCCGCCCTGGGCTGAAGAGGTAACTCAGCAGGGCGTAGCCGATAAACTCAGCCTTGCCGCTCACCGCTTCCAGACGGGCGATCGGGTTATAACTGCGCGGGATCGGCGCGATGGCCAGGATCGCGTTCAGCACCAGGAATCCCGCGATGAGAAGCACGACCGCCAGCGCGACCGCCCGGATCAACCGCCGCCCGCCTGCCTGGCGCAGGTCAGGGGCGGCCAGGGCCAAAAACACCGGGATGCTCAACAGGGCCGCTTCTTTGGTCAGCAGCGCCAGCAGGTACAGGGAAAAGAAACCGGCCAGCCATCCCCAGCGGTAGGGGCAGCCTCGGCGTTCGCGCCAGGCGTTCAGGCACAGGGCAGCGCCGAACAGTAAAACCATCGCCAGCGGCTCCCGGAAGAACGTTTTGCTGTAGGGCCAGGTGATCGTGCCCAATCCATAGATCAGCGATCCCGCAATCGCCACGCGCTCGCGGTATCCCAGCGAACGGGCATACAGAAAAAACAGCGGCCCCCCGGCGGCACAGACCACCACATTCAGCAACCAGACGGTGTGCAGCAG
>DAOTXK010000226.1:0-5264 GCA_034435395.1 Anaerolineae bacterium | reverse complement strand
GCCCTGCACGAGGCGCTGCTGCCCGCCCGCGACCGGCTGCGGGGAGTCTTCCACGGCCACCTGCACCGGAGCAGCCAGGTCATTCGCGACGGCATCGCCTACACCTGCGCCGGGAGTGTCTTCCTGCAATATGGATGGCGGCCCTGGGATGAGAAACCTCAGGTCGATTATGACTACCCGCCGGCGTACAATGTTGTACAGTATTTCCGGAATCAGGTGATTGTCCATCAATACACCTTCTCGTGCGCGGGAGAGGGACGGTGATTCTGGGTGGGCAAGGCGCGTCAACAGGACAGGGCAATGTCAATTGATTCGGAAAAAGACCTGGTTGGCCTGCTGCGGATAGGCCATATCGTCGGTCGCACGCTGCAAGAGATGCAGGCGCGGGTGGAGCCGGGCATCACCACCGCCGAACTGGACGCGATCGGGCGGGCGGTGCTGGAGAAGTTCGGAGCGCGTTCCGCGCCCAAGCTGGTTTACAACTTCCCCGGCTACACCTGCATCAGCCTCAATGATGAGGCGGCGCACGGCATCCCAGGGCCCCGGGTCGTCCGTCCGGGCGATCTGGTCAACATTGACGTATCGGCGGAGCTTGACGGTTATTACGCCGATGCAGGCGTGACCGTGCCGGTGCCGCCTGTCTCGGAACTCCAGCAGCGATTATGCGCCTGTGCCCAGGCGGCGCTCCGGGCGGGCATCGCGGCGGCGCGGGCGGGGCAGCCCATCAATGCCATTGGACAGGCGATGGAAGACCAGGCCCGCCGTGGCGGTTTCGCGGTCATCCGCGAGTTGAATGGGCACGGCGTGGGCCGCCACATCCATGAGCCGCCCACCGTGCCCGGCTTTTATGTCCAGCGGCTCAGGGGTCGGCTGACAGAAGGGCTGGTCATCACCGTGGAGCCGTTCCTGTCCGCCGGGTCGAGCCGGGTCATCACCGACCCGGATGGATGGACGTTGCGGTCGCCGGATGGCAGCCTGAACGTGCAGTACGAGCACACCATCATCGTGACCAGGGGACATCCGCTGGTGATCACGGCTGTCTGATGGGATACATGAGCCGCCAGGGGCCGTCGCGGGTGGGTGGCCCTCTTCCTGGTGTTTGAGGCGCTCACCGCCTACTGAAACAGGTTGTAGAACGCCTGAATCTGCGTCTCCCCTACCGCGACCAGGGCGTAGACCATCGTCTGTCCCTCCACATCCACCACCCCAGCATAGATCAGCTTGGCCACGGTAAGCGGCTGGCCGCTGTCGTCCGCGCCGACGCCGTAAGCCGTCGCCAGGAAGCCTATCCCCTCGTCGATGTCGATGATCTGCGAGAAGGGCAGCCCGTTGAGGGCCGGATACACGGTGGTGATCAGGTTCAGGGCACTGTCCGCATCGGCGGGCAGGGGAGCGGCCACATCCAGCGCGAAGAGGCCGCCAGAGGCGTCCGACAGCTCCAGCGCCAGGTTCTCGACCGTGCACATCATGTCGGAGGCGCAGTCGACGATGGCGACCCCGGCCACCCCGCCGCGCAGCAGGCCCCAATACGCTTCCACGTCGTTGAACAAAGAGGCGTAAGCGGCAATCGCGTCCGGCAGGTAGAGGAGGTAAGCGGCGATCTCCTGGGTCAGCGCGCCGGCATACAGCGGCTCCACCACCGCGCCCAGCTGGTCATGGGCGAAGACCACGATAGCCTCGTAGGCTTCCGGCGAACTGGCGAAGGTTTCCACCGCCCGGGCGGCGGCGGTGGACAGCGCGCTGTCCACCTCACCCATCACAACCTGTCCGGCGGGCGTATCGCTGAGGGCCTCGACGCTTGCATAGATGCCTTGGGCGGCGTCGTAGGCGTAGCTGTAACAATCCCAGGGATAGTACAGGCAGTAGGTGGCGAACCAATCGGCGTACTCTTCGTAGGTGTCGAGCGCCACCGTGGCCGCGGCCAGCGCCTCCTGGTACAGGGTTTCGGCTTCGGCCAGGGTCATGTGGTAGTACTCCTGGGCGACGGCCTCGACCGCGCTGTAATAGTCCGCCCAGAACTGATCATAGGCAGCCTGGGCTGCGGCCTGGGCCTCGGCGGTCCCGGCGCTGATGGCCGTGATCTGAGCGGCGATGGCGTTTTCGACCGCCGCGCTCAAGGTGGTCGCCAGTTCGTCGTTGAACGTTGATGCCCACAGTTCATCCAGGTTTTCGAGGCTGGCAGGGGGCGTCAGGCTGCTGGCCGTGCCAGCGCCGAAGCCGCCAAACTCCGCCCAGGATGCGCCCGCCCCCAGGGCCTGATTGACCTGCGCCGCCAGGTTTCCTTCCCCGCCGAACAGGGCCGCCAGACCGCCCTCGGCGAGCCGGCCAGAGGGCGCGGAGGGGCGTTGCCCGGCCAGGGTGGATAACGCCGTTCCCAGGGCACCCCCCGGCCCGCCGCCGGACCCGATCCGGTTGCCGCCGCCCGTTCGGTTGCCGGACAGCAGGCCCCCGCTTTCCGGCAGGCCCCCGGCTAAATTCCCGCTGCCGTTGCCGGTGGCCCCTGCCATGCCAGGGCCGCCGAAACTGCCGCCGTTGAGCGAAGGAGCATTCGGTCCTCCCTGGGCGTGGATGGCGGTCAGTGAAACGAGGCAGACCAGGGCGATTATCCCCCACTGAAGTCTGGTTCGGATCATGGTATGTCCTCCTTGTGGAGATACATTCCGGATAACGGGCATAACCACCGCAGACGGGCATCGGCGCGGGCCGGGCACAGAGGTAGCCGATGCCGGGCCGGGCCTCACGCCTCGCCCAGGGCAGCGACCACCTTCTTGCTCAAGACTTCCGGCGAGAATGGCTTGGTGATGTAGTCATCAGCGCCCGCCAGCCGGCCCTGCTCGATGTTGTCCAGGCTGCCCAGGGCCGTGATCAGGATGACCGGGGGGGCGTCCTCGCCGTAGTGTTCCTTGATGGCCCTGGTCACCTCCAGGCCGTTTTTGCCCGGCATCATCACATCCAGGAGCACCAGCCCCGGTTTGTCGGCCAGCGCCATGGCCAGCGCGTCGATGCCGTTGCTGACGGAGCGAACCCGGTATCCTTGCGCTTCCAGGGTGTCCTGGATCAGTTGCTGTGAGGCGGCGTCGTCTTCGGCGAAGAGGATATAAGTCACGGTTTGGTCTCCCCCAGATCAGTTCTGGCCCCATTATGCGATTGTCGTCAAAAAAAGGAAAATGCGCGCCACCAGCGGATTGGCATGGTGATGGTAACATGCTAAGCTAGAACGCGGTTGCCGTCCTATAAAGCAGTTTCGCCGTTAGCGGTTGGCGCGGCAGCACAAGCGTTGATCCCCAGAAGCGGATTCCCAGGAGGCCCGGTTGAGTCTGGTTGCCCAGATTGTCCGCCGCCGTCGTCATCGCCGTCAGCGATCCCGGCCCGGTCCGGCGGTTTACGGTGGAGCGGGCGCGCTGCTCGTATTACTGGTGGCGCTGGTGGCGGTCGCCGGGGGGGCGGCGGCTGCCGCTGCTGTGACCTACTTCGGCATCGCCGGGGTGATCCCGGCTGATCCGCAGGCCCTGCGCCCGGTCAGCGGCGGTGAGCGGCCCACCCTGATCCTCGACCGCGAGTCACGCCATATCCTCTACACGGTGACCGGCCCGCTGGGGAACGACGCGGCGTGGGTCACGCTGGACGAACTGCCGGCTTACGTCTGGGGGGCGGCGGTGGCGGCCACGGATGGCGCTTATTTCAACCGGCCTGGTTTTTCGCCGGCGGCGCTGGCGGACGCGCTGGGTGATGCGTTCATCTTCGGCCAGATGACCGTCAATGATCCGGTGCTGCTGTATCTGGCCCGGCATGTGCTGGTCCCCCTCCATGAGCTGCCGCTCACTCACGCCGACCGCGCCCTGACCGACGCCGTGTTGATGCTCGAGCTGCGGCGGCGCTTCACGCGAGAGGAACTGCTGGCCTGGTACCTCAACACGGCGCTCTATGGCAATGGTGTCTATGGCCTGGAGGCGGCTGCCCAAACCTATCTGGGCAAACACGCCGCCGACCTGACGCTGGCGGAGGCCGCGCTGCTGGCCGGCGTCCCGGCCTCGCCCTCGGTGAACCCTTTTGACCGACCGGAGGCGGCCTATCAGCGCCAGCAGATGGTGTTGGATGCGATGGCGGCCTACGGCATGGTCGACTTTGAGGAGAGGGAGGCGGCCCGCGTGCGCCTCGACGTGGCTCGTCCCCTGGCCCCGACCGACGTGGTTGCGCCGCATTTCGCCCTGGTGGCTCGCCGCCAGGCGGAGACACTCCTCGGCGAGGCCGGTTATGACGGCGCGCGCCTGGTTACCGGGGGCGGGTTGCGGATCACGACGACGCTGGACCTTGACTTGCAGTATCAGGCCGAGTGCGCGCTGCGAACGCAGGTGACGCGGCTGAGCGGCGTCGATCCGTCGTTTGTTTACGCCACGGCCATTGGGGAGCCATGCGGCGCTGCCGAGCTGCTGCCGGATTTAGCGCCGGCAGACGTGGGGGTGCCACACGAGGTGAGCAATGGCGCGGTCGTCGTCATCCGGCCAGAGACCGGCGAAGTCCTGGCCTACGTCGGCAGCGTGGACTACTGGAACGAGTCGATTGGGGGGTACGTGGACTCGGCGGACCGCGGGTATCAGCCGGGCGCGATCATCCGGCCCTTCATTTACCTGACCGCGCTGGCCCAGGGCTACAACCCGGCCCGGATGACCTACGACGTGCCGCAGAGTTTTGAGCAGCCGGTTGGCACCACCTATGAGGCGCGTAATCCGGATGGGGTCTATCGGGGGCCGATCAGCCTGCGGGAGGCCCTGCTCCTGAACGCCACGCCGCCGGCGGTGCAGGTCATGAACTGGGTGAGCGTGCCCGACGTGATCCACACGGCTCATCGGATGGGCCTCGGCACCCTGCTCGACGGGCCGTCGAGTTACGATCTCTCGCTGGCCGTGCAGGGCGGCGATGTCCGACTCGCTGACCTGACCTTCAGCTTCGGCGTTTTGGCCAATGGGGGGCGCATGGTGGGGGTGTCCGTGCCCCGCGACCAGCAGCGGCCCGGCTTTCGCGCCCTGGACCCGGTGACCGTGCTGCGCATTGAGGATGCCGACGGCGAGCTGTTGTGGGCCTATGAGCCGCAGACGCGGGATACCCTCGACGCCGCGCTGGCGTACCTGATGAACGACATGATGGGGGATCGGGAGCAGCGGGCGCAGGAATTCGGCCCCGACAATGTGTTCGAGATCGGACGACCCGCTGCCGTGTATGCGGGCGCTTCTGGCGACGGGCGCGATCTGTGGACGGTGGGCCAT
>DAOTXK010000225.1:0-44244 GCA_034435395.1 Anaerolineae bacterium | reverse complement strand
CAGGGTACAGCGTGGCCTATACCTTTGCCGACGCCGATGGCGAGGGTCGCAGCGGCCTGGCCGTGCTGCTCAACGGCCCCGACGGGCGGCTGTTGACCGCCACCCTGCGCCTGAACGTGGCGGGCGTCAACCTGCTGGCCGGGGAGGCAGAGGGGCAATGGTCGGAGGCGCTCCAGGCGCTGGCCACGTTCGCGCCGCTGCCGGACGCGGTTCGGGAGGCCGTGACCGTCACCCAGTGACGGAATTCACATCTTTTTTAGCCGGGGGGCGGGCCTGAGGCGTATTCCTGGCGCTTGCACCGGCTGGTAAAGTATCCCAAAATTCGTAATCCGGGTATACTCAATAGAGAAAGCATTGAGGCAGGCCATGAGTTACCTGAGAGCGCCGTCCAACATCGATTGGGATGCCGTATGGCAGAGCCTGGATTGGAGCACCGCTCAGAAGGCGGGCGATGTCGAACGCACGCTGGCCCAGCGCGCCGAGAATTACGCCCGTCCCACCGACGCCCACGAACTGGCCGATGAGGACACCCTCAAAGTCCTGGTGTTCGTGCGGGGCCAGGAGCGATACGCCATCCCGGTCGCCTATGTCATGCAGGGCCTGACCACCCATAAAATCACCCCGCTGCCCTGTGCGCCGGGTTTTTATCGCGGGGTGATCAACCTGCGCGGGCGCGTGTTGTCGGTGCTGGATATCCGTCAGTTTTGGGGGCTGCCGGCGGAGGACCCGCCGGGCCTGCCCAAGCTGATCGTGGTGCAGGCGCCATCTCTGGAAGTGGCCATCCTGGCCGACGACGTGCTGGAGATGGCCAGCATTCAGGTGCAGGACATTGTGCCGCCGCTGACGGCCGGGATCGGGCTGGAGCACGTCCAGGGCGTCAGTCCGCGGGGCACAGTGATCATCGACGTGGAAAGCCTGTCGGCGGACCGTCGGCTCCGCGTATATGAAGAAGTGTAATAGGTGCTGCGGTGACTGAAGCGACCCTGTCTTCCCCATCTCAACTGCTCTCCCGTCGGGCGCTGGGGCAGTTGCTCCGCGACCGCCAGACGCTGCTGCTGTCGCTGCTATGTATGGTGCCGGTGATGCTGATCAGCGCCTGGACGCTGTTGTCGCTGAACGCCCTCCGCGCCCAGTGGGCCGAGGGGGCTGACCTGCCAGCCGCTGCCCTGGCTCGCCTGGATGGTGTTGTCCGGGAGCTTACCCTGGTGGGCATCGCGGCGGTGGCGGGGACGTTCATCGGCGCCTACCTGATCGCCACCGTCTGGCGGCGGCGCAGCCAGAGCCTGGAAAACGAGCGGCTGCAACGAATCCTGGACTTTGTTTATGAGATGGATTCGGGCAATCTGGCCACCCGTCTGGACCCTGCCGCCGACACACACGCGGCGCATGTGCGGCTGGTCGAATCCCTGAACGTGATGACGGATGGCTTCCGCCGCATGATCAGCGAGGTGAAACACGCCACCCAGGGGTTATCGGACGCCGCCGATCAAATCCTGAATGCGACCAACCGCCAGATCGACGCGGCCACCCAGCAGGACGCCGTCGTCTCCCAGACCACGGCCACCGTCAACGAGGTGCGGGCCACCGTGACCGAGACCGCCGAGCGGGCCCAGGCCGTGGCGGAGAACGCCCAGACCTCCATCGAGGTCTCGCGCACCGGGGAGCAGGCGGTGGCCGACGCCATCGAGGGGATGCACCTGATCCGGCGCAAGGTGGAGGACATCGCCGATAACATCCTGATCCTCTCCGAGCACACCCAGCAGATCGGCGAGATCATCGCCACCGTCAACAGCATCGCCGACCAGTCCAAGATGCTGGCCCTCAACGCCAGCGTGGAGGCGGCCCGCGCCGGCGAAGAGGGCAAAGGTTTCGCCGTCGTGGCCATGGAAGTTCGCAGCCTGGCCGAGCAGAGCCGCGATGCCACCGCCCAGGTGCGCGACATCCTCAGCGAGATTCAGCGGGCCACCAATGCCGCGGTGATGGTGACTGAAGAGGGGACCAAAGGCGTCGACCGGGGCGTGAGCCTGGTGGACCGGGCGGGCAAGACGATCAAGGAACTGGCCGCCACCATCGAGGAAAATGCGGTGGCCGCCGTGCAGATCGCCGCCAGCACCCGCCAGCAGGCGGTCGGCATGGACCAGCTGACCAGCGCCATGCGCACCATCAAAGATGCCACGGCTGAGGCCGCCAGCAGTACCATGCAGGTCGAGCGCAACGTCCAGCGCTTGCAGGGCGTGGCCGAACACCTGGGAGCCACCCTCGCCCGCTACCGCCTGTGATCCTGGGTGATGATGCGCTGTGTCCCAACCACCTGACGACCTCCTCGACATTTTCTGGGTAGAAGCCGCCGAGTACCTGGCGGCACTCAACCAGATTCTGCTCCAACTGGAAGTCGCCGCGCCGGGCGACGACCAGCGGGACCAGTTGCGCGAGGTCTCCCGGATCGCCCACAGCCTCAAGGGCGCGGCGCGCGCCGTCGGCCAGACTGCGATTGAGACCCTGGCTCACCAGATGGAAGAGGTCTTTGACCTGACCCTGGCCGGGGCGCTGACCCTGTCGCCGGCCGCCTGCGACGCCCTGTACGACAGCCTGGACGTGATCCAGCTGTTTGCCAGCGATGAGGAGGCCGACGACGCCACCGTGGCGGCAGTGCTGGGCCAGTTGACGGCGCTCACCCAGGGGGAGGCCGAGGGCCAACCGCGGGCGACTGAATCCGATGGCAAAGGCACGGCAGCGACGGTTGAGGCCGGGACACTCGACGAGAGGGCCGACCGACGAGGCCCCCAGGTGATCGAACCGGACCCGCTCCCGCCGTCAGATGACCGGCCCGCCGCGCCGGTCAGGGCCGCCAAGTCCCCGTCCATCAAGGATACGCTGTCGCTGTCGCCAGCCGGGCTGCGCGCCACGGAGGACACCGTCCGGGTCAGCCTGAGCAAGCTGGATCAGTTGATGGGGCAGGCCAGCGAGTTGCTGGTTGCCCGGATGCACAGCGAGCAGCGTCGGCAGGACGTGCTGACGATCTTGCAGGAGCACCGCCGCTGGCAGCGTATCTGGCGGCGGGCCCGCTCCGCCTACATCCGCACCACCCGCCGCCTGCGCGATGCGCGCGAGATTCCGGGCACCACCGAAGGCGGAGCCGATCTGATGAGCCTGCTGGACTTCCTGGACACCACGCAGCACTACCTGTCCCTGATGGGCCGGTCCCTGATCAACCTGAACCGCTCCCTGGTCCAGGATAACCTGCACCTGACCACGCTGACGGACCAACTCCAGGCCGACATCGCCAGCGTGCGGATGCTGCCCTTTGAGACGATCCTGGGCACGTTCCAGCGTATGGTGCGCGACCTGGCGCGGGAGGGCGGCAAACAGGTCACCCTGGTCGTTGAGGGGGCCGAAGTCGAGCTGGACAAGCATGTCCTCGAGCTGCTCAAAGACCCCCTGATGCATCTGCTGCGGAACGCGGTCGACCACGGCATTGAGACGCCGGAGGAGCGGCAGGCGGCGGATAAGGCGCGGGCCGGGACGATCACGTTGACCGTGGTCTCGCGGGGCAACGACATCCTGGTCACCGTTGATGACGATGGGCGCGGCGTGGATGTCGCCAGGGTCCGCCGGCGGGCCGTGGAGATGGGCCTGCTGAGCGAGGCCGAGGCCGAAGCCATGCCTGAGGACGAGGTGGCCGTCCTGATCTTTCAGCCGGGCTTCTCCACGGCGGATAAGATCACGGCGGTGTCGGGGCGCGGCGTGGGGCTGGATGTGGTGCGGCAGCGGGTCGAGGCCCTGCGCGGACGGCTGTGGCTGGACAATGCGCCGGGTTTGGGCACCACCTTTCACCTGATCGTGCCGGTCTCCCTGACGCGCATCCGCTGCCTGCTGGCGCGTATCAGCGATGAAACTTACGCCATCCCGCTGACCACGGTCAGCCGCATCATCGCCGTCGAACCGGACGAAGTTTTTTACGTGGAAGACCGCCCGATGATCGCGGTCGATGAGCGCCCCATGCCGCTGGTGCACCTGGCCGAGGTGTTGGAGCGACCGTTCACGCCCGCGCCGCTGACGGCCAGTTCGCCGGTCCTGGTGCTGCACTCGACCGAACGCAGCGTGGCGTTTGTCATCGACGAGCTGGTCAGCGAGCAGGAGCTGGTGCTCAAAAAGCTGGGCGACGAGCTGGCCCGCGTCCGTAATGTAGCCGGGGCGGCCATCCTGGGCACGGGCGATGTGATCATCGTGCTTAATACCAGCGACCTGATCCGAAGCGCTCGCCGCAGCCGGGGCATCATCCCCGGAGGACCTGCCGAGATGGCTGAAGAAGACCTGGAACCCGCACGTCCGCGCTGGGTGCTGGTGGTGGACGACTCACTCACCACCCGCACGCTGGAGCGGAACATCCTGGAGGCGGCGGGGTACCGCGTCCGCACGGCGACCGACGGGGCGGAGGCGCTCAAAGTGCTGATCGAGCATCCGTGCGATGTGATCGTGGCGGATATAGAAATGCCCAACATGGACGGGTTTGAGCTGGCCAAACGGGTGAAGAGCGACGCCCGCTGGCGCGATATCCCATTTGTGCTGGTGACTTCGCTCGACTCGCCCAGCGACCGCGAGCAGGGGCTTCGCGCCGGGGCGGATGCTTACCTGGTCAAAACCCGGTTTGACCAGGATGAACTTCTCCAGATTCTCGAGCAGATGGTATAGGCTATGACCCAATCATCGCTGCGCGTGCTGATCGTTGACGATAGCCTGACTGTGCGTCGCTTCCTGGCCAGCCTGATCGCCGAAGCGCCGGATATGACCGTGGTGGGCGAGGCCCGCGATGGCGAGGAGGCCATCCGGCTGGCCGCGCGCCTGCGACCGGATATCATCAGCATGGATATCCAGATGCCCCGCCTGGATGGGCTGGCGGCCACGCAGCGCCTGATGCAGGAGAACCCGGTGCCCATCGTGATCGTCAGCAGCCGCCTGACCCGGCGACATGACGAGGAGGTCGATCTGGCCTTCCTGGCGTTGCAGGCGGGGGCCTTGGCTGTGTTGGAAACGCCGCCCAACCACCGTCACGCCGATTTCCCGGCCCAGCGCGATCATTTCCTGAGCACCCTGCGGGCGATGGCCGGGGTGAGCGTGGTCCGTCGGTGGGGGAAGACCGGGCCGCTGCCCACCCGTCTGGTCACGCCGCCGTCCGCTCTGGCGCTGGAGGAGCCGCCGCAGGTCATCGCCATCGGGGCCAGCGCGGGCGGGCCGGTCGCTCTTTATAAGATTCTGGGCGCGCTGCCCGCCGATTTTTCGGTGCCGATCGCCGTGGTGCAGCACATGGCGGAAGGATTCGTGGAAGGCATGGTGCGCTGGCTGAACGGCGGCACCCCCCTGCACGTGACCCAGGCCCAGCACGGCCAGATCGTCCGGGGCGGTCAGGTCGTGGTGGCCGGGAGCGGGGCCCATCTCACCTTGCGGCGCGTGGGGAATGAAGTCCGGGTGGCCCTGACGGCTGATCGGGGGGATAATCCCTACCTGCCGTCGGTGGATGTGCTGTTTGCGTCAGTGGCGGAGAATTTTGGGGCGCAGGCCATGGGCGTCCTGCTCACCGGGATGGGGGCCGATGGCGCGCAGGGCCTGCTGGCGATGCGGGAGTTGGGAGCGCGGACCATCGTCCAGGACCAGCGGTCATGTCTGGTCTATGGCATGCCCGGCGCGGCGGTCAGCCTGGGCGCGGCGGAGCAGGTGGTCCCGTTGGAGCAGATTGCGGCCACGATTCTGGATATGTCCAAGATCGCCTCAAACGGTTAAGGACATTTTCCGGAAATCGGGTTAGAATTTAAGAAAGGTCCGCTGGTATGAGAGGCAGGCAGCCACCGTGCGGTTGAGACTTTCGAACCACTCTCTAACCATAAATCGACCGGGGCAAGGAGTGCAAACATGGCGCTTGAAGTATTATTGGTAGAGGACAGCCGCACCCAGGCTGCCCAGATCAAGGAAACCCTGGAGAGCGTGGGGTTAAAGGTGCGCGTGGCCTATGATGGGCCGGAAGGCCTGCGCGAAGCCCTGGAAAACCCGCCCGCGCTGGTGGTGCTGGACGTAAAACTGCCCAGCATGGACGGTTTCCAGGTCT
Organism: Anaerolineae bacterium; assembly: GCA_034435395.1. GTDB lineage: Bacteria > Chloroflexota > Anaerolineae > Aggregatilineales > Ch27 > DAOTXK01. Next base: position 38,144 of record DAOTXK010000225.1, on the reverse strand, counting down.
GCCGCCGGCTCAAGCGTAATCCGGCCACCCAGGACATCCCCGTCATCATGCTGACGGAGAAGGCCAGCGCCAAATCCACCATGTCCGGATTGCATGCGGGAGCTGATGACTACATTCCGAAGGATATCTTCGCTTCGGAACACCTGATCAACACCCTGCACGAGTTAGGGGTCTTGGAGTAGCCCCGTTTAGGAATAGAGGCATGGCTCACGATAATTACGTGGTCATCCCCCCCGTGCTGACGGTGGCCGTTGAGGACAGCATGGACATCATGATCGCCCGCGATACCGCCCGGCGCGCGGCTTCCCTGTTGGGTTTTGCCCCGGCTTTCCGCGCTCAACTGGCCGGGGCGGCGGGCGCGTTGGCCGAACTGGTGCTGAAAACCGGGACCCCGCACGAACTCAACTACAACGGCGTGCAGGATGGGGGGCGCGTCGGCATCCAGGTGTCCTGCGCGGCTCCCTGGCTGGCGGATGTCTCGGCCAGCAATGTGGAGATGGCCCTGCGGGCGAAAATGGGCGACCTGGTGGACGAGATCGTCCTGAAGGGAACCAACCCGCCGGTGATCGCCATGATCATGTGGCTCTCCTCTCCCCGTAAGGTTCAGTCCTTCGACGCGACGGAGCCGGACTCCGCAGAGAACTATGAAACGCGCTGAACCGGTTTCGGTGGTCACTTGTGTGGTGGGCGGGCAGCACTACGCGATTCCGGTCTCTGATATTCTGGAGGTGGCGGCCCTCGTCCAGGTCATTCCCCTGCCGGACGCGCCCCCTGAAGTGTTGGGGGTGGTCAACCGACACGGGGAGCTGATCCCACTCCTGGATTTACGCCTGTGCCTGGGGCATGAACAAGCCCCACCGCTTGATCTGTCGACTCTGTTTGTGGTGGTGCAGGGCGCCGGTTACACCGCCGGTTTGATTGTGGATGATGTGCAGACGGTGGTCGCCATCCCGGCGGAGGCCCTCACCCTGCCGGCCAGGAGTGGCCCCTACGTCCAGGGGATGGCCGCCATCCAGCAGACGCCCCTGCTGGTGTTGAATGTAGCGGCGTTGCTCCGGCGCTTTGCCCCATCCGACCTAGCCGTTGAGAGAGGATCATGACTGACCGAGATCTGAAACGGCGGGACCGCATCCTGGTGGTGGCCAAAGATGGTGAACTCCGGGAATCCCTGGTGGATACGCTGGAAAATGCGGGCAATTACCTGACCAGCCAGGCCGCCAGTTTTGAGGAAGCGCTCAGCGAGATTCTGCTCAGCGACTTTGGGCTGATCATCACCGAAACGGAGCTGCCCGACCTGAGCGGGATGGACTTGCTGGCCGTGGTGGGCGGCCTGCGGCCCGGCGTCTCGGTGATGATGATCGACGATGACCTGTCCGCCAAGTCGGCGGTCGCCGCCTTCCGGCTGGGCGCGGTCGATTATCTCTATAAGCCGGTGAACCTGGAATTCATTCTGATGCAGATCGAGCGGGAGATGGAAGCCAAGCGCGCCAGGGCCGCCCCACCGCCGCCGGAGCCGCCCAAGCGCCAGACCCCCCGCGACCGCGAGCGCCGCCTGAACCCCGGCACCCGCGCCGCTGCTCTGGTGCTGGGGCGCACCCAGTTCAAACACATCACCATGGAGCTCAACCGGCTGAGGGCGCACGTCCGGGCCAACTTCGTCGGGCTGGTGGACTCTGACGGCAACATGGTCGGCGCTGCGGGCACGCTGGAAGATTATGACCTGATGCTCCTCACCAAGGCCCTGGCCATCGACCACGAGGCCACCAAGTCGCTGGCGACCATCCTGGACGAAAGCCGCTTCCACTCGACGTACTTCGAGGGCGAACAGAGCGGCGTCTACATCATCGAGTTTGGGCGGCCTTATCTGGTGTCGCTGGCCGTGATCTGCCCGGTGGATGTTAAGCCGGGCATGGTGTGGCTCTATAGCAAGCGGACGGCAGCGGTGATCGACGAAATCCTGCAAACGGTGCAGATTCCGCGCGTCTCGCCCCACCTGATTCCAAGCGCCCCCGAAAGCGAGTAAAGGCGACTTCCTGCTCCGGCGGCCCCGGCGCTACAGACGATAGCGGGCGATGGCCTCCTGCATCTGCTGGGCGGTATCGTTCAGAGCTTGGGCGGCGTTTTCTGCCTGTTGGATGCTGGCCTGTGTTTGGGACGCGGCCTGGCGGATGGTGGTCATGGCTGCCACCAATTGCTCCATGCCTGTTGCCTGCTGGCGGGTACCGGCGGCGATCTGCCCGGAGGAGTGAGCCGCTTCGTCGATCACGCGGGCCAGTGCCGTGATCGTCTGCCCCGCCTGGTCGATCAACGCCCGCCCGGCGTCCACGCCTTTGATGCCTTCTTCGGTGGTCATCACCGCCATATTGGTTGCCTGTTGAATCTCCAGCAGGATTCGGCTGACCTCCTCGGTGGCCCGGCGCGACTGCTCCGCCAGGTTGCGCACTTCCATGGCCACCACCGAGAAGCCCTGGCCCTCCTCGCCGGCGCGCGCGGCTTCGATGGAGGCATTGAGCGCCAGCAACTTCGACTGCTCGGCGATCTCGTTGACGGTGGTGATGATGTCCCCGATCTGCTGCATACGCTCGGAGAGGGCCAGGATGTTCTCGGCAATGCTCGTCACCCGTTCCCGGATCAGGTCCATGCCAGCGATGCTGCTGGCCACGGCTTCCAGACCCTGGTGACTCACCTGCACCGAGTGTTGGGCCGTAGCGGCTGTGTTCTCGGCCCGTTCGGCGGTTTCGGCCACCGTGGACTGAATTTCGGTGACGGTGGCCAGAGTCTGAGTGACGGCGGTTTCCTGCTCGGCGGCGCTGCTCAACTGCTGAATGGTGGCCGCCAGGATTTCGGCGGAAGTGCTGCTGATCTGCTCGCCCACCACCTTGATCTGAAGGGCCATCTCGGTCAGGTTGTTGACCATGGCGTTAAGATTCTCGCCCAGGGCCAGGAGCACCTCACCCTGCGCCCGATCGGCGTCGTCGTCCAGCCGCAGGCGCTGGGTGAGGTCGCCCTGGGCCACGCTGCTGACGAACGCCCGGTACTCGGCCACAATAGACTCCAGGTGCTCGCGAGCCAGGCGCTCCTTTTCGGCCATTTGCTGGGTGGCTTCCGCCCTGGTGAGCTCCACTACTTGCTGCTCGATCCGCGCCTGGTCCTGGCGGCGGATGGCAGCAGAGATCAGGGCCAAAGCAGAAATCAGGAGAGTCATGGTGAGCGGCAGGACAAGGTCGGAAAATGGCAGTTCGGGCATGAGGATCGGGAGCACTACGAGCCCCAAGACGCCGAAGATGGCTATAGCCAGCGTCCACTGGGCGGAGAACAGCAGGCTGCCCAGTAGCACGCTCACGCTCAGAAAGACAAGGGCATTGGTGTTAATCTCGCCAGTCTCTCCTTTTAACGAGCTGAAGGCAATGAGAAAGAAAGCCGCGACGAAGATCATCGCCGCTGGCAGGTAGAAACGAGTGCGGCTCAGCCCGTAGGCGAATGCCAGCGTGATGATAGGGATCGCCAGCAAGGAAAATGTTTCGGCGAGGCCTCGGCCTGTAGCCAGAAATACGATAATCACCAGGATGGCCAGCACGCATACCGCCAGCAACAGCGACGACAGAAGACGTGCCCGACGTCGGGCTTCGTGCCCTTTGATAGCCTCTGCGGGTTCAACCAACCAGGACTGTAACCCGCGAAGCCGTGTGATTGCCGGCGCATGTGACAACATGATTATAAATGCTCCTTCCAATGTAGCCCTTGGCGACTATCGATCTACATTGAAGATTATCGGCGCGGCTTATCTTATAGCCAGTGAAATTGATGTTGTCTGGGGCCGAATTGAATGCAGGCAAGGTGGATTAAAGTATAGATTTGCCTGGCGCGCAAGCTGGGCATTCAGGAGCCAGAGCGGTGGTTTCTCGAATGGCGCATCAGGGACCGGTGGGGGGGCTGATCACCACTGGCGCGCCACAGCCACGGCCTGCGAGGCTTCCAGCGCGGCCGTCTTGCCCCCGATCTCGCGCAGGAGGGGTGTCAGGGCGGCGATGTCGCTGAGCAGTTGGGGGACCGGGCGGCGGCTCAGCGCGGGCAGCACCTCGCACCACAGCGCGTAGGCCACGGGAGAGGGATGCACGCCGATCCAGTAGGTGGACAGGTGATGGAAGGCGTCAGCCCGTGCCGTGCTGTCCTCCAGCTCGCAGGCGGCCAGCAGCGCTTCCCGCAGAACCTGGGAGGCGGGCGGCAGCGCCGCGGGCATGTTCTCCGCCGCCAGGAGCGGGGCGAACAGGGAAATGCCGCTGGCGCGGTCGTAGTCGTCTTCGATCTCCTGCACCGCGTCCAGCACGGCCCGCACGATCTCCGCCTGAAAATCGGGCGGGGCATGGGGCCACAGGGCCGCCAGGGCGGTGGCCCGGTCATAGGGGTCGATGATCTCGCGGGCGGCTTCCCAGGTGTGGCTCAAGACCTGCGGTTGTTCATCCGCCGGCAGGCGGGGCAGCAGGGCGAGCAGGGTGGTGGAGCGGTCATAGGGGTCGGCGATGGCCAGGGCGATGGCCACGGCCCGCTGGAGTTGCTCCCCGGCGAGCGCCGGCACCAGGCTCACCAGGGCGCGGGACCGCCGGTACTCCACCGTGATCTCCGGCATGCCATCCAGCGCCACCTCGATCGTCCTGTCGCGCGGCTCCTGGGGGAGATAGGGGATCAGGGCGATCAGGGCGCTGATCTTTTCCACCGGGTTGGTGATCGTGTAGGCGTCGGCCAGGGCATCGGCCAGCAGTTGCGCGTGATCGGCCAGCAGCGGGGCCAGCGTGGACAGCGCCCGCACCCGCGCCCGCTCTTTAGGGATGGAACGGGCCGTCGTCAGGGCGTTGACCAGCGTGCGGTAGCGCAGTTCCTCGGTGGGCAGCCTGGGGGCCACTTCGCTGAGGGCCATCACCCGTTCCAGCTGGCGCGGCAGGGCCACGGCGACGGCCAGGGCGTCCAGCCAGGTGCGCTCGGCCGCTTTGCCCTCCATGCGCGCGCCCAGCGACTTCAGCGCCAGGAAGCGGGCATCCCGCTGCCGGATGTCATGGGCGATGGCCAGCGCCGCCACGGCCAGGTCTTGCGGCAGGGAGGGGGTCAGATCGGCCAACATCTGGGCGCGGGCGTGCTCGTCGGGGATGGCGTTCACCGCCGCCAGGGCCTCCCCCTTCAGATGATGAGGCAGGCGGGCCTGCAGGCCGACCAGCGCCTTGGCGCGGGCGTCGCGGCGGTGCATGTTGACGGCCAGGGCCAGCGCGCGCTCCAACAGGACAGGGAAAGTCTCCTCGCCTTCGCTGACGGCTTCCAGGTGCGGGGCAAACGCGGCCAGCGCCTGGGCTCGCTCGTCCTCGCCGGGGATGGTGGCGATGGCTTCCAGCGCCGCTGCCCGCAGGCGCGGTTGCAGGCGCGAGGGGAGGTACTGGGCCAGCGTGGTGAGCGCGCGGGCGCGGGGGGCCGGGTCCTTGATGTGCGCGGCCACGGTCAGCGTGCGGTGATGGACCTCGCCCAGCAGGTGAGGAGCCAGGGCCACCAGCGCGCTGGCCTGGTTGTCTGATCCTGGCATGGTGGCGATGGTATCCAGCACCGCCAGCAACAGGGCCGCCTGCGCCGTGGGAGGCAGGTAGGGGGCGAGCGCCGTCAGGCCGCGGAGACGGGCCTCGGTGTTCCCGATGACGCTGGCCAGGTCCAGCGTCTCGGCCACGAGGCCGCTGGGCAGTTCGCCGTCGGTGGACGTCTGCAATTGCGGCAGCATGGCAGTCAGGAGATGCACCCGCTCCCCCGGATGGGCCACTGACCTGGCGGCCTGATAGGCTTCACGGATGGTGCTGCGGCGCTTTTCTCCGGACAGCGAGGGGGCCAGCAGCAGCAGGATGCGCGCCCGGAGCGCCGGGTCGTCCAGGTCCTGGGCCTCGCCAAGCAGTTCGATCCGCCGCTGGATGGTCAGATGCTCGGCCAGCGCGGCCAGGGCCAGCAATCCCGCTTCGGCGGGGGTGGCGGTGGCGGCTGGCGGCGGGAGCGGCGCGGACAGGGACGAATCCGGTTGGTGCCTCAGGCTGGCGGCCAGGGCAAAAGCCACCTGACGCCCCATCATGCGGGGCCCGTCGTTGACGGCCTGCTGCCAGCCGCGATCCAGCGCGGCCTCCGAGAGGTGCGGCCATACCCCTTCCTGGCTGGCGGGTGGTTCAGCGTCGGGGGCCGCCGCCGGAGGTTCACGGGCATCATCGGCCGTCGGGGACGCCTCGCCCAGCGCCGTTACCTCGGCTGCGATTGCCTTGTCCTGCCTGGCCTCACCTTCGGTTATGCTGCTCATACCCGTGCCCACTCAATCTGTGGTAAGCTGAGGTTGGGAGACGGCCTGCGCCCGGCCTTTGCCAGTCCGCGCCAAGCCGGCGTTGTCCTGACCGGAGGAAGAAGCCGCTTTTCCGCTGCGATCTAGGGGCTGATTATACCGGCGTTGCCCCTTCAGGGCATCTCGGGATCTCACCTGCGCTCCAGGAACAGGCTCTGGTCACTTTGATTCTAACCGTTTTTCAGCCCGATAATCAAGCGCCTGGGGCCGCACTTCCCTGGCGTTTATCCTTTCTTCCGCCTGGCAACCAGGGTCAACCCCTCCGGCGCAGGCGGCGGCCCGGCGATGAAACCGCGCCGGAAAACAGGCAGTCTATTGCGTTTGCTGCCATAGGATTCTATAATCCGCTGCACGCTGTAGTACTGTAGTCTTTGGGGACAAGAGGATAGCCATGGTTGAAGTTGTAATTGATAGCATCCGCGTGAGCTTGATGTCCCAGCACCGGGTTGTTGTCCTCAAGGACACCACCAGCGAGCGCTACCTGACCATTTTCATCGGCCCCTGTGAAGCCGATGCCATCACCGTTCATTTGCAGCACCTGCAGGGCGGCCCCAAGCCTCAGCGTCCGATGACTCACGACCTGCTCAAGTCGGTCATTGAGACGTTCGGCGGCGTCCTGCAGCGCATCGTCATCAACGCGCTGCGCGACGAAATCTACTACGCCGAGTTGATCGTGGATGTGGATGGCCGCGAAATTCGTATTGACAGCCGTCCCAGCGATGCCATCGCCCTGGCGGTGCGGGCCGGAGCGTCGATCTTCGTCGCCGAAGAGGTGATGATCCAGGCGGCCACCACGCCCGATGAGGAGATTGTGGAGAGCCTCGAGGCCGGGGAAGATGAGGAAGCGCCGGCCCCTGAAGAGGGCGAAAGCGACCTGGACGTGTTCGCGGACTTCATCGACAAGCTGGACCTGGACGATCTGGATAGCGACGAATAACAACCGGCGCACGATGCGCCGTACACGAGTCGCCGGATACCACCGTGCTGTGATAGGCCTGTCTAGCGACCCGCGTTTTGGCGTGGGCGGAGTCCAACCGGATACCTGGCGGGGCAACCGTCTTGTGAGGGCATGCCCCGTTTTTTGCCCATCAGTGACCACCAGCAGGACTGGTAGCCTATGACCGATCAGGATATGGCGCGCTCGTCCATCCCGGCGGAGCGGCGGGAGTTTAACGGCAGAGACTCCGACCCGCTGAATCTGGCCCCGCACAGCGTCGAGGCTGAAGAGGCGGTGCTTGGCTCGATCCTCATGAACCCGGAGGCCATGCACGAGGTCCGCTCCTTCCTGACCAGTGAAGATTTTTTTATCTTGCGGCACGGCTGGATTTATGAGGCCCTGGAGCGCCTGCACGAGCGGGGCGATGCCCTGGACACGCGCACGCTGGCCGAGGAGCTGCGCGCTCAGGGACGATTGGACGAAGTCGGCGGCGAAGCCTATCTGCGTTACCTGCCGACCACCGTGCCCACCGCCCTGCATGCCGAGGTGTACGGCCACATCGTGGAGCGGGCGGCCATCCGGCGGCGGCTGCTGGGCGCGGCGGGCGATATCGCCCAGCTGGCCCACGACCAGGAACGCGACATCAACCAGGTCATCGACCAGTCGGAGGCGGCGCTGTTCACGGTGACGGAACGGCGGCTGCGGCAGGAACTCCTTCCGATGCGGATCGCCATTAGCGAATATTTTGACCGCATTGAGCGCCTGCGCGAGAGCGAGGAAGAGGCCCTGGGCGTGCCCACCGGCTTCTACGACCTCGACCGGCTGCTAGGCGGCCTGCAAAAGAGCGACCTGATCGTGGTGGCGGGCCGGCCGGGTATGGGGAAAACGTCTTTTGTGTTGACCCTGGCGCTCAACGCCGCGCGGCAGGGCGGCGCTCGCATCGCCATCTTCAGCATGGAGATGAGCAATGAACAGCTGGTTCAGCGCCTGATCGCTTCGGAGACCGGGATCAGCTCGCAGGACCTGCGGCTGGGCAAGGTGGGGGATAGCGAGTGGCAGCGCTTCGTCAATGCGGTGGATACGATGAGCGGCCTCAAGATATTCTTTGATGACTCCCCCGCCGTGAGCACCATGCAACTGCGGACCAAGTGCCGCCGCCTCTACCGCGAACATGGCCTGGACCTGATCATCGTCGACTACCTGCAATTGATGTCCTCCGGGACCTCGATGGGGCGGGACATCAACCGTGTGCAGGAGATCACCTACATCAGCCGCGCCCTCAAGGAGCTGGCCCGCGAGCTGAATGTGCCGCTGGTTTCCGCCGCCCAGCTCAGCCGCGCCGTCGAGCAGCGCCAGGATAAACGCCCCCAGTTGAGTGACCTTCGTGAATCGGGCTGTCTGGCTGGAGACACACTGGTCGCGCTGGCTGACAGCGGTCACCATGTGCCCATCCGGGACCTGGTTGGCAAAGCCGGGGTGGCCGTCTGGGCGCTGAATGAAACCACGATGAAGCTGGAACGGGCGGTTGTCAGCCATGCCTTTTCGACGGGTGTTAAACCAGTCTACCGCATGACCACGCGCCTGGGACGGTCGGTCCGGGCCACGGCGAACCATAAGTTCCTGACCATCGGCGGGTGGAAACGCTTGGACGAACTGGCAGCAGGCGAGCACATCGCCCTGCCCAGGGTGCTGCCGGGTCCATACGAACAGACAATGAGTGACGCCGAACTGGCCCTTTTGGCTCATCTGATCGGGGACGGCTGCACACTGCCCAGGCACGTGATTCAGTACACGACCAGGGAGCGAGACCTGGCGGAGATGGTTGTGGACTTCGCCACCTCTGTTTTTGGCGACGAGATCAGGCCGCGCATCAAGCGGGAACGAAGCTGGTATCAGGTGTACCTTCCTACCACGCGGCAGCATACCCAGGGCGTCGGCAATCCGATCTCGGACTGGCTCTCAGGTCTGGGCGTCTTTGGCCTTCGATCACACGAGAAGCGTGTTCCCGATGACGTTTTTCAGCAGCCAGCCGAAGCTATCGCTTTGTTTCTGCGTCACCTGTGGGCGACGGATGGATGTATCAAGCTGACCAGGGCAGGCAAACGGTATATTCCCAGGATTTTCTTCGGTTCCAGCAGTGAGGGCCTGGCGCAGGATGTGGGTACGCTCCTGTTGCGACTGGGCATCACTGCCCGTTTGAAGCGCGTCCCACAGAAGGGCAAGGGGCGAGACCAGCACCATGTGATAGTCACGGGCAAAGAAGATACTGAGCGGTTCATTGAGCGTGTCGCAGCCGTGGGGAGCTACAAGCAGCGGGACTTGGCGTTGATCGCGCAGTATACGGAGGATAAAGCGTTCAATACTAACCGTGATGTGGTCCCCTCCCACATCTGGCAAATGTACGCCGTGCCCGCCAGGCAGGCCAATGGGATCACCGCCAGGCAGATGCAGGCCAAGCTTGGCAATGCCTACTGCGGGACAGGGCTTTACCGGCAAAACGTCAGTCGTGGGCGTGCGGCGCGGTTGGGCCAAGCTGTCAAGTCGCCGGAGATCATTCGCCTGGCCGAAAGTGATGTTTACTGGGATCAGATCGTTTCTATCGAGCCGGACGGCGAGGAAGAAGTATTCGACCTCACCGTGCTGACGCATCACAACTTTGTATCTGATAATATCATCGTTCACAACAGCATCGAGCAGGACGCGGACGTGGTCATCTTTCTGTACCGGGATGAAGTGTACAACGAGGCCACCGAGCACCCCGGCGAGGCCGACGTGATTGTGGCCAAACACCGCAACGGCCCCACCGGCACCGTCACCCTGCTCTTCCGCAAGGAACAGACCAAGTTCGTCAACCTGCGCAAGCAGCGCGTCGATTTGAATGATATCCAGGCTTTATGACTGACAAATTTGACGGTTTCGCGCCCGGCAAAACCCACCTGATCCGGCTGCCCGCCGCTTTTTTCACCGATCTGCTGCCCGCCATCGACGACCCGGACGAACTTAAGCTCACGCTCTATTGTTTTTGGGCGCTGGAGCAACGCGACGGGACGTACCGTTACCTGCGCCGCGCCGACTTCGAGTCGTCGGAAATGCCGTTTGATGACCCGGAGCGGGTGGCGCTGGCGCTGGCGCGGGCCATCCGGCGCGAGACGTTGCTGGTGGTGACCGCCGAGACGGTCAACGGGCTGGAGACGCTGTACTTCCTCAACACGCCCAATGGCCGGGCGGCGGTCCGGCTGATCGCGGCGGGGCGCTGGCGCCCGGGCGACGCCGACCATCCGGTGGAGGTGCTGCCGGAGCGGCCCAACATCTTCCAGCTGTACGAGGAAAATATCGGCGTGCTGACGCCTCTGATCGCCGACGAGCTGCGCGATGCCGCCCAAACCTATCCCGCCGCCTGGCTCGAGGAGGCGGTACACATTGCCGTGACCCGTAACGCCCGCAACTGGCGTTACGTTCGGGCCATCCTGGAACGATGGGAGAAGGAAGGCAAGGATGACGGACCAGGGAATGGAATCGCTGGGGCGGATTCTGAGGAAAGCCGCCGCCGGTATGTCTCCGGAAAATACGCCGACATCATCGAAAGCTGATGCCGGGTCGGCCAGCCCAGCCGTCGACGCTGAGCGAGCCGCGGCCTGCCCGGTATGCGGCGGCTACGGCGTGATCACCCTGGACGTGGACCTCACCGATCCGCGTTTCGGCAAGGCGTTTCCCTGCCCGCGCTGCGGGGCGGATCACCGCGTCAAACGGGCGGGCGAGCTGCGCAAGCTCAGCAACCTGGACGCCCATGCCGATAAGACCTTCCACAACTTCCAGACCGAACTGGATCATCTGAGCAGCTTTCAGGCGGGCAGCCTGCGGGTCGCCAAAAGCGTCAGCCAGCGCTTCGCCGACGAGCTGGAAGGCTGGCTGCTGTTGCAGGGCGGGTATGGCTGCGGTAAGACGCACCTGGCTGCCGCCATCGCCAATGCCTGCGTGGACGCCGGGGTGCCGACGCTGTTCCTCACCACGCCGGACCTGCTCGATCACCTGCGCAGCACCTTTGCCCCGTCCAGCGAGGTGGAGTACGACGAGTTGTTCGACCGGGTGCGCAACATCTCCCTGCTGGTGCTGGATGACCTGGGCAGCGAAAGCCCGACCGCCTGGGCGCAGGAGAAGCTCTACCAGATTCTCAACCATCGATACAGTTACCGCCTGCCCACCGTGGTCACCACCAACGTCGATCTGGAGGCCATTGATCCGCGCATCCGCAGCCGCCTGGTGGACCAGAACCTGACGCGCAGCGTGGCCATCAACGCGCCGGACTACCGGCGGCCCGCATCCGCGCTGGAGGAAAGCGCGCTCACCAACCTGTCGCTGTACGCGGACATGACGTTTGAGACGTGGGATAAGCGGCCTGACCTGCCCAAAAAGGACCGGGATAACCTGGACCACGCCTTTGAGCGCGCCCGGCGGTATGCCGAGGCCCCGTCCGGCTGGCTGGTGCTGACCGGGACATATGGCTGCGGCAAGACACACCTGGCCGCCGCCATCGCCAATCACCGCCAGTACGCCGGCGAGCCGGCCATGTTCGTCACCGCCCCGGACCTGCTGGATCACCTGCGGGCCACCTTCAGCCCGGATAGCCGGACCAGCTACGACCGGCTGTTCCACGAGGTCCGCAATGCGCCGCTGCTGGTGCTGGATGACCTGGACGTGGAGAATGCCTCCCCCTGGGCGCGGGAAAAGCTGTTTCAGCTCGTCGACCACCGCTATCGGGCGCGGCTGGCGACGGTGTTCACCATGTCGCGCCCGCTGGACGCGATCGATGCGCGGCTGGCCAGCCGGATGGTCGATCCATCGCGCAGCACGGTGATCGCCCTCACCGCGCCGAGCTACCGGGGCAGGAAAGCCCCTTCCGCCAAGGCCGGCGCTGGCCGACCGGGGGCGTCCACGCGCCGTCCCCCCAAGCGCCAGTGACTGCCCCCGCCGAAGGCCGATGCGGCTACAGCCCGCGGGCGGCGTCGACCAGCCCGCTCAGCAGCAGGATCACGTCGCTGCGCGAGACGGGCGTCAGCCCCATCGCTTCGTCCATCGCCGGGATGTTGATGTACTGGATGACCGTATCCCCAATCAACACGGCGTAAATCTCCGTCCGCCACTCGGCCAGGCCGGTATCGCTCGTCTCCGGGTCGACCGGCTCGACCACCGTGGCCACCGCCCCATGGTCGCCGATGCCCAGCCGCTCAACCGTCACCGTCGTCCGGGCGGAAAAGTCTCCCTCCCGGAAATAGGCGGCGTCTTCCAGGCAGACGTCCATGAAGTCCCGTAGCGCGCCTGACGTCCGCATCACCAGCACATTGGCCGCCTGCTGCTCCCCCCGGCGGTAGCGGAGGCTGGCCAGCGGCAGCGTGCCGCCCGTCCCCTCCCCGGCGAACGGATCAGGCTCATCGGACAGCGTCCATTCGCCGAGGACCGCCGCCCGCTCCCGTAGCCCGGCCATGAAGGCATCGAGGTCGGCGCGCAGCGCGCCCAGATCGGCCTCCGCCAGCAGCACGTCCATTTCGGCCTGGGCGCACGGGCCGTCGCTCCCTCCGCCGCCCTGGTCGGCCAGCGTCTCCGGGGTGGGGGTGGCCAGGGCCGGGCCGGGTTCGCCGCCCTCACCGAGGTTCTCAGCGTCGCCGCCGGACGGCGTTTCCCCCGTCTCCGGCATGACGACCGGGGTCGGGGTGAAGAACACTTCCTCCACGGGCGTGACCGTCGGCAGTTGGGCCACCGTGGGGATGACGACCGGCTCGCTCCCACACCCCGCCAGCAGCATGCCCAGGACCATCAGCAGGCCGGGCAGGATCATCCGCCACATGTGTACCTCCTGTAGGTAAAACCGATAACCGTCAGCCGTGCGGGGATCATGGTGAATTCTCCTTGTGTTGTGCCGGTAGCAGTTTACAGGCGATGCCAGCCCACCACAAGCCGGGAATCATGGTCAAATGCGCCGGGATGCTTATACTTGTCTGGGTTGGACATGCGCCTTTCCTCACCCACGGCGGGGTAAAATGGTCGGAACCCTCATCAACATGATCACGGTGGCCATCGGCAGCGGCCTGGGGCTGCTGGTCGGCGAGCGTTTGCCCGAACGCCTCCAGCAGGCGGTGGTGACCGGGCTGGGGCTGGTCACGCTGACGGTCGGCCTGCAGAACGCCTTCGAGACCGGCAACATCATCATCCCCCTGTTGAGCGTCGGCTCCGGCGTGATCATCGGCGAGCTGCTCGACCTGGACGGGCGGCTCAACGCCTTTGGGGGCTGGTTGCAGGCCCGCTTCGGCGGTGGGAAGGCTGACTCCGCCGCGCCCGCCGCCGTTGACGAGACCCGCGCCCGCTTCATCAACGGCTTTGTGACGGCCAGCCTGGTCTTCTGCATCGGCCCGCTGACTTTCATCGGCTCAATCCAGGACGGCATGACGGGCGATTACGAATTGCTGGCCATCAAGAGCGTGCTGGACGGCTTCGCTTCGCTGGCGTTCGCCTCGGCGATGGGCCCGGGTGTGGCCTTCAGCATCATCACGGTGTTTGTGGTGCAGGGCGGACTGGCGCTGCTGGGGGCGACGGCGGGTCAGGTCATGAGCCAGCCGATGATCGCGGAGATGACGGCCACCGGCGGCCTGCTGCTGATCGGGCTGTCGCTGATCCTGCTGGACGTGAAGAAGCCGCGCATGGCCAACTTCCTGCCCGCGCTCCTCATCGCGCCGCTGCTGGTGGCCGTGTTAGAGGCGCTGGGGATTCCGGTTTATCCGCTGTGAGGCAGGATGCCGCTGATCACCCTTGACAAACGGTGTCATGAAGAATACCAGCTTTTCTTCAAGACCTGGGGAAAGCCGTTTGGTTGGATGAACCTGAATAGCCAAATGATCTACTCATAAGCCCCCCGATCACAGACGGCGTTGCCATCGCCATTGCCGTCCGCAGGGCGGGGATTGCCAAGATAGTCGTCAGGCGGACAGTACGTACTGTTGCCGGTGTCAATGGCCGGGCTATCGGGCATTAATGTCATTCCAAAGTCAGGGCCGGCAAGTGGTCCGGAAAGCCGAGGGTCCTCGCAGAAATCATGGCTGCCGGAAACCACGAAGTCACCATTGGCCCCGCACTCGATATTCTTGGTGTTGAAGGCAATGTTGTAGTCAGAGTCGAGCTTGAGATTGCCGCAACCCTCCTGGTAAAAGAAAAAGGTGACATCGGAGGGATCGAAATAATCAGCATCGCCCACGAAGATACTGTTCTGAACGCGGACGGTCTCTGAGCCGTCACACTGGAAGCCTTCACGCGGTCCCGCTCCGACCAACCCGTCCCCCTGGCCGTACACGGTGGAGTTCACCATGGAGACCTGCTCACCGCTTGTGTAGGCAATTTCCCAGGTGTTGCCGAGCGCCCGGCAATGATCGACCCAATAGGTGAAAGGCTGGTCTTCAAAAAAGGCGCAGTTACCGACCAGCACACTGTTCGTAATCGTGGTCGGTCCGGCGACTTTGATCTGGTTGCCCGCGTTGCCCTCAGCCCGCACACGGTTGAGGGTCACGCTTCCGCCCAGCGTATGGTACAGCAAATCGAGACCATCCGAGGTGTTGTGAAGGAAGGCCGAATCCTCGATGATCCAATCGCCACCTGTTTCGCCCGTTCCCACGCCATCGCCGTAGCCACCCGCCTCCTGCCCCCAGCAGCCGACCGGCTCACCCTCCGGATAGGTTTCGCCACAACCATTCCACTCTACCACCCAGCGCCGGAAGATGAGGGTCCCCGTGTTCGAGTCACCCTCGTCATCCCACAAGTCGCCATCCCAGCCCACAAAGCCGTTCCCGGCAATACGCACGTTTTCCACCGTCCAATCGGTCAGCCGCCCGGCGTGAACCCCGCCCGCTGCCAGCCCATGAATGTTGAGATTCCGGAGATAGACGTTGGTCGAGTCTTCTGCATGAAGCCCATAGGCAGCCCAATCCCCATACGGCGGATTGTCGCGCTCACAGGCCAGCCCGCCGGTGTGGTTTTCGACACAGCCGGAGTGGTCAGTAATTTCCAGGCAGGCGATTTCGACATTGCTGGAATCGGTCAGGTTTATAATAAACCAGGGACGGCCTGTTCCCCACAATTCAGGCGGAGTTGAGCAACCGGAATCCCATCCCGCTCCCAGGATACGGGTCGGACGGTCAGGCGTAGGCCCGCTTGGAATGGGCGGCATGAGGCAGTCAAACGAGCCCCCTTCATCACAGCTATCGGCTCCTGGTGCCCCGTAGCCCATAGGGTATTCACCGGAGGCAATGATCAGCGTATCGCCTCCGGTTATGCGCGGCGTGTTACTCGGTGGCAGGGCCTGGAAGGGGTGGTTCCAGGCACATGGTTGTCCAGTTCCACTGCCTGAATAGGGTGCATCAGCGAGGCCCGTGCACTGTTCGGCGCTGCCGCCGTCTGGGCGCACATAGTAGATCGCATTTGCGATCTGAAGCCGATCGCTTCCAGTAAAGGGCATAGTTACTGATGCGTGGGCAGACTTAACCAAAATTAGCGCAAGGAGGTAGATAGCGACTAATAGGGCAGGGCGTTTCATGTTGGCACTCCTATTCGGGGGATGGTGAGGAAAAATGCTGGGAGAAATTCGCCAGCAAATCACCCCTCGCGGTTTTTACGTTGAGTGGGGCCCACTTCGCCTAAACTTGTTAAGCATCTAGTAAGTGCAGTGTCTGATTTGATACTTTTGGCAGAACCAGAAATTCTAACACACCATTTGCCAAGACTGGCGACGCAAAACTGGAAGACTTCAGGGGCTTTGAGACCCCGTTTGGATATCTTGATATTGTATCATGTCCCATGAGGACAGCAAAACAAGCATGCAACCCGGAAGTTTTATCCACTACCCTGCTCCAGCGGAACCGTCGAGTCCATCCAGGGTTGTATTCGCGTGTCGAAGGTGGAGGGAACAGAGATACGCATGCGCCTTGCTTTTGTTGGCCCATATGGAGGGACTGCCAGGAGCCAGGCGGGCGCACCCGCCTCAGTGGGGATGTGGCGGGGAATCAAAAGAAGGCGCGCAGCGACGCGCCCTCTCAGGTTGGAGCAGGTGGGCGAGGTCAGCCCGTGTAGGTGATGGCCTCGCTGGGGCAGATGTCCACGCACTGCGGCGAGTCGGCGTAGCCCTCACACTCCACGCAGATGCTGGGATTAATCTCGTAGTAGCCGTCGTCGGTCTCGGCGATCGCTTCCACCGGACACTGGTCCGCGCAGGCGGCGCAGGCGCTGCACTCATCTTTGTTGATCACGGGTGATGCCATTGTCCACCTCTGACTAGCCTCAGGCAAAGGGTTATAGACGCCTCGATCATAGCAGGATGACGGGGCGGCGTAATGTGATAAAAATCACCAATAGCGGGCGAATGTCGGACGCCAGCCCGACAAAATGTCACATGCCGGGCAGGCGCGGCGCGGCAGCATCGAGCGAGTTTTCCTGGGCGGACGTTTCCTCCGGCAGCGCATGAGCCGAAGCGTTGACCTGCAGGCCGCGCAGGCCGCCCCTGACCTGGCTGAGGTAAGTCCGCATCTCGCTGCGGGAGTTGCTCAACATGCGGATGGCCCGCGAGAGCCGCCCTTCGATCTCCCCTTGCAGCGCCGTCAGCCCTTCTTCCACGCTGCCCAGGTAGGATTCCAGCCGCTGCATATCGAGGCTTTGCCCGGCCTTGAGCATGGTCTGGAAAACCAGCAGCAGGTACGGCACAAACAGGCTGTAACTGATCAGCACCACATTCAACTGGAAGACATCCGCCTGAATCCCGGCGCACAGGTCGTAGACGGCGTCGGGGACGACGGCCACGCCGAACGGCGTCGTCAGGTGCGGGTCCAGGTACTTACGGACCTCCTTGGCCTTACGCAGCACGGCGAACTCGATCTGCCGCTTGAGCCGAAGCTGCTCGCCGACATCCTCGGCAGCCAGGAACAGCTCCAGCAGCGGGGTGGCCGTCCACTTGCTGTCGATGGGCAGGACCAGGTTATTGGGCAGGCGCAGGCCGAACTCGACCGTGCGGTCCCCGATGCGGAAGTCGCGGAGCTGCCAGTCGGGTGGCAGCTTGGCGAACACGGCTTCCAGGATGTTCTCCCCGGCAGCGCCTTTGGTCTGCGTGCCGGCGATCACGGTCTCCAGCCGCCGGATCGATTCCATGGTGCGGCGCTCGGTTTCCTGACGCGCCTTGACGTAAGCGTTCAGCTCGCTGAGGCCCATCTGCACGGCGTTGATGCGCGCGGCCAGCGAGTGCGTATCCGACTGGCGGGCGCTGGCGTGCGCGCGCAGCTCAACCAGACCGAGCTGGAGGTTGCGGAGCTGCGCTTCCAGGTCGCGGTCCCCGGTGCCCCGCTGGCGGAGCAGGATGGCGATCACGATCACCAGGGCCAGGATGATGAGCAGCAGCGCGATGACCAGGGTATCCATAGCGGACCTCGCCGTGTCCATGACCATGCCGGTGACTGCATTATACAGGTGTTCGCCAAAAGCGCGATGTTGGCCTGAAAATCCTAACCAGGGCTGGCTTGGCGCGCCGCGCCGCCCGCATGAATAATATTGATGTGCCGGGACTTCAGGAGGGAAGGTCTGTGGCTCTGGTCTGGGGGGAGAAAGGACCCCGTGAGCCGGTCCTGCGCCGCCTGCGCCTGGAGGACGCCGCCCGCGCTCAGGCTCTGTCGTGGGCGGTGGGCTGGGGGCACACGGTTGAGGACTGGGCGCGGCTGATCGTCTGGGGTGGGCGGGGCTGTTTCTGCATCGCCCAGGGGGAGCGGCTGATCGCCACGGCCATCGCCATGGGTTATGGGCAGGACCGCGCCTGGATCGGGATGGTGATCACGCACCCCGACTGCCAGCGCCAGGGATACGGGCGGCAGGTCACGCTGGCGGCCCTGGAGTATCTCCAGTCGCAGGGCGTGGCCCACATCATGCTGGATGCGGCGGCGGCGGGACGCCCGCTTTATGAAAAAATGGGCTTCCGCCCGCTCTACCATATCGAGATGTGGACGGGGCGGGCCAGCGATTACCTCGGCCCACGGGCGCGCCCGCTGCGTCGATCCGACCTGGAGGGGGTGGTGGCGCTGGACGGGCAGGTCTTCGGCGTGTCGCGCGGACGGATCATCCGCCGCCTGGCCACCGATTTCCCCCGCCTGGGCTGGGTCGATGAAGAGGACGGGGAGATTGTGGGCTTCGCGCTGGCCCAGACCAAAGCCCCCAACCTGGTTCACATCGGCCCCTGGGTCCACCGCTCCCCCTGGGGCGCGGAGAAGCTGCTGCGGACGGCGCTCGGCGCGCTGATCGGGCGGCAGGTGCGCGTGGACATCCCCGACCACAACGCCCAGGCGACGGTCTTCGCCCACAACCATGATCTGCGCTACCAGCGTCGCTCCACCCGCATGATCTACGGAGACGCGCCGCCCCCAGAAGCCATCATCCACTACCAGTATGGCATCGCCTCACCAGCGACCGGGTAGCCACCGGTCGGGAGGCTGGCTCACGGCGGCTTCTGGGACACCCTAATCTGGACAAAACCGATACTCATCCAATTCTAATGTTTAGTTATTGACACGGCGGGTCCCAATGTGTATAGTTTTTATGTACAATACATGTACAAGTCAGTCAAGTTCACTTTAAGGAGAGATACCATGCGTAAAGTTACCCTGGTCCTGGTGTCGATGTTGTTGCTGGCACTGTCCATGGTGCCCGCCCTGGCGCAGGAGCAACCGGACATCGTCGACCTCGCCGTGGCCGACGGGCGCTTCACCACGCTGGTGGCCGCCGTGCAGGCCGCCGGTCTGGTGGATGCCCTCAAGAGCGAAGGCCCCTTCACCGTCTTCGCCCCGACCGATGACGCCTTCGCGGCGGCGTTGGCCGCGTTGGGCATCGAGCCGGCCGCTCTGCTGGCCGACTCCGAGACGCTGACCGATATCCTGCTGTACCATGTGGTGGCTGGCCAGGCCATGGCAGCTGACGTGGTCGGCCTGGACGCCGTGACCACGCTCAACGGCCTGGACATCCGCATCAGCGTGCGCGATGGCAACGTCTACCTGAATGAGACCATCCAGGTGATCATCACCGACATCGAAGCGGCCAACGGCGTGATCCACGTCATCGACGGCGTGCTCCTGCCGCCTTTCAGCGTGACCAATGACGGCCCCAGCAACCTGAGGTTCCGCGCTGGCCCTGGCCTCAATGAGCGGATCATTGGCACCTTCCGCATCAATGACCGCGCGGAGGCGCTGGCCCGCAATGAGGCTGGCGACTGGATTCAGATCAGCTACAACGGCGAGATCGGCTGGGTGTACGCCCCGCTGACTTCCCCCAGCGGTGACGTGATGAGCCTGCCCGTTGCCCCCGGCAACATCGTTGAGATCGCCGTGGCCGATGGGCGCTTCACCACACTGGTGGCCGCCGTGCAGGCCGCCGATCTGGTCGACGCGCTGAGCGGTGAGGGTCCCTTCACCGTTTTCGCCCCGACCGATGATGCCTTCGCAGCGGCGTTGGCCGCGCTGGGCATCGAGCCGGCCGCTCTGCTGGCCGACACCGAGACGCTGACCGACATCCTGCTGTACCATGTGGTGTCCGGCCAGGCCATGGCAGCTGACGTGGTGGGGCTGAGCGCCGTGACCACGTTGCAAGGCTCAGACATCACCATCAGCGTGCGCGATGGCAACGTCTACCTGAATGAGACCATCCAGGTGATCATCACCGACATCGAAGCGGCCAACGGCGTGATCCACGTCATCGACGGCGTGCTCCTGCCGCCCGCGAGCTGAGCACGCCCAACATCACCCGTACCGGGACTACCCAGAATACACACCGCCGAGGCCGGGGCAGGCAAGCCCGGCCTCGCTGGCTTGGGAGGGAATGGCGATTCCCGCCAGGGTGGCAGGCCAGCGCCCCGGCGGGACCACACCCTGCTTCTGGGGGCTAATCCACGATGAAGGTATAGACGACCTCGACGCTCTCCCCGGCGGGGATGGTCAGCTCCCAGCGCAGGACGTTGTTGCCCTGGCGCGTCGGCTCGTGGCTGAAGCGGTAGTTCTGGCCGGCCTGGTTCCAGGCGTCCAGCACGGTCAGGTCGATGTCCTCGCCCCCGTGATTGGTGACGGCCAGCGTGACCGTATGCCGGTAGCGGTCGTCGTCGAAGCTGCCGATGTTCTCCACGCTCTCCGTGCGCCGCACGCGGACGCTGCTCAGCCCGGCGACAGTGACGCTGCCCTCGCTGCCTGCCGGCGTCCATTCGATGTGATCCTGGCCGACATACAGCGCATCCTGGTACGCGTAGACGTTGCCCGCCACGAAGGGCACGTCGGTGCTGTTCTGCACTTTGTAGATCACGTCCACCCGCTGGCCGAAGCGGGCATCCCACACCAGCAGGCGACGCGCCTCCAGTTGCTCGTACACCAGGTTGTGGCGCACCACCTCGCTCTGGGGGACGATCAGCGCCCCGACTTCGTAGACGTGGTTGATCGCCACCGGGCCGCCCACCGCCGCGGCCTGGTCCTGGGCGTAGCCGATATTGGCCTGGGTGGCGGTCATATCGGGCCGGTATTCGCTATCCGCGCCGGGCATCCCGGCCACCAGCCGAATCTCGACCCCGTCCAGGATCAGGCTGGTGTTACTGATCCGGGCGTCAAAGCCGAACATCACCTGGCTGTCCGCGCCGCTCTCCTCCAGGATGGTCAGGTCGTAAACCGGCTCCCACCCGGCCCCGGTGGCCAGATACTCCAGCACGACCGGGCGCGGCTGGTCGCCCGCCGGGGGGTCCCAGGTCACCACCAGCGGGCGTCCCTCCCCACCCCCGCTGGAGACGATGGCGAAGTTGGTGAAGATGGCGGACGGCTGTGGGGCTGCCGTGTCGCCGCCGGTCACATAACGATAGCTGCGCAGGCGCTGGCCATCCTCGGTGATGACCAGGGAATCGCGCAGGGTCGTCGCGGGCAGGGCGATGTGCGCCGTCATGCCTGCCGGGATGGTCAGCTCGTCGCGGATGTACGCCAGGCTGCCCATATAGAGCGCGGCCGCATCCGGCTGACTCTCGATGAAGATCAACCCTTCCTGCGCCTGGGCCGTTCCCGCGCCGAGCGGTCCGGCCAGGCCCGTGAGCAGCAACATGGCCGCCATTGCTGACAGAAAATACCGGTTCATCTGTGTTCTCCTTTGTCCAGTCCCCAGTTCAGTCCCCTGTGGCACCTCTCTCATGGTAAGCATTCTGCGCGGCGCGGGCAACTCGCGGGGAGGGCGGCCCGCGTGTCGTTCGCCCACCTGTTATATAATGCCCGTGATGACCCTCACGAGTAGGGAGAAGGCATGATGCGTGTGCGGCAGCCGATGATTCTGGCGTTGGTCTTGTTGGCGGCCCAGCTGGCGCTGGCCCAGGGGCCGGAGGAGTGGGAGCCGACGTATATTGAGGAGCCGGGCATCTGTGGCGGCGTGATCTGCGGCCCATCCGGGGCGTTCACCGTCGAAACCTTCCCCACCATCATCGACATCGCCTGGGAGGCTTTCCCCGCCAATCCCCTCCGCCCGCACCAGCCGGCTGAAGGGGGCCGCATCTGGCACGTGGCCACGGACGGGGATGATGGGGCCTCCGGCGAGGCGGGCGATCCCCTGGCCAGCATCGAGCGCGCCGCCGCGCTGGCCCAGAGCGGCGACCTGATCCTGGTGGCCGACGGTGAATACCCGGTGGGGGTGTACGACGATTCGATCCTCCTGAGCACGCCCGGCGTCACCCTGGCGGCGGAGCACGTCGGCGGGGCGGCGTTGGTCCCGCGCAGCGCGGACTGGGACTGGCTGCCCGCCATCACGGCCCGCGCCGACGATCTGGTGATCGACGGCTTCGTGATTCGCGGTTTTCAGGATGGCGTGGGCGTCTACTTCGGGCGGACGGAAACGCCGCAGCGTAACCTGGTCCTGCGGCATCTGTGGATCGAAGGGGCGGGCGATGCCATCCGCTCGGTCATCCCGGATGTCAGCCCCAATCCGGTGCCGGTGGTGGAGGGGCTGCTGGTCTACGATGTGGCCATCCGGCGAGCGCTGATCGGCTTCAACTGCGGCGAGGGGCCGTGCGACGACGTGCGCTTCGAGGCGCTGTCGGTCGACCTGGCGACCGGCGCGGACGTGGAGGTTGGCTCCTGGGGGGACGCGGTGGCCGTTGAGAGCGGCGATAACGTGGTCGTCTTTAATGCGGCCATCACCGGCGCGGGCGCGGATGGCCTGGACTTCAAAGCCACGCGCGTGGCGGTGGCCAATGTGATCGTGCATGACCTGGGCCGCAACGGCATCAAACTGTGGCACGATGGCGACGTGATCAACGCCCTGGTCTATAACACCGGCGCGGACGCGGCCATCGTGTTCGACGGGGGCGGCACCTGCCGTATCCTGCACAGCACCATCGCCCGCCACGCCTACGGCGAGCAGGCCTATGCCGGGACGGTGGCTTACGATCACCCGGAAGACCCTGGCCGCCTGACCATTATCAACAGCATCTTCTACCAGAATTCCGGGGCGCTGTGGGTGTCCGGGGCGTTTGAGCTGGACGTGCGCAAGACGCTATTTTACGACCCGGCCAACGGGCAGGGCCTGATCTGGGCCAGGCAGAACGAGCTGATCGTCGGTCCGGGCGCACAGCCCTTCGCGGCGCTGGCGACGGCGGGCGGCGGCTGCTGTGGGCTGGACTTCTTCGATCCGGGGTTCGTCGATCCCGATGCCGGCGATTACCGGCTGGGGCCGCTGGCGATGGCCCGCGACATAGGGTTGTATACCAACGTGGAGGCGCTGCCGCCCTTCGACCTGCTGGGCAACCCGCGGGTCGTCAGCGGGGGCGCTGACCTGGGGCCGTATGAGATGCCGGCGGAGTGAGGGCCAGAGGCGAGGTTCGCTGGCCAGGCCGGGTGAAACGGGTGGCGCGGGCCGCCCGTTCGTTGTGGGGATGGGGGCAGGCATGGTAAGCTTCCCCCAGGAGATGGGTGATCATGGCTGGAGCCACCCTGGAAGATGCGATTCAACTCGCCGCGCAGGCTCACCGTGGGCAGCGGCGCTTCAACGGCGAGCCGTACATCCTGCATCCGCTGCGAATGATGGTTTACCTAGCCACCGCGCTGCGCGCGGACTCGGCGACGCCCGCCATGGTCGAAACAGTCCTGATGGTGGCCGCGCTGCACGATGTGGTGGAAGATACCGCCTGCTCGCTGGACGACCTGCGCCAGGCTGGATATCCGGAGGCCGTGATTGCGGCGGTGGATGCCCTGACCCGGCGGCAGGGCGAATCCTACCAGGCGTTCATCGCCCGCCTCAAGCCGAACGCCCTGGCCCGGCAGGTCAAGCTGGCTGACCTGCGCGATAACATGGATGTGTTGCAGTTGCCCGCCATCCAGGAACAGGACGTGGCCCGGCTGCGCCAGTACCGGGCCGCCTGGGACGCGCTGGCGGGAGAGCGCTGACCGTCGGGATCGGCGCGCCGGGCGATCGCGGGGGGTGAGAAGCGGGGGAACGATGGGGATCACCGAGCCGCTGCGCCTCTGGTTGGGCTGGTCGAACGCCTACCTGGTCCCGGCGGGCGACGGCTGTCTGTTGATCGACGCCGGGATTCCGGGTGTGGCGGGCCGTGTGTTCCGGGCGATGGCGGGGCGCGGCCTCCAGCCGGAGGATATCCGCCTGATCGTGGTCACGCATGTCCACCTCGATCATGTCGGGTCGCTGCGAGCGATCCAGGAGCGGTGCGGGGCACCGGTCATGGTCAGCGCGGCGGAGGCCGACCTGCTGTCTCAGGGGACGGTGGTCGTGCCGGGCGGGACCACGCCTTACGGCCAGGCGTCGACGGCGGTCCTGGCCGGGCTGAACCGCCTGCTGCCGCTCCGGTTCGCGCCGTGCCGGGCGGACCATGGCGTGAAAGGCGGGGAGTCGCTGGCCGGGTACGGGCTGGACGGCCATATCGTGGACACGCCGGGGCATACCGCCGGGTCGATCACGGTGCTGGGCGAAAATGGGGACACCTTCGTCGGCGACCTGGCCGTCAACCACTACCCGTTCAACCGGGGGCCGATCTTCCCGCCGTTTGGCGACGACAGCGCGGCCATTTACGCCAGCTGGCAGAAGCTGCTCGACGCCGGGGCGCGGCGCATCTTTCCGGGGCACGGGCGGCCCTTCCCGGCGGAGCGGCTGCGGGAGCGGCTGGCGGGATGATAAGGCCCTTTCACACCACGCATTCACATGCCCGCAGGGAGAGGCGGTACCACCATGCTGCAAGCGCTTATCTTCGACTTTGACGGCCTGATCATCGACAGCGAGATCACGGTCCTGATCTCCTGGCAAGAGCTTTACCGCGAGTATGGGCATGAGCTGCCCGTCGCCGACTGGTTACGCTCCATCGGCACGGCCTACAGCCGGGAGTCGTTCGACCCCTACGCCGACCTGGAAGCGCGCCTGGGCCATTCCCTCGACTGGGCGACGGTCGACAAACGCCGCTACCAGCGCGAGCTGGAACTGGTGCAGTTGCAGCCCATCCTGCCCGGCGTCACCCGCCTGATCGCCGAGGCGGAGGCGGCGGGCGTCCGGCTGGCCATCGGCTCCAGCTCGGATCGCCAGTGGGTGGACGGCCACCTCCGGCGGCTGGGCCTGTATGACCACTTCGATGCCATCATCTGCGCCGACGATGTGGCGCGGGTCAAGCCGGAGCCGGACCTGTTCCTCAAGGCGGCGGAGGCGGTCGGCGCGCCGCCGGAGGCCGTGATCGTGCTGGAGGATTCGCCACATGGCGCGGCTGCCGCCCGTTACGCCGGGATGTTCTGCGTGATCGTGCCCAACAAGCTGACCCGGCGCATGAACTTCTCGGCGGCGGACATGCTGGTGAACTCCCTGGAGGACGTGACACTGGCCGAGTTGGAAGCGGCGCTGGCCGATCACCGGTGAGGCCGGGCGTGGGGGGACACGCTGCGAGAGCCTGACCGGACGGGATTCCGGGGATCAAGGCCCGGCGTGATCATGGAAGGTTTTATCAAAGGGGAAAAGGGCGACATGATCGAACAAGAAAAGGCGCTGGAGGCGCAGATCACGCGGACGGTGAAGCTGAACTACCTGCTCCACCTGCCAGATGGCTACCATACGGAGCAGGGCCAGACGTGGCCGCTGATCCTGTTTCTGCATGGGGCGGGCGAGCGCGGGGACGACCTGTCGCTGGTGAAGACGCATGGCATCCCCAAGATGGCAATGCTGCTGGACGAGTTCCCCTTCATCGCCGTGTCGCCGCAGTGCCCATCGGACCACTGGTGGTCGGATTACCTGGAAGTCCTGATCGCCCTGCTGGACGAGACCATCGCCAGCTATGCCGTCGATCCAGGCCGCATCTACCTGACCGGGTTGAGCATGGGCGGCTTCGGCACCTGGCACCTGGCGGTGGAATACCCGGACCGCTTCGCCGCCATCGCCCCGATCTGCGGCGGCGGGGTGTGGGCCTACGGCTTCCCGGAGCGGGTGTGCGCCATCAAACACCTGCCGACCTGGGTCTTTCACGGCGCGAAGGATGCAGTGGTGCCGCTGGAGTCGTCCGAGGTGTTGGTGGAAGCGCTCCAGGCGTGCGGCGGGAACGTCCGCTTCACCGTTTACCCGGAGGCCGAGCACGACTCCTGGAAAGAGACCTACGAGAACCCGGAGCTGTACCAGTGGTTCCTGTCACACGCGCTTGAGCTGGGGCCGCCGTCTGATGCCCCACAACCATGATCTTCAGGGAACACGTCGCTGATGCCCTTGTGGGAAGGCTGGGTCCAGAACTGGGAAGTGCGGCTGCATTACCTCACCAACGCCCCGGTGGCGCTGGGCGAGTTATCCCCGCTGGTGATCGTGCCGGGCACGGCGGAGGCGGCGGAGGACTACGCCGACCTGCTGGAGGCGCTGGCCCCGCGTCGCTGTCTGGCCCTCAGCCTGCGCGGGCGTGGCCAGAGCGGCTCGCCCCAGCGCGGCTACACGCTGATCGACCACACCACCGACGTGGAAGCGCTGGTGAATGCGCTGGACCTGCCCCCTTTTTGCCTGATGGGTTATTCGCGGGGGGTGGCCTATGCGCTGGCCTATGCTGCCCGCCAGCCGGCCCGCCTGGCCGGGCTGATCCTGGGCGATTACCCGGCCCACCACCCCGCCATGTCGCCGGAATGGATTGCCCACTTCCTGGAATCGACCTGCCGGGGGATTCCGGTCTCTGAGCGCCTGATGCCGCACGTGGCCGAGGGTCTCCAGCGCGAGGCGGAGGACATCCCGCTGTGGGACTACCTGCCGGGCATCACCTGCCCGGTCCTGATCCTGCGCGGCGGGCAGCCAGGGTCGCGGCTCTCGGTGGAAGCGACCGAGCGGTACCTGGAGCTTCTGCCGGATGCGCGGGTGGTCCGGCTGGAAGATAGCGGCCACGCCCTCTGGGAGCCGGACTATGGGCTGTACGTGGTGACCATCGGGGGCTTCCTGGAACGGCTGGACGCGGAGCGATAATGATTATTCGCGCCTCAATTGTGGCATGACAGTTATTACCATGGGCGGCAGATTCTTCTGGATCAGGCCGATTCGGCGGGTGCCGCTTCGCTAACAATCCGCCGCCGCCGATCAATTCGCAACAGCGACCCGTTCGCGCCGGGCCGCCCAGCGCACGCTGACCTCGTACAGAACCAGCCACAGCAGCCCGCTGATGACCATGGCCGGGGGGATCGATTCCAGGCCGATCTGCTGGGCCAGCACGCCCGCCAGGCTGGGCAGGATGGCGAACCCGACCCCCGCCGCCCCCACCTGGAAGCCGATGGCGTTGGCCGCGTGGGCCGGCCCCACCCGGCCCGGCGTGACAGCGATCAGCGTCGGGAAGACCGCCGCCTGCGCCAGGCCCATCAACGCCATGCCCGCCTGGTTGAGCAGGCCGCTGACGTTGAGCGCGATCAGCAGCGCGCCGAAAACGGTGCCACTCAGGCACAGGCGCAGCAGCAGGTTGTTTTCCACCCGGTCGGCGATAGCCCCCATCAGGAAGCGGCCCGCCGTCAGCCCGCCCCAATAGAGGCTGACCCACAGCCCGGCGGCGTTTGGGTCGACGCCCCGCCCTTCCGCGAACAGCGTGAACGTCCAGTTGCCGCCGGTGGATTCGATGCCGGTGTAGAGGATGAACAGCGCGATCCCGAACCAGACGACCGGCAGCCGCAGCGTCTCGACCGCCCGCGCCCCGTTCGCGGCGGTGGAATCATCCGAGTCCCTGCTGAGCCACCAGCGGGGCAGGGTCAGGCCGATGGCCAGGGTGAGGCCGAGCTGCAGAGCGGCCACCGCCAGGTAACCCCACTGCCAGCCGATCCCGGCGTCCAGCACGCGCGTCATCACCTGCGGCCCCAGCGTCGCCCCCACGCCGAAGAAAGCGTGCATCCAGTTCAGCCGCCCGGCGCTGTGGTTGGTGGCCACATAGGTGTTCAGCCCGGCGTCGATCACGCCGGAGCCTAAACCGGCGGCCAGGCCCGCCCCTACCAGCACCCACCAGGCCGGGGCGAGGGCGTATCCCAGCAGGCCCAGCAGCGTCACCAGGCTGCCCAGCAGCAGGAAGGTCCCCATGCCCAGCCGCGCCACCAACCGCCCGCTGCTGGTGCTGGCCAGCGTGTAGCCGATGGTGCTGGCCGTAAACAGCACGCCGAACCAGTCGTTCTGCCCGCCGAAGGTATCCCGGATGGAGGGCCAGGCCACGCCGAGGATACCGGTCGGCAGGCCGAGCAGGATAAACCCGGCATAGGCGATCAGCAGCGGGCCGAGGCCCGCCTGTGTCTGTTGGCGTGCGGTTGAGACAGCGGTCATGGGGGAACGCTCACTCCTGGTCGGTAGAATGCTGGCGCAAAAAAACGGCAGGCGCTGCGGACACCTGCCGCCCTGGCGTCGATGGGGCGCAGTTTAGCGCATCTCAGGCAGCGCGTAAAGCCATTGGATCGCCGTTTATGAGACAAGAGAAGGTCAGCTTATGCCGGGGAGGGTGAAGCCGAAGGTGCTGCCTTTTTCAAACTCTGTTTCGTAAAACATCTCGCCGCCCGCCAGCTCAATCAGCCCTTTGGCGACGGCGTAACCCAGCCCGTGCCCCTTGACGCTGCGCACGACCTCGTGATCCGAGCGCCAGAACGGCTCCCCCAGGCGAGCCTGCTCGTCCTCGGTCATGCCGATGCCCTGATCCCGGACCTCGACCCGCAGCCGGCCGTCCTCGTTGCGGGCGGTGACGGTCACCGTGCTGCCTGCCGGCGAATAGGAGAGGGCGTTCCGGATCAGGTTGCCGAGGGCCTGCGCGATACGGTTGCCGTCCACGTTAAGCAGCGGCAGGCCGTCCGGCACCTCGAACATCAACTGCTGACCCCGCTCCTCGGCCAGCGGACGGGTCGCCTTTTCCGCCAGCTGGATGATGTTTTTGGCCATATCCAGGCGCGGCTCCAGGTGCAGCCGCTGGGCGCGCAGCTTGCTGATGTCGTTCACGTCGGCGATCAGCTGTTCCATGCGCAGGACGTTCGCACGGATGATGTCCATGAACTGCAACTGCTGCTCGTTCAGCGGCCCCAGGATTTGTTTGTTCAGCATGTCGGAGTAGCCCCGGATGCTGGTCAGGGGGATGCGCATCTCGTGCACGGCAGTGGAGATAAACTGGGAGGTCTCCGAGCGGAGTTTTTCCATCAGAGTTGCCGGGTCAGCCGGCTCGCCGGTCCCGGGGGCCAGGGCTGGGGCGCTGCTGGCGGCGGCGATCTGGTCCAGCAGGTCGATCACGGCGGTGATCTGGTCCGGCACGCGGGCAGGGATCATCGTCCTCTGGGTGGCCTGCGCTTTCATCTCCTCCAGCAGGAGACGGGCCTGCTGGATCAATTCATCGCTCATGAAGGCTGCTCCTGGGCCTGTTGCCAGTCGGTCCGGACCTGCCATAAACGTTCGGCCGGCTGGCCATTGCCGATCTGCCGGGCGTTGTCGCGCACGGCGCGGGCCATGGCCGGCACATCCCGCCAGAAGGTGCTGATCTGGCTGGCATAACAAGCAATAGCCGTTATCTTCGCCTGGAGCGCCGCCTCGCTGAGCGGGTACAGGATGGGGGTGAGCGTCTGCGGTGCGAAGGCCGCCAGGGCAGCCTCCACGGCGGAGGGGTCGGTATTATACGGATATTCTTCGTAGTATAACACGGTCAGGCCGGAATGGGCACGCGCCAGCCGCCGTCCCCAGTCCCGCACCAGCCGGTGGTCGACGTGCCCTCCCGCCCCCAGGGGGACATGCAGCACGGCCGTCTCGGCATAAACCAGCGGCGTGGCCTCCAGCAGCCGCGCGGCGCTGTCGGCGGGATGGGGCGGCTGCCACAACGACTCTTCAGTGGGGTAAAGCGCCCGACGTTCCCCGCCCGGTCCGTAAGCCACGCGGTACACGCAGTCGGGGATCGGGCCGTGCCGCCCGATAGCGCCCAGGCTGCGCAGCGCCTGGATGTCTTCGCGGCGGCGTTCCTCCACCGGATTGCCCGGCGTCCCCCAGCGCGCGTGCAGGTCGCGCAGGATCGGGGAGTCGGGCAGGTCGCGGGGCGGCTTGCCCGCCATCGGGGTGTAGACCACCACGCGGCAACCCTGGGCGACCAGCTGGTGGATGAGTCCGCCGCAGCTCAGGACGGCGTCGTCCAGGTGAGGGGAGAGGAACAGGTGCAGGGGCGGCCTTTGGGTGGGAGGGTTCGCCTGGTCGGTCATGTCTACGGCGTTCCCCCTTCAGGGCGGGTCGTTGACCATGCCAGCGGCTACGCGGGCCAGCTCCTCACTCCTCCTGGTCCTCATCGGTGGCCGCCTCGCTGATCGCCGCCCGGTCCCCGGCATCGAGCTCCAGCCGGTTGATGCCCAGTTTTTTCATGGCCGCCAGCAGTTGTTCCTCGGTCAGGTCTTCCACCGCGTGGCCGGTCGCCGCCTCGAGGCGGGCCAGGTCGTCCTGGCGCAGCTTGATGGCCGCAGCTCCAAACAGCAACAGCGCGGCCGTCCCTCGCCGCAGCCGGCGCACCTGCCGCCGCCTGACACGCCGGACAGTTCGGCGGGCCGCCCGTCGGATAGGTCGTCGCCCAGGTAATCTCATGGTTCCCCCCTTCACAGCGTTTATGAATGGTTAGTTATGTCGGGCGCGGGCGGGCGGCCATTCAAAACAGCCGCCGACCCCGCAGCCAATGCACAGCCGCCAGGACCAGCAACGCCCCCAGAAACGCCGCCAGCACGTCCTCGCCAGCGATGGTGATCTGGCCCAGGCCCACATTGACGTTGAGCAGGTCGAAGATCGCGCCACCGATCAGCGCCCCCGCCAGGCCGATCAGCAAATTGCCCCACGGCCCGAAGCCCCTGGCCCGGCGTTTAATGAGGATGCCCGCCAGCGATCCGGCCAGCGCCCCCACGATGACCCAGACCAGAATCTGTCCCACAGTGATGTTCATGGCCGCCCCCTGTTGCCCCCCTGAACCCTGACGGCGATGGCCCGCCTTATCCCCTGGCCACCGGGATCGAGAACGTGAAGGTGCTGCCCTGGCCGGGCGCGCTCTCGATGGTCAGGTCGCCGTGCATCAGCTGGATCAGGTTGCGGGTGATGGCAAACCCCAGGCCGGTGCCCGGCTGGTTGATGGAATGGTCGTTGTCGGCGCGCCAGAACTTGGTCCCCAGTTTGGTGATCTCCTCCTCGGTCATGCCTACGCCGGTATCCTTCACCGAAAAATACACCCGGTCGTCCTCGCGCCAGGCGCGGAGGGTGATCGTGCCGCCGTCCGGCGTGTATTTGTACGCGTTGCTGAGCAGGTTGAGCAGGACCTGCATCAGGCGGTTTTTGTCCGCGTGGACCGGCGGCAGGTTCGGCGTTATCTCCTCGTGGTAGTGATGCTGGCGCTCCTCAATCTGTGTCTTAGCGCCGTCGCTGGCGGCCCGGATCACCTCGATCGGATCGACCGGCTGGAAGCTGATCTTGAGGTTGCCACTCTCGATGCGGCTGATGTCGCTCAGGTCGCTGACCAGGATTTTCATGCGGTTGACGTTGTTTTTGATGATCTCCACAAAGTTGGCCTGCTGTTCGTTGATGGACCCGGCGACCTTGAGCAGGTCCGCATACCCGCTGATGCTGGTCATGGGCACCTTAAGTTCGTGGGCCACCACGCTGACGAATTCGCTTTTGGCCCGGTCGGCGGCGCGGACCCGCTCAAAGAGCCGCGTGTTTTGGATGGCCACGGCAGCGCGGTCGGCCATGCGGGCGACCAGATCGCGCTGTTCCTCGCTGAACTCGTGGTCCGCCGCCAGGATAATCGTGCCGATCATCTGGCTCTCATGGTGGATGGGCACGAACAACAGCGTCTGCCCTCCGCCATCTTCATCCCGCGCCAGCGCGTCCGCGCCGGACATCATCCGCGCCAGGGCGGAGTGTTTGCTCAGCGACACCACCGCCCCCTCGGCGATGCCCGCTGGCAGCGTGCCGCAGTCCTGGCAGGCGACGATCCGCAGCACCGGCTCGTCATCCGGGCCGGTTTCCACCAGGCCGAGCGCGCTGCTGCTGGCGTTGGCCATGCGCGTCGCCCACTCCAGCGTGACCCTCATCGCCGCGCCGCCGCCGATGGCCTCGTTCAACTCGCGGTCCATCCGCCGCAACAGGCTCAACTCTTCCACGCGGGCCTGGAGCGCCTGGTCGGTCTCGCCGAACAGCCGGGCATTGTCGATGGCAATGGCCGCCTGCCCGGCGAAGGCGTCCAGCGCGTCGAGGTCTTCCTTCTTAAACAGACCCTCCCGCGCCCGATTGTCGACGTAAACCACGCCGGTGACCTTCCCGCGCACGCGCAGCGGCGTGGCCATGATGCCGCGCAGCGCATTGGCGATCACGCTGGCCTGCCCGGCAAAACGCGGGTCTTCCTGGGCGTTGGTGGTCAGGACCGGCTGCCCGGTTTCCACCACCTGGCCGGTCACGGTGCGGCTGACGTGAAACTCCCCGCTGTCCAGCGTCTCCTGGTCGAAATTGCGGGCCACGGTGGGGACCAGGTTGCCGTCATCATCCATCAACATCAGGAAACCGCGCTCCGCGCCGGTCAGTTTGATGATGGCGTCCATCACCTGATCGAGCACGGTTTGCAGGTCCAGTGACGATCCGATCAGACGGGACACGTCATACAGCGCCGCCAGGTGCTGCTGCTGGCCGACATTCCGCCGCTCATCGGCCAGTTGTTCCAGCAACTGGTTGAGCGACTCCAACCGCCCGACCAGATACGCCGGGTCGAAGTGCTGCGCCCGAAGCTGGCTCAGGAGCAGGGCGAGGCTCTGTCGGGCATTGGCCAGGGCGACATCCAGCTGGCGTCCGCGCTGGGGTTGGTGGAGGGAGGACTGTTGGGTCATAGGAATCACTTGGCTAGGGACTCATCTTCACGTGGGACGAGCGATCGGTAATAATCGCAATACTCCTGGAGCGGACAGATTTCGCACCTCGGGTGGTGGGCATGGCACACCTCCCGGCCATGCCCGATCAAAAGCAGGTGAAAGTCCAGATACTCCTCCGGCGGCACGATCTGCTCCATCAGGTCGTGGGCTTTTTCCGCGCTCACCTGCGGCCCGATCAGGCCGATCCGCCGACTCAGCCGGTGCACGTGCGTGTCCACCGGGAAGGCTGGCCGTCCGAAGGCGAAGAGCAGGATGATGGCTGCCGTCTTCGGCCCCACGCCGTTCAGGCCGGTCAGCCAGGCTTTGGCTTCCGCCAGCGGCAGGTCCGCCAGGAAGTCGATGCTCAACTCGCCGCGCTCCTCCGTGATGCGCCACAGCACCTCCTGGATGCGCGGCCCCTTCTGGTTGGCCAGCCCCGCCGGGCGGATGGTCTCGATGATGGCGTCGAGCGGGGCGTCCCGCACCGCCTCCCAGGTGGGGAAGCGCGCCTTAAGCGCCTCAAAGGCCCGGTCCCGGTTGGTATCCGACGTATTCTGGCTGAGAATCGTGCTGACCAGCTCGTCCAGCGGCGACAGGTGCGGTCGCCATTCCGGGACGCCATACATCTCACGCAGCCGATCAGCCACCGGACGGTATTTGGCGGCGCGGCGTTCATAGTCGTTGTCCGGCCCAGACGGTCTGCTGATCATGCGCGCATTGTACTGATGGATGGCAAACTGTGCCACTGGGGGAGAGGGCGGGCGAGGCCGCGCCCTGGATTCGCCGGGGCATCCTGCGCGGCAATCCGGCCATCATGGGCTGTCGGCCCTCTACTCCGCCGCCGGTGGTGCCTTTTCCGTGCCTTCGCCGGGCATGTAGGTGCGCAGGATCGAGCCGCCGATGAACTCCCGCAGCAGTGAGGTGTCCGGCACGTATTTGGCCTGCTCCTCCGGCATGGGGCGCACCCAGCGCAGGAAGGACAGCAGCCGCTTGGCTTCGGTGAAGCGGGGCGAATCCCGGTTGATCTGGAGCAGCAGCGGCTCCGCCAGCGGGCGTAACACGGCCAGCTCATAAACCAGCGAGGAGTTAAACATCACGTCGGCGTTCTCCTGGTAGGGGAAGATGTACTCCTTCTCGCCGCGCCGCACGCTGGGCCAGCGATCCAGCGTATCCAGCGCCGAATAGCCGCGATAGGTGGCGTCGCGCACCATACGCCGCAGCAGCCGCACGTCCGTCGTCGGGACGCGGTTGTGCCGGTCGATGTTCAACTGGGTCAGCGCGGAGACGTAGACCCGGTAGGTGCGCCCGGCGGGGACATCCGGCAGCAGGGCCGGGTTCAGGCCGTGAATGCCCTCCACGATCAGGACGTGATCGGGGGTGAGCTGCACGGTGCCCCCGGGGACCGATTTGCCGCTGAGGAAATCGAAGTGCGGGATGGCGACGCGCTCCCCACCCATCAAACCCAGCAGCTGCCGGTTGAGCAGGGGCAGGTTCAGGGCCTCCAGCGCCTCGAAGTTATACGCGCCGGTTTCGTCGCGGGGGGTTTTGTCGCGGTCCACGAAGTAGTGATCCAGCGCCAGCGGGTACGGCTTGAGGCCGTGGGCCATCAACTGCACCGCCAGCCGCTTGGAAAACGTGGTCTTGCCGGAAGATGACGGCCCCGCGATCAGGACCAGCCGCACACCCTCGCGGTGTCTGGCCGCGATCGCGGCGGCGATCTCGGCGATATGCTGGTTGTGCAGCGCCTCCGCCACCAGGATCAACTCGCGGGCGCGCCCGCCGGTGATCGCCCGGTTGAGGTGCCCGATATCCTCCACCCCCAGCAGTTCCAGCCAGTCCGCCTGCTGCTCAAAAACAGCGGCGATCTTATTCGACGGCTCGTAGGGCCGGATGACATCCGGGCTTTCCCGGCGGGGATACATGATCAGGAAGCCGTCCGGCGGGTAGGGCCGCAGCGCGAAGGTCGGCAGGTAGCCGGTGGAGGGGACCATATAGCCGTAGAAATAGTCAGCGTTGCCCCGCAGGGTGTAGAGGACCAGGTAATCTTTGTCGCGCACTTCCATCAGGCGCAGCTTATCGTCGTCGCCCCGCTCCCGAAACAACTGGAGGGCCGCATCCAGCGGCACGCGCCAGCGGCTGATCGGATCGTCAGCCGCGACGATCTCGCGCATCCGCCTTTCCAGCGCCTCCAGCTCCTCGTGGCTGAAGTTGGGCCGTCCCTTGGGGTGGCAGTAGTACGCGCCGGTGGGCAGGGCGTGGTGGACGACCACCTGCACGCCGGGGAACAGCTCGGCGGCGGCGGTGGTCATCAAAAAAACCAGCGAGCGGCGGTAGATGCGCGCCCCATCGCTGCTGCTCATCGTCAGCAACTGGACGGCGACATCGCGCTCAATCGGGATGGTCAGCTCCCGCAGTTCGCCATCGACCAGGGCCGCCAGCGGGCGTTCGCCGCCGTGCCGCTGATACCAGACGTTGACATACATTTCCAGGGGCGTGCCAACCGGCGCGGCGAGGATCGTGCCATCGGCAAAGGTCACCAGGGCGTCGGTGCGCGGCCTGGTCTCCTGGACAATGGTTGCTCCTTTTTTGAGTTTCACTGGCTCGGCCATGATGGTAAGTCCGTTTTTACTCACGACTGACAACACACGCCGACCCTGGTTGGTCAGGGCGCGGCTCGATCACCGGGCGGAGGGGGCGTCGGCCTGGCAGCCATCCGTCGCCCGCCAGGCCCGCCAGGTCAGCGCCCCCCAGGCCAGCAGCAGCCAAACCGTCGAATAATATGCCCCCCAACGATACCAGATACCAGGTGGGATCAGGATCGGCAGATCGGCCAGGGCAATCAGGGAGCCGCCGATCAGGGGCCGGGCCTGGAACAAAGGGATGATGCCGAGGGCCAGCACCGCCAGGATGTTGTTGCCGGCCGCGTAGGGCGAGAGGAGCAGCGAGCCGCTGACCAGCATCCCCACTTTCTCCCGGGAGAGCGTCCGCCCTCCCCGCCAGGCCACGATCAGCGTCGCCCCCAGGACGCCCCCCCACAGCAGCGCCCTGACCGGCGGCGCGACCAGGCCGGTCCGGGTGAGGGCCGTCCACAGGCTGATGTCCATGATGCTGCCCTGCTGGTAGGTGCCGGTCAGCGCGCCGAACCACTCGCCGCCCCGCCACAGCAGCGTCGGCCCGACCACCAGGGCTGTCGCGCCAGCCGCCTTCAGCCACTCGCCCGGCGGCCACGTCTGCCACAGGTAAAGCGCCACCACGGCCAGCAGCAGGACGGCTTCGTGCGGCTTGGCGCTGGCCAGCAGCATCCCCCCGGCCAGCAGGTAAGGCTGGCGGGCGCGGTAGCCGACCATCAGCAGCAGCACCCCGGCGATGACCAGCCCCTCGAAGTTGCCGTCGGCGCTGTGACGCAGCGACGGGTAGGAGACCGTCAACAGCAGCACGCTGAGCCAGAACACGGCCCGGCGAGGATGGCGCGGCACGCTGATCACCAGCACCAGGAACGTGAAGAAGATCAGCAGCCCCCAACTGGCCCCCATCGACAGCAGCCCCAGCGGCAGGAGGGGCAGCACGCTCCAGGGCGGGTTGCGCAGCCCGTTATAATAGGTGATCGTCCCCCCGGCGAAATCCTTGTGTACGCCGCGCCAGTCGATAGCCAGCGACGTGCCCTCAACGGAGACCTGCGAAAAAAAAGCGACGAACAGCAGCGCGGCGGCGGCCAGGCAGACGGCGGCGGCGAGCGCCGTCAACATCTGCGGGGCCTCCAGCTTGCCGATCGACATGACCCTGCCGTCCTGCCTCTCAACTCTGCTCATCGCTCACCAGCACCACCCCGCTCCGGGCGGGGATGACCATGCTGACCTGCCCGTCAGCCTGGGTGAACGCCTCCGGTGCGCCGTAGGCCACCTGAAGGGGCGGGCCATCAACCGGCAGCGCGACCGGCGCGTCCGCCATCCCGGCGTTGAAGGCCACCAGCGCCAGGGAGCCGTTCAGATCGCGCCGGTAAGCCAGCAGATCACCCGCCGCCAGCACCGTCCGGTAGGTGCCGCGCCGCAGGACCGGGTGGGCCTTCCGCAGGGCGATGGCCGCCTTCGTCGTCCGCCAGATGTCGCCCTGATGCTCGGCCAGGCGTTCCCAGGGCATGGCCGAGCGGCAGGCCGGGTCGTACCCCCCCGTCAGGCCCAACTCATCCCCGTAGTACACGCAGGGCGCGCCGGGCAACGTCATCTGGCACAGCACCGCCAGTTGCAGCGCCGTCTGGTCACCGCCGACCATGGTCAGAAAGCGCGGGGTGTCGTGGCTGCCCAGCAGGTTGAGCTGGGCCTGCACGACCTGCCAGTCGTAAAGGCCCATGGCGTGCTCCACCTCCTGCGCAAAGCGCGCCGCGTCCATCGCCTGGATTCGGTACGGCCCGTGCCGGAGACCGCTGAGCCTGCTGGCCCCGAAGAAGCCAATGGTCGGGCGGGCCAGCACGTAGTTCATCACCGCGTCAAGCTGGTCGCCTTCCAGCCAGCGCGGCGCTGGTTCCCATATCTCGCCGACGATGTAGGCGTCCGGATTGGCCCCTTTGACCCGCCGTCGGAATTCCCGCCAGAAGGCCGGGTCGTCGATCTCCTGCGGCACGTCCAGCCGCCAGCCGTCGATGCCGAACCTGATCCAGTGCTCGGCCACGCCGAAGAGAAATTCGCGCACGGCGGGCGTTTCCGTGTTGAGCTTGGGCAGGGCGGGCATATCGGCCCAGGCGCGGTAATTGGGCCTGGCCCCATCGGCGAACGCTTTCCAGTCGTAGGCGTTGAGCGGGAAGGCATCCACGCTGAACCAGTCCACATAGGGCGACCGCTCGCCGCATTCCAGCAGATGGTGAAACTGGAAAAAACCCCGGCTGGCATGGTTGAAGACGCCATCCAGCACAACACGGATGCCGCAGGCATGGGCCGCGTCCAACAGCGCCCGCAGCGCTCCGTCGCCGCCCAGAATCGGGTCTACCCGGTAGTAATCGTGGGTATGGTAGCGGTGATTGGAGGCCGACTGGAAGACCGGGGTGAAGTAGAGGGCCGTGATCCCCAGGTCGGTCAGGTAATCCAGCCGTTCGACCACGCCCAGCAGGTCCCCGCCCTTAAACCCGTGCGGCGTGGGCGGGGAATCCCAGGGTTCGAGGTTGGCGGGCTTGGGCACGGCGTCGCTCCTGGCGAAGCGGTCCGGGAATATCTGGTAGAAGACGGCGTCTTTGACCCAATCGGGCGTTCTTACGGGCATGAGTCACTCCTGAGGCGGTGGTTGGTTATTGGCGTCGGTCCTGGCGACGCCCCGCCGCCGCTGCCAGGTCCGGCACAGGTGATAGGCTGACGGCGGCCATCAAGCCCCACACCCCAAATATGCGGGGATACGGAGCCGGACATCACCCTAATCGTACAAGAAGAAATTGTTGGGGGAAAGCGGTTCGTTACTGTTCCGTTGAATCTTCCTCGATGTACTGCGG